>NZ_LSSV01000114.1:0-528 GCF_001658045.1 Dietzia sp. 111N12-1 | reverse complement strand
ATGAGGCGGATGGGATCGCGGGCCTGTTCGACGAGTCGCGCTCTGGCCGGCCGAAGCGGATAGATGACCAGAAGATCATCACCACGACGTTGACTCCTCCGCCGAAGAAGTACGGGGTGACGCACTGGTCCTCACGCCTGCTGGCGGATCATCTGAAGATCGGTAACGCCACCGTGGCCAGGGCGTGGCGCAAGTTCGGGGTGCAGCCTTGGCGGGCCGGAACGTTCAAGTTCTCCACCGATCCCGAACTGGTCGCGAAGGTCACCGACGTGGTGGGGTTGTACTTGGCGCCACCGGACAACGCGATCGTGTTGTGTGTTGACGAGAAGAGTCAGATCCAGGCGCTGGATAGGACCGCGCCGATGCTGCCGATGCGCACCGGCAGCATCGAAAGGCACACCCACGATTACAAGCGGCACGGCACCACGACTCTGTTCGCCGCGTTGGACATTGCGACCGGGCACGTCACCGGCGCGGTCAAGCCGAAGCATCGCCATCAGGAGTTCCTGGCGTTCCTGCGTCAACTCG
>NZ_LSSV01000113.1:0-531 GCF_001658045.1 Dietzia sp. 111N12-1 | reverse complement strand
TGCGCAGCCCGGTAGCTGGGGCAGACGGGCAAGATGCCAACTGGCCGCAGTGGTGGTGAGTTCGCTTGTACTTACTGGCTGCGCTAGCGGCACTGATGCCGTCGCTTCAGGTGAGACGTTCGATTTTGTCAGCCCGGGCGGCCAGATTGAGATCTTCTATGATCCGCCGGCGGACCGCCAGAAGATCGCGCCGATGTCTGGCCCGGAAGTAGTAGATCCGGAGGCCACTGTGGCGGTCGCAGACTTTCCTGGCGAGGTGGTGCTGATCAACCTGTGGGGTCAGTGGTGTGCTCCCTGCCGGACGGAAACCGACGACCTGCAGCGACTACAGGACAAGTACCAGGCGCAAGGGTTCACCAATCTCGGCGTCAACTTGCGCGACCCGAATCGGCAAAAGCCTGTCGACTTCATCAAGGACTACGGGGTCACCTATCCCTCAATTTGGGACCCATCGCAGGCCGCGGTGGCAGCGCTACATGGTTTCCCCACCTCGGTGGTGCCAGCGACACTGATTCTCGACAAACAGCACCG
>NZ_LSSV01000112.1:0-559 GCF_001658045.1 Dietzia sp. 111N12-1 | reverse complement strand
GGCGGTGAACGCCTTGAACAGGCGGGCCTTCTGCTTGTCGGTCAGCAATTCGGCGCGGTGCGCAGGATGCGGCGGATCCCGTACAGGGGGTCACCGGTGCGGCCCCGGTGCCCGGTGGTGGCCTGCTGGATGCGCTGGCGACACACGGTGAGCTTGTCGGCGGCTAGGTGCACGACGTGGAACGGATCCATCACTGTCCGGGCAGCGGGCACCGCGCTGGCGGCCGCGGAGTGGTAGCCGGCAAACCCGTCCATAGTCACTACCTTGATGCGGTCCCGGAACGCCTGGTCACGGGCGTCGAGCCAGTCGGCGAGCACCCTCGCTGAACGGCCCGGGACCATGTCCAACAGGCGGGACGGGCCGGTGCCGTCCACCACCGGGGTCAGGTCCACCAAGACGGTGACGAACGCACTGCTGCCGTCGCCGCGCACGTGCTTCCATTTGTGCTCATCGACCCCGAGAATGCGGACGCTGTCGAAGTGGCCGGGCTGGTTGTAGACGATCGTGCGAGTCTCCGACAGTGCTAGATCGTTGACCAGATCCCACCCCAGCCCGAGGG
>NZ_LSSV01000111.1:0-589 GCF_001658045.1 Dietzia sp. 111N12-1 | reverse complement strand
CTGTTAGGGACGCATTTCGGATAGCGGGGTTCTGACGATCGGGTAGCAGCCGGACGGGAATCGGGTAGCGGTCCACCCGTCCGACCGCTTGGCCGGCTACGGCCTTGCGGCGAGGTGCCGTCTCGTGTCCGGTCCGTTGAGGGCGATGATCTTCGCGTCGGCGGCGACCCGGTTGAAGATCGTTTCGGCGATGACCGCGTCGTAGAGCGACTTGTACCAGTCGGACGGATCGGACTACGAGGTCAGCAGAGCCGAGCCCCGCCCTCTTCTGGCAGCAAGGGTGTTGAGCAGCTCGACCGCCGACAGTGGAGCCATCGGGGTGGTCTTAGGTCGTCCAGGACCAGCAGGTCGCAGTTGTGCAGGTCAGGGAGGAAGTTGGCGGGTAGGGCCAGTCGGCACTCCTGGTCCGGCGATCCGGCGATCCGGTACTCGCATTCCGGCGACCCGGCACTCCTGGGACCTGCCGGGGATGGCCTGCTCAAGGTGAGGCTTAGGCGGCGCATTCGCGCCGTCTTTTCCTATTCGAGGAGGCCTGAGCCCTGATCCACCGTCGGTGATCGCGTGTGGCTCGTTCGTGGTTTCGGGGGCG
>NZ_LSSV01000110.1:0-669 GCF_001658045.1 Dietzia sp. 111N12-1 | reverse complement strand
GCCGCAACGGTCTGACCAGGCAGGACAAGACGGCCCCGAAGTTCCCCGACCTGCTCAAGCGGGACTTCACCGCCGACAGGCCGAACGCCCGGTGGGTCGGCGACATGACCGAGATCCCCACCGTCGACGCCAACGGTCGGCCCGGTGAGAAGCTATATCTGGCCACTGTGATCGACCTCTACAGTCGTAGATTGCTTGGTGCTGCCACCGGTCTGCACCCGGACGCCGAACTCGCCTGCGCGGCGATCAACATGGCCGGGGCGACCCGCGGCGGTATCGAGGAGGTCCACCAGTCTGGGTGGCGTGAGGACCCGTCGAAACGAGCCATATTTCACACCAATCGGGGCAGCACCTATACCGCTCACGCGTTCACGAAACTATGCCAAGACCTCGGTATTCGCCAATCGATGGGGCGGGTCGGATCGTGCTTTGACAATGCTGCCGCCGAAGCATTTTTCAGCTCGCTGGAATGGGAAGTTTTGTCGCAACACACCTTCGAAAACACCCGCGCCGCCCGGGCCGCTGTGTTGGACTGGTGCTACGGGTTCTACAACCACGACCGACGACACAGCACGATCGGAATGGTGAGCCCGATCAGCTACGAGACCGCCGCGGCGACCGAACCGGAAGCCGCCTAGGAAACCCTCCACGATTCGGGGGGAACCACAT
>NZ_LSSV01000109.1:0-675 GCF_001658045.1 Dietzia sp. 111N12-1 | reverse complement strand
GGGCCAAATGGGGTTGTCATTCTCAGATGACTTCGACCACGTCGCCACGGTTGCTGTTGTTCTGGAACGACTTGGCGTAGGCGTCGGTGACATTGATACAGCCGTTACTGACGTTGGTGAAGCCCTGCTGCCCGACGGACCACGGGGCGCCATGGACGTAGATCCCGCTGTAGGACATCTGAGTGGCCCAGTTAACTGAAAGCCGGTAGCCGTCCGCCGAATCGACCGGCACGCCGAATGTCGATGAGTCCATGATGAGCGACTCATGCCGATCGCCGAGGTAGTAGGTGCCGTTCGGCGTTGGTGTCGAGGCCTTTCCTAGCGAGACCGGGCTACTGCTGACGATCTCGCCGTTGACGCGGGTCGTCATCGTCTTGGCATTGTCGTCGATCGTGGTGATGACCTCATCGCCGATCGTGAAGTTGCTGTGCGCGTCCTGGGCTCCGTAAAGCCCTCCACCCATATCTGTGCCATAGATGTTGACGTCGACGTCCACCTCGGTACCTGGTGCCCACCGAGATCATGGCCGCGCCGATTGTTCGCCCGGTCGAGCTTTGGCACCAGGCTGCTCACCGCATTGAGCGTGGTCGTTGTTGGCTGCGCGGTCAGCGCGTGGTTTGTCGCCTCAGCTCTAGCTCCGGGAATCTTCCATGTGGTTCCCCCCGAATCGTGGAG
>NZ_LSSV01000108.1:0-703 GCF_001658045.1 Dietzia sp. 111N12-1 | reverse complement strand
GCGAGGTGTACTCGCTGTTGTTCCCAGGCCGGGGTGAGCACGAGAGCGTGTTCGCCGAGCCCGACTGGGCCGAGGTGCATCGGGAGATGGCCCGGGTCGGGGTGACGATGAAGCTTCTGCACGGCGAGTACGTCGACCGGTGCGCCAGCTCGGGCTCGCCGGCGATGGGGTACGACAGGTTCTGCAAGCAGTACCAGCAGCATGTGCAGGTCGCTGGGCTTGCCTCCCGCGTCGGGCATAAGGCCGGGCAGACCGTCGAAGTGGACTGGTCCGGCCCGACGATGCAGCTGACCAACCCCGTCAGCGGCGAGGCGAGGCGGGTGTATCTGTTCGTTGGGTGCCTGCCGTTCTCCCGGTACGCCTTCGTCGAACCGACCCTGGACATGAAGCAGGACACCTGGCTACGGGCCCACGTGGCGATGTTCGAGTTCTTCGGCGGGTCAGTGCCGCGCATCGCGTGCGACAACCTCAAGACCGGCGTGATCACCCATCCCCGCGAGGGCGAAATCGTCCTCAATGCCGCCTACCGGGAGATGGCCGCGCACTACTCGGCTGCGGTCCTTCCCGGCCGGGTGCGCAAGCCCAAGGACAAGCCCAGCGTGGAGAACACCGTCGCGCACGTGGCCACCTGGATCATCGCCGCCCTCCGTGCGCGGCAGTTCGCCACACTGCCCGAGCTTAAGTCGGCGATCGCCGACCAGCT
>NZ_LSSV01000107.1:0-735 GCF_001658045.1 Dietzia sp. 111N12-1 | reverse complement strand
TGTCCGAAATCAACGCGGCAGGTCACTTGGTTGGCCGCGATCGAGGTTCCTGCCGCCTCCGGTTTCGAGTCGAGGAGGATGACGTCATGCCAAAGGACGTTAATCCCGCTACTGAACCACCCCACCAAGGCGAACAAGGCGCCCGGGCGCGAACTGCTCTGGTCGTCTCCGTCATGCTGCTGGCCGCGGCGGACCTCGGAGCTAAAACTTGGGCGGGCGGAGCACTGGCCGACGGCCACACGGTGGATCTGGGACCAATGCAGCTGCGCCTGGGTTTCAACTCCGGGGTGGCGTTCAGCCTCGGCGCTGGCCTTCCCGCCGGCGTCGTTCTCGCCATCACTGGCCTCATCATCGGCGCCCTGGCGCTCTTCACCTGGCGGGCCACCGGCACAGCAACGCGCACAGTACGACTGGCGTTGGCCCTGGTCTTGGGCGGAGCTGTGGCCAACTTCATCGATCGCGCCCCCGACGGGCTGGTGACTGACTACCTGCACACCGGATGGTTCCCTACTTTCAACCTCGCCGATGTCTTCATCACCGGTGGCGCTGTGGTGCTGATCGTGGCCACCCTTACCGGCCGCGACAGGATCGAGGTGTGGGAGACGCCAGAAGTTGCAGCCCGGCAAGTCAGGGGACCTCATGACAACTGAGGTGGCCGCGGCAGCATCGGCCTTGTGGTTCGGCCTCGTGGCCGCGTTCGGGGTGCGCTCCTAGTGTCGCGTGTCGTTAGTTCCT
>NZ_LSSV01000106.1:0-818 GCF_001658045.1 Dietzia sp. 111N12-1 | reverse complement strand
GCGCCTTGTTCAGCAGTCTCCTAGGCCGGGCGAGTAGGCGAATCGTCGCGCGAACGTTCCTCGCGGCCCCTGCAACGAAAACTCGCCCCTCGTGAGGGCCGCGGAGCCTGTCTGTCAGGACTGGACAGAAGCCTTGAGCGAAGTCTCGTTTGACGATCCTCTACTGCGACGCACCTAGGCACGGGCCGATCAACGCTCCACCTCTGTCAGTGCATCGCGCAAATGTGTCGCACCAGTGAATCGCGAGAAGCGCGAGCTGAATCCCATAATCTCTTCGGCCGCGAGTGCACCAACCACCGGCTCGGCTATGCGCGGCCCTTGAGGATGAGGTTCCAATACATAGTGGGCAGCCCGTAGCGCTTGAGGTACCACATGTCTCGACGCTCACGCGTGGTGTCGATAATCGGAATACTGGGGACCGGTTCCATGGTGTAGTCGAACTCTGCTAGAAGCATCTTGTTTCGTGCAGTGGTGAGTGGACATGAGGAGTAGCCCCCGTATTGTTCAGCAACCGGGAAGCCTTTCATGGCAGCGAGAAGGTTCTTAGCCACCACCGGGGCCTGCTTGCGGATCGCGGCGCCAGTCTTGGAGTTTGGGGAAGACCCGGCGTCCCCCAAAGCAAAGACATTGGGGTAACGCGTGTGCTGAAGCGTGTTCATATCGACTTCAACGTACCCGCCGGGATCCTCAGGATCGGCGAGCTTCGTGGCTTTGAGCCAATCTGGCGCCGACTGGGGAGGCACCATATGTAGCATCGTGTAGTGGAGATCCTCTTGGGTCTCAGCAGAATTATGGCTCTCCTGACATATCCGTGGGTC
>NZ_LSSV01000105.1:0-835 GCF_001658045.1 Dietzia sp. 111N12-1 | reverse complement strand
CAACACCCTCTGGATCGAGACCGGCACCTTCAACATGCGCGAACACACCGCCGTGAATTAACCCCACGGGACCGCGCACGGGAGCCGGTGGCTCCGACCCCATCGGCCACCGGCTCTCAAAGCCAATAACGGTGGCTCCCAACCTCAATATCCAGTGGCTCCCAAACCCTCAAATACTCATTACAGCTGATCCCTCTACGGATCCGGGGGAACCTCACTTCGCCGCCACCACCGAGCGAGGAAGCGCCCCGCCGCAATGACCTCCACCAGAGATGCTCTCCTCCAGACGCGAGCACTAACTCGCACTGACCCGATCAGATCCTCAATTTCGACCATATTTCGCCCTGCCGGTTGCTCCCGGTGGGGATGAGCAATCACACCAGAACTGACCTTGCGGTCAGGAGGAGGGGTTCATGACTCACGGACACGGAGGCCACAGTTACACGGACGGTGCGCGCGGCCCTGGGTGGGGACTGGCCATCTCGGCGTGGCTGACGGGAATTTACTTCTTCATTGAAATTAGCATCGGGTTATGGACCGGTTCGGTCGCGGTGATCTCAGATGCCTTCCACACTTTCTCGGCCGTCGGTGGCGTACTGGTGGCCATCATTGCTGCACGGCTCGCCCGCCGGCCAGCAGATGAAGACCGCAGCTTCGGCTGGTATCGCGCGGAAATTGTCGGCGCATTGGTCAACGGCGGTTTCCTGCTGGTGATGGCGCTGGTAGTGATCGTGATGGGCGGGATGCGGCTAACTGCCCCGATCGACCTGTCCACTACGCCGATGTTGTGGGCAGCCGCGGGCGGTTTGCTGGCCCTTCCGGATCCGGAGTGCAT
>NZ_LSSV01000104.1:0-145014 GCF_001658045.1 Dietzia sp. 111N12-1 | reverse complement strand
ACACATCATCACTGTCAGCCCTCGATGGGCCGGCCGCGGTCGGCGTCCCGGATACCCCTCGGCTCGATGAACAACGCCTCAGCCGTCGCGCAGAGGGTCTCGCCGGTGTGGAGGGTCGCGGTCGCCCAGATCTTGCGGCCCTCCACCCGTTCCTGCCGCGCCTCGAACCGCAGCGGGGCGAACAGTGGCGTCGGCGACTTATACGAGATGCGCAGGTCCGCGGTCATGCCGACACTCTCCGACGCGGCGTTCGCCAGCCCCAGCATCTCGTCGAAGATCAGCGCGACGATCCCGCCGTGGACGCAGCCGGGAGGCCCCTGGTACTCGATACCCAGGGTGAGGTCGGCCCGCACGGTCGCATCGGGGAACACCACCGGCTCCAGCGGCGGGGACACCGGGTTCCGGCTGCCGGTCGCCGGGTTGGCCGCCAGGTGCTCCGGCACACCCCAGGTGGCGTACTCCGACGGCCGCACCACGGTGCCCACGGTCTCGAGGTGCTCGACCAACCCGCGCACGGTGGCCACGGCGTCGTGGACGTCCTCGTAGACGGACCCGGCGACCAGGCCGCGGAGTCGGCGCAGCTCGCGGGCCAGCTCGGTCGCGCCGGACGCATCGGGGTCCTGGCGCAGGAAGGGAGTGCCCTCATCGCTCGCACCGGCGGGGTCCGCGGTGCCGAGGGGGCGGTCGCCCGGGGCGGTGGGGTCGGAAGGGCCGGAGTCGGTCGTCACGGCAACAGAATCTACTCTGCGCCCCGGCGTCAGCCCTCGCCCGCGCCCTCATCCCGGTGCTGCCGGTACGCCGCCACCCACTCCGCGGGCATGACGAACAGCCCCTCGGCGGTGGCGCAGAGGCGATCTCCCGCGTGGACCGCGCCCTGCGACCACACCTTCCGGCCGTCCACCCGGACCTGACGGGCGGTCACCACGATCGGCTCGAGGATGGGCGTGGGGCTGCGGTAGTCCAGGTCCAGGTACATCGTCATCCCGGTGGTCCCCGCGTGGTGGTCGACCCGGCCCAGCGCCGCGTCGAACAGCAGGGCCACGACACCGCCGTGAACACACCCCGGGGGGGCCCTGGTACTCCAGCCCGAGCGTCATCTCGGCCCTGAGCGTCCCGTCGTCCAGCAACTCGAACTCGGCCGGCGGGGCGAGGACGTTGGACCGGCCGATGATCGGGCAGTTGGAGGCGTACCGACGCTCCCGCCAGTTGACCTCCTGCCGCTGCTCGGGGCTCGCCGACGCGGCCTCCAGCTCGTCGGCCACCCTGCGGATCCGATCGGTCAGCGGGCCCAGGTCGGTGTCGAACATGCCGCCGGTGGTGAGCGCGCGGATCCGGCGCACCTGCTCCACCAGGGCGTAGAGGCCGGCCTCGTCGTCGTCGTCCCTGTCGACCGGACGGCCAGTACCGCGCGCCGGGTCCAACGGCCCCAGATCCACCGTCGGCCGGTCGCGCCGCACGACGGTCACCGGCTCGACAGTCCCCGGCTCGACGGTCACCGGGTCGTTCATGCCGGCGCCGACCCGGTCACATCGCCGGCCGCCACCGTGTCGGTGACCCCGGCCGCACCGCGGCCCGCGCGCCGGCCGAAGAACGAGCCGTCGCCCAGAGAGGTCCCCGAGATGTAGCCGTCGCCGTGCAGACCGTGCGTGCACCGCCCGGCCGCAAACAGGCCCGCGATGGGCTCGCCCGCGCGGTCCAGCACGCGCGACTGCAGGTCCGTGTGGAGTCCCCCGAGCGTGAACCCCTGCGCCTTGAGGGGCAGGCCGTTGAAGGTGTCCGGCCCCCCGGCACCCGTCGGGTAGGCACCGAACGGCGGCTCGAGCGGGCGCACCCACCGGGCGTTCTTGCCGAACTGCGGGTCCTCGCCACGCTCGGCGCCGGCGTTGTAGCGGCGCAACTGGTCGGCCAGCGCATCGGCGGGCAACCCGCAGTCGGCGGCGAGCTCCTCGATGATCTCGGCGGCGTGCATGGGCTGCATACCCCACAGCTCGGACTCCGGGACGTCCTCGATGCCCTTCTCGTCGATGATCACCCACACCGGCGGGCGGCGGTGATACACGGCCGCGTGGCAGTACAGGCCCGGGTAGACCTCCTCGTTGATGAAGCGCTGCCCGTCGCCGTCGACGAGCATCGCGCCCACCACCAGGCGGGGGATGACGAGCATCGCGGTCTCGGTCTGGTGCATGCGGCGCACGGCCGCGCCGGCCTCGATGCCCATCTCGATGCCGGAGCCGTCGTCGCGGCCGTCGGAGACCTTGTCCTTGCCCAGCTGCTGCGGCGCCCACTGTTCGAGCATCCGGTCGTTGTCCACGAACCCGCCCGTCGCCAGCACGACGCCGCCGGTGGCGCGGTACTCGCGTTCCTCGGAGAACTGCGTGGCCCGGACGCCCACCACGCGTCCGTCCTCGACGATGAGCGAACGCGCCTTGACGTCGCACTGCAGGTCGACGCCGGCCTTCTGCGCCGTGGCCACGAGGGAGTCCATGAGCACGTTCCCGGCGAAGTTCGGGGCGGGCGGCCGGTGACCGCGCGCTGCCGGGGTGGCCAGGGACGCGTAGGGCTCCGCCCGCTCCCCCATCCACATCAGGCCCGAGTCGTCGCCCGGCATCCAGGTGGGGGTGTCCCACAACTTCCGGTTGAACACCGCTCCGTGCGAGACCAGCCAGTCGTGGTGCTCGACGGCCCCCGCGCAGTAGTCGGCGATCTTCGCCTCGTCGGCGTTGGGCCCGAGCGCGGCCAGGAGGAACGCGCGCATGTCCTCCTCGGTGTCGGCGATGCCCAGGGCCTGCTGGGTGGCCGTGCCGCCCCCCAGGTAGACCTCGCCGCCCGACTGCGCCGAGGAGCCGCCCGGTCCGGAGGCGCCCTCCAGAGCGATGACCGTCGACCCGGCCTCGGCGGCCTCGATCGCCGCGCAGGCGCCGGCGATTCCCATCCCCACCACGATGACGTCCGCCGTCATCACGGCGGGACGGTTGTCTGCACTCTTGTCCGTCATGGTGTGCACACTACTTGTAACGTGTTTCAGTTAGTGCATTAATGTCGGGTTCATGATTGATGGTTCCGACACCGCCCGTCTGGACGCCCTCGAGGCGAGGCTCACCTCGACCGAGACCGGTCTCGCCACCGCGCGGGCCGAGCTGGCCCGCGCGGCCGACGAGCTGGCCGTACTGCGCCTACTGGCCTCCTACTCCCCCCGCGTCGACTCCGGCGACGCCGACGGCGTGGCCGAACTGTGGACCGACGACGGCGTCTACGACGTGGACACCGGCGTACTCGAGGGGCACGAGGGGCTGCGGGAGATGGTGCACGGGGACGCGCACCAGGGACTCATCGCGCACGGGTGCGGGCACGTCCCCAGCCTGCCGGTCGTGCTGCTGGACGGGGACCGCGCGGTGGCGACCGGCTACACCCAGCTCGTGGTGCGCTCGTCGCGCCCCGGGCGCTACACGGTGATGAGGGTGACGGCGAGTCGGTGGGAGCTGGAGCGGCGCGGTCGGGTGGACGCGCCGGACCGCGGGTGGCGGGTCGTGCTGCGCACCGCGCGCGCCGTGACCGACGACGGCGAGGGTCGGGCCCTCCTGGGACGGTCCCGCGAGAGGTAGCGTGGCAGCCATGTACCGCCGACGCCCCGCGGCCGCGGGCCCCACACCGGTCCCGATCCTGCGCGCGGGCCGCCTCGCGCTGCTGACCACGTCCGCGGTCCACCTGGGGTTCCAGTCGATGGTCACCTCGGTGGTCTATCCCCAGCTGTTCGACGGTTCCACCCACGGCATCGCCGAGCGCCAGGCGGATCACGCCCGCCGCATCGCCCCCGTCGCGCTCACGCTGTACGCGACGGGCCTCGGGGCGGCGGCCTGGGCGGCCTACGGGTCGGTCCGCTCGGCCGAGCGCAGCGGTCTGGGGGCCACCCTCCTCGCGTGCGCCACGGGCGTCGCCGTCCCGGCCATCACCGCCGGAGTGGTCCCGCTGCACGTGGGGATCGCCCGGGAGCAGGTCACCGGGCCGCGCATCAGGGCGCTGATGGCCACGGACCGGCTCCGCACGGGACTGGCGGCACTGGGGCTGGCGGCGGCCGCGCAGGCGCTGAGCAGTCGCGACTAGTCGCGGGACCCCGACCGCCGGGCCCGTCCGCCCGCTCCCGGCCGCGCCACCGCGACAAGTGCACCCACCGCGATCACGCCGACCGCGAGCGCCAGCACGTGGTACGCCGGGATCAGTCCGATGCCCTCGGCGATGACCGCCGCGATCACCGCCGGCACGCCGAGCGAGATGTAGGCCACCACGAACAGGGCCGAGAACACCTGTCCCCGCACCGCCTGCGGCGCGCTCTGCGCGACCAGGGTGTTGCCCATGAGGAACAGCAGGCCCATCCCGAGGCCGGTGAGCCCCGCGGCGGCGATGAAGCCGACGACCGTGCGGGCCTCCAGGGAGACCGAGGCGACGACGAGCCCCACGACGAGCGCGAGCACGCCGAGGACCACCCCTCGCCGCCACCGCGACGGCCCGGACCGCAGGTTCCACCCCAACTGCGCGACCCCGGCCGCCGCCTGCAGGGCCGCCACCACCAGGCCGGTCACGAGGTAATCGGACGCACCCATGAGGTCGCGGGCGATCGCGCCGCCGAGACCGAGGAACACCCCGCCGACGGACCACGAGACGATCACGCACACCGCGGCCAGCGCGAAGACGGGCCGGACCTGGGGCGGCACCGACGGAGGACGCACCCGCAGCGCGTCGCGCAGGGTCCCCGATCCACCGGCGGTCTCGGGAACGATCGTGGCCACACCGATGAGCAACGCGACCGTGGCGGCCCCGATCACGAGGTAGGGGTGGACGAGGGGTGACGACGACGAGGTGGCCACCACCCCGGCGAGGAGGACCCCTGCCGCGATGCCGAAGTTGGTGGTGGAGCTGCTGGTCAGGGCGCCCACCCGCGAATCCCGGGTCGGATGGAGCTCGATCAGTGCGGCGGTCGCCGACCCGGTGATGAGACCCACCGCCAGACCCTGGATGACGCGGGCCGCGATCAGCCAGGCCACGGATCCGGCGGCGGCGAGCATGCCCATGCTCACCGCGAGCAGCGTCAGGCCCGCCAGGATGACCGGGCGACGCCCGATCGCGTCGGAGACCCTCCCGAGAAACAGCAGGGGGACGAGGACCGCGAGGGCGTACACGGCGTAGACCACGGTGATGGCGGTGCCACCGACGCCCCAGTCCTGCTGGTAGTCGACGTACAGCGGTGACGGGGTGGCGCTGGACGCGAGGGCCACGGTCACTACGAGGGCCATGAGCACGAACGGGGGCCACGACGCGCGAGGGGTGGGGTGCACGGTCTCCCTATCCGCCGGGGAGGGCGCCTGCCGGGCGGGCGCGCCGGGCGGCGGGTGAGTGGAGCCTAGGGGATTCGAACCCCTGACATCTGCCTTGCAAAGGCAGCGCTCTACCAACTGAGCTAAGGCCCCGTACCTCCAAGCATAAACGCCGGACCGCAACGAGCGGATCCGGCGTCTGCCTGGCGGAGTGGGCCTAGGAGGACTTGAACCTCCGACCTCCAAATTATCAGTTTGGCGCTCTAACCACCTGAGCTATAGGCCCTCGTACCGAGAGGTCAATCTACCCGACGTCCGCGCCACCGCCCAAATCGGCACCCTCCACCGGGCGCCGGGGGCACCGTCAGTACCGGGGATCGGCGAGCGTGACCTGCACGCCGCCGCTGGTCAGGCCGGCCGCGAGGTTGTAGATGAACACGGCGAGCGTGGCCAGGATCGACAGCAGAAGCACGTTGAGCAGTCCCACTCCGCCGCTGTAGAGGAAGATCGTCGACGGCCCGATCACGGCTGCCGATTCGTCGCCCGCGACGCCGGACAACAGGCCCCCGAGCCGGTCCCACACGCCCATCCCGGACAGCAGCAGGTACGTCACCCCGATGGCCACCATCCACACCAGGTAGAGGGCGAACATCAGGCCCAGCACGGTGGTGAAGGCCGACCACGGGTCGATCCGGCGCAGCACCAGGACCGACTCCATGGGGCCCCGGCGCTCGGTGGGCGGGACGATCGGTGCGGCTCGCCCGGCCGCGCCCCCCGAGTACGCCTTGGAGACGCCCCCGTTCGCGCCCTCGGCGCGATGCTGGGTGGCCGCCGGGAAGGCGGTGGTGGCCGACGTGCCGGCGTCGCCGGTGCCGGCCCCCGACCCGCCGTAACCGGGCGCCGGGGACGACCCCCCGTGCGCTGGGCCGTCTGTGACCGCGTCGGACGTCTCGGTCGGGTCGGTCCGGTCGGCTGGATCGGTCGGCTCGGTCATCGCCTACTCCTCCTTGGCGGACTCGGCCGCGGACCGGTCCTCGTCGTCGGGCTCGTCGGCGTTGCGGGCGATGGCCAGTAGCGAGTCGCCCTCGGCGAGGTTCATCAGCCGCACGCCCTTGGTCTGTCGGCCCGCCTTGCGGACCTGCTTGGCGAACGTGCGGATGACACCGCCGCTGGAGGTGATGGCGTAGAGCTCGTCCTGCAGCTCCACGATCGTCGCACCGACGAGCTTCCCGCGCTTGGGGTCGAACATGAGCGTGAGCACGCCCTTGCCGCCCCGGCCCTGGGCCGTGTACTCGCTCAGGGCGGTGCGCTTGGAGTAGCCGCGTTCGGTGGCCACCAGGAGGAAGTACTTCTCCTGGTCGGACGACTCGGCTCGCACGACGGACATGCTCAGCAGGGCGTCGCCGTCGTTGAACCGCATGCCCATCACGCCGGAGGTCGCTCGGCCCATCGGGCGGAGCGTGTCGTCGTTGGCGTGGAACCGGATCGACTGGCCCTTCTCCGAGACCAGCAGCAGGTCGTCGTCGGGTCCGGCCAGCGCCGCCCCGACCAGCTCGTCGCCGTCGCGCAGGTTGACGGCGATCAGGCCGCCGGAGCGCGGCGAGTCGTAGTCCTCGAGCCGGGACTTCTTGACCAGTCCGTTGCGGGTGGCCAGCACCAGGTACGGCGCGTCCTGGTAGCCCTTGATCCGGATGACGCCGGCGATGCGCTCCTCCGGCTGGAACGCCAGGAGGTTGGCCACGTGCTGACCACGGGCCGTGCGGTTCGCCTCGGGCAGCTCGTAGGCCTTGATCCGGTAGACGCGGCCCTTGGTGGTGAAGAACAGCAGCCAGTCGTGGGTGGAGGAGACGAAGAAGTGCCGGACGATGTCGTCCTGCTTGAGCTCCGCGCCGCGCACACCCTTGCCCCCGCGCTTCTGGGCGCGGTACAGGTCGGTGCGGGTCCGCTTGGCGTAACCGGTCTCCGTGATGGTGACGACGACGTCCTCGCGGGCGATCAGATCCTCGTCCGTGACGTCCCCGTCCGCCGGGATGATCCTGGTCCGGCGGTCGTCCCCGTACTTCTCGACGATCTCGCGGAGTTCGTCGGCGACGATCGCGCGCTGCCGCTCGGGCTTGGCGAGGATGTCCTTGTAGTCGGCGATCTCGAGTTCGATCGAGGCGAGCTGGTCGACGATCTTCTGCCGCTCGAGGGCCGCGAGGCGGCGCAGCTGCATGTCCAGGATGGCCTGCGCCTGGTCGTCGTCGATGTCGAGCAGGTCCTTCAGACCTTCGCGCGCGACCTCGACGGTCTCCGAACGGCGGATCAGTGCGATGACCTCGTCGAGCGCGTCCAGCGCCTTGACCAGTCCCCGCAGGATGTGGGCCCGCCTCTCGGCCTCGTCCAGCAGGTACTGGGTCCGCCGGACGATGACCTCGATCTGGTGCGTGACGTACAACCGCACGAGGTGGTTGATGGCCAGGGTCCGGGGAACACCGTCCACGATCGACAGCATGTTCGCGCCGAAGGACGTCTGCAGCTGCGAGTGCTTGTAGAGGTTGTTCAGCACGACCTTGGCCACGGCGTCACGCTTGAGAGTGACGACGATGCGCAGGCCGACCCGGTCCGAGGACTCGTCGTCGATCTTCGAGATGCCGGCGATCTTGCCGTCCCGCAACTGCTCGGCGATCGACAGGATCATGTTGTCCGGGTTGACCTCGTAGGGCAGCTCCGTGATGACGATGACCGTCCGGTTGCCCTCCTCCTCGATGGAGGTCTTACCCCGCATACGGATCGAACCGCGGCCGGTCGTGTAGGCGTCCCTGATCCCCTGCTCGCCCACGATGAAGCCGTGGGTGGGGAAGTCGGGACCCTTGATCCGATCCATGCACGCCGCGAGGGTCTCCTCCTCGTCGGCGTCGGGGTTGTCCAGACACCAGTAGATCGCCTCGGCGACCTCGCGCAGGTTGTGCGGCGGCATCTTGGTGGCCATACCGACCGCGATGCCGCTGGAACCGTTGACCAACAGATTGGGGATGCGCGACGGGAGGACGACCGGTTCGGACGTCTTGCCGTCGTAGTTGGGCTGGAAATCGACCGTGTTCTTGTCGATGTCCCGGACCATCTCCATGGCCAGCGGGGTCATCTTGCACTCGGTGTAGCGCATGGCGGCGGCGCCGTCGTTGCCGCGCGAACCGAAGTTCCCCTGGCCGTCGACCATCGGGTACCGCATCGCCCACGGCTGGGCGAGTCGTACCAGGGTGTCGTAGATCGCCGAGTCACCGTGCGGGTGGTAATTGCCCATGGTGTCGGCGACGGGCTTGGCCGACTTCACGTAGCTGCGCTCGGGTCGGTAGCCGTTGTCCCACATCGCGTAGAGGATCCGGCGGTGGACGGGCTTGAGCCCGTCCCGGACGTCAGGTAGCGCTCGACCGACGATGACGCTCATCGAATAGTCGATGTAGCTTCTCTGCATCTCCGCCTGGATGTCGACCGGCTCGATCCGGTCGTGACCCCCGGCTTCGGGCGGCAACGTCGTGTCCGTCATGGGCTCCTCTTCGTCTCGCGCTCGAAGCGGCACCACGAGGGCACGCTCCGACCCGGCCAGTCTATAGGTCCAGCGAAAACACCGGCACGGGCGCGCGGGGGTTCGGCGACTCGGAGGCCTCCCGGGGCCTACGCACCGGCGTCCCGGGCGCCCCCGGCCCGTCGGCCGCCCTCGACGTGCTCTTAATGGTCACGTGTCTTACACGACATCCCGTAACGCTTTCTTTATTTTCCCTGCGTGAAAGAACAGGACGCCGGGCTCCGTTGGAAGTGCCGCCTGATAGATCCAGCTCAGATCATAGAGAGCGGACATGCTAAATAATTTCTTCTTTAGGCGGTTGGAGCTCGCTCCAACCGGACGCTGCGTCGGGCTGGGCCTAGGCGGCATTGACCTAACGGATCAAGTAGATACCCTCGTAGGCTGCGCCGAGTGATCGCGGATCACCACGTCGACCTCTGGTGCCGGGGGTAGGCAACCCCGAGCTGGCATTCGACCGTCGCGTCCGGCCGCGGAGGCCGACGAAAGGCGACTGTGTCATCAGACGATCATGCCACCGCCTGATAATCAGGCCTGTTGTTCGTGCGACACCGGCCGTAGCTGGCGCGCTCAGAGTGCGGACGTGCATCTCCGCTACGAGACCACGCCGTTGGTCCCCGGGATCACGCACGGCTCGGCCGCGGCTGCCAACTCCGGGCCCGCCGTGCAGCATCTGCGTGACCGGCTCGCCGGGCTGCCCGCCCCGAACGACTGCGGGACGCTCCAGGTCGTTGGAACCACCCGAGGAAGAAGGGGGCATCCGCCGAGTTCGGCAGACGCCCCCCTTCTTTCCGTGCCTCCCCGGCACGCCATCAGACGTCGAGGAACCTCACATCGCGTGCATTGCGGGTGATGAAGTTGCGGCGCGCGTCCACGTCCTCACCCATGAGGATGGAGAACAATTCGTCCGCCGCGGCGGCATCGTCGAGGGTGACCTGGCGGAGCGTACGGACCGCGGGGTCCATCGTGGTCTCCCACAGCTCCTTGGGGTTCATCTCGCCGAGGCCCTTGTAGCGCTGGATGCCGTCGTCGACGTTGATCTTGCGCTTGTTCTCGAGGCCGATCTTGAGCAGTTCGTCCCGCTCGCGGTCCGTGTACGCGAAGTCCGGCTCGCCCTTGCCCCACTTGAGCTTGTAGAGCGGCGGCTGCGCCAGGTAGACGTACCCGTTCTCGACCAGCGGCTTCATGAACCGGAAGATGAGCGTCAGCAGCAGCGTCGAGATGTGCTGACCATCGACGTCGGCATCCGCCATCAGCACGATCTTGTGATAGCGCAGCTTGTCGATGTCGAACTCTTCGTGAATGCCGGTTCCCAGCGCCGTGATGATGGCCTGGACCTCGGCGTTCTTGAGGACCTTGTCGATCCGCGACTTCTCGACGTTGATGATCTTCCCGCGCAGCGGCAGGATCGCCTGGAACATCGAGTCCCGACCCGACTTGGCCGAGCCACCGGCGGAGTCGCCCTCCACGATGTACAGCTCGGACTTCGCCGGATCCTTGGAGCGGCAGTCGGCGAGCTTGCCGGGCAGACCGCCGATGTCGGTGGCCGACTTGCGACGCACCATCTCGCGGGCCTTGCGGGCTGCGACGCGAGCCTGGCTCGACGCGATGGCCTTGTTGATGATGACCTTGGCCTCGGCGGGATTGGCCTCGAACCAGTGTCCGACGTGCTCCGACACCTGTCGCTGGACGAAGCCCTTGACCTCGGTGTTGCCGAGCTTGGTCTTGGTCTGACCCTCGAACTGCGGATCCGAGATCTTCGCGGAGAGCACGGCCGCCAGGCCCTCGCGGATGTCATCTCCCGTGAGGTTGGGGTCCTTCTCCTTGATGAGCTTCTTCTCGCGCGCGTACTTGTTGACCAGGGAGGTCAGCGCGGCGCGGAAGCCCTCCTCGTGGGTGCCGCCCTCATGGGTGTTGATGGTGTTGGCGAAGGTGTGGACGGACTCGGAGTAACCGGAGTTCCACTGCATGGCGACCTCGACCTCGTGGCCGGGCCCCTTGCCCTCGAAGTAGAGGATCGTCGGGTGGATCGAGGTCTTGGACTTGTTGATCGCCGTGACGTAGTCCTTCAGACCGTCCGGGTAGTGGAAGGTGCGCTTACGCTCGCGGACCTTGACCGGCTCGACGGGCGTCACCTCGACGGCGTCGGCTGCCTGCGCGCCCTCGGCGAACGCCTGCTCCGCATCCACCGCGTGGGCGAGATCCGACCCATCGTCGGAACCGGGCGCCGCCTCCGCGCCGCTGCCCTCGCTGTCCGCGATCGCGTCCAGCTCGGCGGCCTTCTCGGCACGCGGCCGCCGGTCCGTGAGCGTGATGGTGAGTCCCTTGTTGAGGAACGCCATCTCCTGGAGGCGGCGTGCCACCACGTCGAAGTCGTACTCGGTGCTCTCGAAGATCGTCGGATCCGCCCAGAACCGGACCCTGGTCCCGGTGCCCTCGGCGGGGCCGGCGTCGACCAGTTCTGCCGGGACCGCCATGTCGAAGTCCTGCTTCCACAGGCGCCCGTCGCGCTTGATCTGGACCTCGACCCGGGTGGACAGCGCGTTGACCACGGAGATGCCGACACCGTGCAGACCACCGGACACCGCATAGGAGTCCGAGTCGAATTTGCCGCCCGCGTGCAGCTGGGTCATGACGACCTGGACCGTGGGCATGCCCTGCTCGTGCATCTCCACCGGGATGCCCCGGCCGTCGTCGATGACCTCGACGCCGCCGTCCTCCAGCAACGTGACCTTGACACCGGTCGCGTGACCCGCCATCGCCTCGTCGATGGAGTTGTCGACGACCTCCCAGATCAGGTGGTGCAGTCCCCGCGGTCCGGTGGAGCCGATGTACATACCCGGCCGCATCCGGACGGCCTCGAGCCCTTCGAGAACGGTGATCGATGATGCACCGTATTCCTTGGGCCCGCTGTTGTTGGCCTTGCTCTTGGCGTCCGCCACGTGCGAACTCCTCGCGTCTCGGGGGTCTGGGACCGGCCCAGTCTACCTGCGACAACCGTCACGCGGGCCACGGGCACGCCCGGCCCTCACCCGTATGTGTCACGGGGGCCGCGACCGGACACGTGCAGGGGCCCCTTGCGCCAGCTCGGTTTCTCCGGCCCCTCCACCTTGAGACGACGGACATGACCCGGCCCCATGGCGGCCGCGATCTTGCGGAGGATGTCGGCGGACATGAGCCGCAGCTGCGTGGCCCATGCGGTACTCGCCGCACGGACGTACAGGATTCCCTCCTCGAGGCGCTCCGGGGTGGCGTGCGCCGAGACGTCCTCCCCGACGATCCGGTCCCACTCCGCGAACAGACGCCCGGTGGTGACCTTGTCGTCCCAACCCCGTTTCTTGGCGACCTGGCCCACGAGTTTGCCGAGGGGCTGTGGGTCCCACGGGTCGGCACCGGATCCGGTCCACCCGCGCTTGCGCAGCCGCTTGCCCGCCCCCACCGGGCCGGTCCGACCCCGGCCGACCTGCTTGCCCTCCGCCCGGGCCCGGGCGCGGGCCTCCTCGAGGGCCTGCTTGGCGACGTCATAACCGCGTTGTGGCGGGTCAGACGGTGTTACGGAGTCCTTGCCGGTTCGGTCCGTCACGGTGTTGCCCTGCTTCCGGTATCGGTGTTGTCGTCGTCGTCCCCGCCACTGTCCGCGTCGCTGACCCCATCCTCCCCGCCGGCGTGCTCGCGGGCGTCCGCACCGTCATGCTGGCGTCGTGACACCGTCATCGCCGAGTGACGATCCGCTCCCTCGCCCGTCATCACGACGTCATGACGGACCCCGCGCAGCGAGCCCGGCACGTCCTCGCCCACTGCGGCCGTGATGAGGACCTGTTCGACACCGGCCGCGACGTCGGCCAGCGCGGCCCGGCGGTGCCGGTCGAGTTCGGCGAAAACGTCGTCCAGGAGAAGGACCGGTTCCGCCCCGTCGGCACGGAACAGCTCGAGCGATCCCAGTCGCAGCGCCAGGGCGAACGACCACGTCTCACCGTGACTCGCGAACCCCTTCGCCGGCTCGTCGCCGAGACTCAGGATCAGGTCGTCGCGGTGCGGTCCGACGAGTGACATCCCGCGGTCGATCTCGTCGCGACGCAGCCGCCCGAGCTCGGCGAGCAACACGGCCTCGACGAGTTCCGGATCCGTCAGCTCCGACTCGTCGGGCGCGTCCGCCACGCGGAAGCGATAGGTGAGATCGGCGGGACGGGACTCGGGGGCCAGACCCCGATAGGCGTCGACGACGAGGGGCCGCAACTGACGGAGGAGGGCGATCCGACCGGCCACCACGCGTGCTCCGAGTTCGGCCAACCGCCCGTCCCACACGTCGAGGGTGTCCAGCACGGTCGCGGAGTCCTTGGGGCCCCCACGCCGCAGCGCACCGGAGGCCGACTTGAGCAGGGCGGTCCGCTGGCGGAGCACCGAGGAGTACTCGCTGAGGTCACCACCCAGTGCGGGGCGACGCTGGATCATGAGTTCATCGAGAAGCCGGCGACGTTCGGCCGGCTCGCCACGGACGAGCGCCAGGTCCTCCGGCGCGAACAGCACGGACTGGACCACCCCGAGGACGTCGGACAGTCGTCGGCACGGGGAGGTGTTGAGTCGCGCCCGGTTGGCCTTGCCGGAGTTGAGCGCGAGTTCGACGGTCAATTCACGTCCCGCGTTGTGTGCGAGGGCGCCCACCAGTGCGGTTCCGGCACCGGTCCTGATCATCGGCGCGTCGGTCGCCACGCGGTGGGACCGCAGGCTGGCGAGGACCCCGACCGCCTCGAGAACGTTGGTCTTGCCGTGCCCGTTGCGTCCGACCAGGGTGGTGACCCCGGGCTCGAGCTCGAGTTCGAGCAGGGGCCAGGAGCGGAAATCGAGGAGCCTGAGATGACGCAGGTGCATACCGGATCGGTTCCGGGGCGGGGCCTCAGCCCGGCAGGCGCACGGGCATGAGCAAGTAGGTGTGGTCGGAATCCACCGGCTCGATCGCGCCGTCCGCGCCGGGCTCCGGGAGGGTCTCGGGTGCCGGACGCAGCACGGCCGGCCGGCTTGCCTGGGTGAACCCGAAGGCGACGCGGCCTGCGTGGACACTGCCGAGACCGTCGAGTAGGTAACCCGGGTTGAACGCGATGGTCAGCGGCTCGCCGACGAAGTCCACCGGAAGGGTCTCGTTGGCCTGGGCGGCGTCATCGCCTCCGGCCGACAGTGCGAGCTCACCTTCCGAGAACGCCATTCGCACCTGCACGCCGCGGTCGGCGACGAGCGCGACCCGCTTGATCGCCTGGACGAGCGAGTCCACCTCGACGATCGCGAGTGAGGTGTGCTGCGGCGGGAGCAGCTGGCGGACCTTGGGGAATTCCGCGTCGAGAAGGCGGGTGGTGGTCCGCTGACCGGACACCAGCACACCCAGAATGCCCTCGGCGCCCACATCGGAGCCGGCTCCCAGGCTCAGATCCACGCGACCGCCGTGGCCGGCGGAACGGGTGACCTCGGACAGTGCCTTGGCCGGGATGAGTACCTCGACCGCGACATCCCCGCGGGCCGGCTCCCAGTCGAACTCCCGGATGGCGAGACGGAACCGGTCGGTCGCGATGAGCGTGACGCGGGTGCCCTCGATCTCCATCCGGATGCCGGTGAGCATCGGCAGGGTGTCGTCCTTGCCCGCTGCGACGACGACCTGGGACACGGCCTCGGAGAACGCGTCGACCTCGGCGGAACCGGTGACCTCCGGCATCGCCGGCAGCTGCGGGTAATCCTCGACCGGCATGGTCGGGAGCGTGAACTTCGCGGTACCGCAGGAGATGTACATCTTCTGGGCGGTGACGACGACCTCGACCGGACGGTCCGGCAGGGCACGGGCGATGTCCGCCAGGAGTCGGCCGGACACCAGCGTGCTGCCGGGCTCGGAGACCTCGGCCGGCACGGATACCTGCGCCGAGGTCTCGTAGTCGAACCCGGAGATCGTCAGTCCCGAATCGGCCTCGAGCAGCACCCCGCCGAGGATCGGGACCGACGGACGGGAGGGCAGCGTGCGCGCCACCCAGGCCACGGAATCCGCGAAGTCCTCGCGGGTGACGCGGAACGTCGGATCCGTGATCTCCATCGATGACCTCTTTCAGGCGGGGGTGGATACCGGGATCCGGTATCTGGACGATTGGTCGGTTCAAGCTCGTATTGGTTCAAGCTCGTATTGCACGTTTCCGCCGCCGGGGGCGGAGCGTCTCCATGAGAGTAACCGCTCGGACCGACAGCGGACACACGGACTCGGCGTAACCCGGTCAAGCAGGCTCGCCGCTCCACATCCCTACTTCTAACAAGAACTATCTAAAGAGATAAGAGGTAGTAGTAGGTCCTGTGAAATTGTGAGCCGAGGCCTGTAATCACAGGTCTGTGCCGATTTCGTCGTGTGGACGCAATCGTGCGATCTTGTGATTTGCCTCCCGACCCCTGTGGAATCACAAGAGTCCGTCCACCGTCTGTCCACCGTCGGTCCACAAGACTCCACAGGGTTGTCCACAGCTGTGAAGGGTGTGACAAAGGGTGTGTGAGGGTCCCGGATGTGTCGCACGGCGCGTCCTGATGCGTGTGGAATGACCCGTGTGAGGCCCTCGAATCAGACGAAGTGTGCGCGACTCGACAGCGAGACCCGGGAGTCCCACGGTTCGTCTTCCGTCGGGCGGGGTCTTTCTCGCGAATCGGGGCGGGTATCCGTTCGGGGCGGAACGCCGGACTCGGCAGAGGGCCGCACAGGGCCTGTTACGACCTCTCGCAGCCGTCCTGGGTCCGCGCATCCGGGCGTGCGGACGACGTCGGGCGCCGATCTGTTGCTGTCGCCGTCGCCGACCGTCATCTGCGTCGCGTTCGGTGTCGGCAGAGGGCCGGCCGGAGACGCGGGGCGTCGGTGGACGTCCGCGGGGGCGAGAACAAGCGGGGCCGGGCACAAGCGGCGGCGGGCACATGAGGCGGCGCGAGCGCGCAGCGTGGGTGAGTTCCGGCGTGGAGCTCAGAGGGACCGCGAACGCTCCTTGATCCGGGCCGTCAGCTCCTGGATCTGGTCGTACGTGCGCCGGTCGTCCTTGATCTCCTTGAGGATCTTGCGCTGGGCGTACATGACCGTCGTGTGGTCCTTGCCACCGAAGGTGACGCCGATCTTGGGAAGCGACAGATCGGTCAGCTCGCGACACAGGTACATGGCGATCTGGCGGGCCCGCGACAACGACCGGGTCTTGGAGGTGCCGCACAGTTCGTCGATGCTCGTGGAGAAGAACTCCGCGGTCACCGCCATGATGGTCGCGGCCGAGATCTGTAGGGAGTCGTCGTCCGAGACGACATCACGGAGCACGACCTCCGCGAGCGGCACATCGATCTCGTGGCCGTTGAGGGAGGCGAACGCCACCACCCGGATGAGAGCTCCCTCGAGCTCACGGATGTTGCGCTGGACCCGCGTCGCGATGAGCTCGAGGACGTCCCTCGGGACCACGTAGTTCTCGGACTTGGCCTTCTTGTCGATGATCGCGATACGCGTCTCCAGCTCGGGCGGCTGGATGTCGGTGATCAGACCCCACTCGAAGCGGGTGCGCAGGCGGTCCTCCAGCGGCTGCAGTTGCTTGGGTGGCCGGTCGGACGAGATCACGATCTGCTTCTGCGCGTTGTGGATCGTGTTGAAGGTGTGGAAGAACTCCTCCTGGACCTGTTCCTTGCCGATGAGGAACTGGATGTCGTCTACCAGGAGGATGTCCGCCTCGCGGTACCGCTTCTTGAACATGTTCTGGCGGCCGTCGCGGACGGAGTTGATGAAGTCGTTGGTGAACTCCTCGGTCGAGACGTACTTGACCTTCTGCTCGGAGTACATCCGCAGGGAGTAGTGCCCGATCGCGTGGAGCAGGTGGGTCTTGCCCAGACCGGACTCGCCCCAGATGAACAGCGGGTTGTACGCACGGGCCGGTGCCTCGGCGACAGCCAGTGCGGCGGCCCGGGCGAAGCGGTTCGAGTTGCCCTGGACGAAGGCGCTGAACGTGTAGCGCTCGTTCAACCCGGGCGCGGACGCGGCGGACAACGCCTCGTCGCGGTCGCTGCCGTGGAGGAGGCGCTCGGCGGCGATCTGCTCCTCGGTCATCCGCCGGGGGCGGGTCGTGGCGGGCGGATGCTCGTCCTCCGCGCCGGGGCCGTGGATGTCCTCCGCGTCGATGGCCGGGTGGTCGGCGTCGTCCGTCGGTAGTTGAGCTCCGGCGAGTGACGTGTCCACCTTGACGGCCAGATCGATCGGCTCCCCGAGCTGCGAGCTCAGTGCGCGCGTGATGGGACCGCGGAGGATGGACTCGATGTTGTCGCGGGCGAAGGCCGACGGGGCGGCGAGCATCGCGAAACCGTTGACCACGGCGATCGGCTGGACGAGCCGGAGCCACGCCTGCTGCTGGCGCGACAGGGCCGGATTGTCGTCACTGGCCAGTTCCGGATCGGTCAGCTTGTCGAGGACGGCACTCCACACGTGTTCGAGTTCAGGAGACACGGTGGGCGGTCTCCTCTCGTCGGGTGTCGGGCGTTGCTGCTGGTCCGGGTCGCCGGCGGCGCCGGGAACCACACTCTATCCACAGGCTCCGACCCAGGTCCACCGAGGTATCCACATGGTTGTCCACAGCTGTGGGAAGACAGACCCCTCCCGTCGGTTCGCGGGTAGGTCGTCGGTGGGGAGGGGTCGGAGGTGCTTGTTCGGATTCACGTCGCGTCTTGCAGCTCTGGTGGGGCTCGCCTGAGGAATGACGGTAACAACATGGTGAACCGGGGGGCAACCCTCAAGATTGACTGGAGGGCGGATGTCAAGCATCGCGGCCGTGGGCGTGTCGTTGTGGCCAGGAAACTGGTATCAGTGAGACCAATGGGATTACACGGTTTGGCGGCCGGCGCCTCGGGCGCGTAATCTTGAGCAGTCTGTCGTGCGCCCGTGGGCGCCCGGCGCGTCGTGGTGCCGCCGTCCTTCGGTGATTCGACGACGTCTCGAACTCGATCGGGCGCTGGACACGGCGCCGACTTCACGTGAGGAGCCAACCATGGCCAAGGGCAAGCGGACCTTCCAGCCGAACAACCGTCGTCGTGCCAAGGTGCACGGCTTCCGTCTGCGCATGCGCACCCGCGCCGGTCGCGGCATCGTCGGCGCCCGCCGGCGTAAGGGCCGCGCGTCGCTGACGGCCTGATTCCGGCCGGGGTGGCGGGTGCTCCCCAGGTCGCACCGGCTCCACCGTTCCGCTGACTTCGCGACGGTGGTGCGCAAGGGTGCCAGGAAGGGCCGCCGCACCATGGTCGTACACGCCCACGTGGACTCCTCGGATGTCCGCGTGGGCGGTCCGCGTTTCGGGCTGGTTGTCAGCAAAGCCGTCGGGGACTCGGTGACTCGTCACCGCGTCAGCCGACGGCTTCGTCATATCGCGGGCGGCCTGCTGGACGAGGCCGGCGACGATCTCATGGTGGTGATCCGGGCCAACCCGGCCTCCGCGGGTGCGTCGCACGCCGACCTCGTGCGGGATATGCGCGCGGGGCTCGTCGCTGCGGCCGCTCGCGCGAGGGGCACGTCGTGAGCACGGGGCGCCCGGGTCCCATCGCGCGGATCCTGTTGTGGATGCTCGACTTCTACCAGAAGGGCATCTCCCCCTGGACCCCACCGAGCTGCCGATTCGAACCCACGTGCAGTAGTTACGCCGTCGAGGCGGTACGCGTCCACGGAGCCTGGTACGGCACGTGGCTCTCGGTGTGGCGTCTCCTGCGTTGTGGGCCGTGGACACCGGGCGGGTGGGATCCGGTCCCCCGGCCCCGTGCACCTGATCCACCGGGCCACGAGCCCCACGAGCACACCGACAATTCTCGAACGTAGCTAGGACTCCACCACCCATGTCGTTCATCACCAACCCGTTGGTCTACTACCCGATCTCCGGCATCCTCTGGTTCTGGCACAAGATCTTCGCGTTCCTCGGCGGTCTGCTCCCCTGGGTCGAGGCGCCGGATTCCAACGGGGTCATCTGGGCCCTGTCGGTGATCTTCCTCGTCTTCACCCTCCGCGCGATGCTGTTCTGGCCGGCGGCAAAACAGATTCGCTTCTCCCGCAAGATGCAGGAGATGCAGCCCAAGATGAAGGAGCTGCAGAAGCGGTACAAGAACGACCGCGAAAAATTGGCGGTCGAGACCCGGAAGTTGCAGAAGCAGGAGGGGTTCAACCCCCTCCTGGGTTGCCTACCGATGCTGATCCAGATCCCCGTATTCCTGGGTTTGTTCCACGTGCTGCGGTCGTTCAACCGGATGGGCTCGCAGTTCGGCGCGCTCGGGATGAGCGCCGAGGAGACGCGCAACACGGGCAACTACGTGTTCAACGCGGACGAGGTGCAGAGCTTCCTCGACGCCCGCCTGTTCGGTGCTCCGCTCTCGTCCTTCATCTCCCAGCCGGTCGAACAGTTCCAGGCCTTCGTGGAGCCGGGCGCGATGCTCGACTTCGCCCGGTGGAACATCATTCTGGTCGCACTTCCGCTGATGATCGTCTCGGCGGTCACGACCCATTTCAACGCGCGGATCTCCCTGTCCCGCCAGTCCCCTGAGGCCGCGGCCAACCCGCAGGCCAAGATCATGAACCAGCTCATGCTGTGGGCCTTCCCCATCGGCATCCTGGTGACCGGTGCGTTCTGGCCGATGGCGATCCTCGTGTACATGGTCACGAATAACCTC
Source organism: Dietzia sp. 111N12-1 (assembly GCF_001658045.1). NCBI lineage: Bacteria > Bacillati > Actinomycetota > Actinomycetes > Mycobacteriales > Dietziaceae > Dietzia > Dietzia sp. 111N12-1. Next base: position 125,469 of record NZ_LSSV01000104.1, on the reverse strand, counting down.
TGGACCCTCGGCCAGCAGTACTTCCTGTATGAGAAGATGGCCAAGGAGGACGACGCCGCGGCCCTCCTGCGGCGCGAGGAGCAGAAGGCGCTCGCTCCGCGGGTGGGTGTGAAGCCCACCAAGCCCAGGAAGAATCGCGCCGCCGCCGCGACGGGAACCGGGGTGGTGTCGGATCCGGCCGGGGAGGTGGGTACCGCGACGGTGGACGACGACGAGGTGATCGGCTCCGACCCGGGGCCTGCGGTCGCTCCGGCATCCGCTCCACGCCCGGGTCAACGGCCTCAGGCTCCCGGCGGGCAGCGCAGTAGGCCGGCCCAGAAGGGATCGGGTTCGCGTCCCAAGAACAAGAAGAAGAAAAAGAAGCGTTGACCCGCTAGGGAAACGTGAGTGGACAAGGTCCCCGATGCTCCGGCGTCGGGGACCTTGTCCCATACTTGGGGTAGATAGTCGTCGCACCCCCGGGGTTCGGCGATCGGCGGTCACGACGGAGGCAGGTCCATGTCCAAGAGGAACATCGAGGTGTCCGAGGAACGATTGGTCGAGGAGGGCGAGGTCGCTGGCGACTATCTCGAGCAGTTCCTCGACATCCTCGATTTCGACGGGGACATCGATCTGGACGTCGAGGGCGATCGGGCTGTGGTGAGCATCGTGGGCGGCGACGACTTGGATACCTTGGTCGGCTCGGACGGCTCGGTCCTGGACGCTATCCAGGAGTTGACGCGTCTCGCGGTGCAACAGGAACTCGGCGATCGGAGCCGGTTGATGCTCGACATCGCCGGTTGGCGTGAGGCGAAGCGTGAGGCGTTGAGCGAGTCCGGACGCGTGGCGGCGCAGCGGGTTCTCGAGTCAGGTGAGTCGGAGGAGCTCGAGCCCATGACGCCGTTCGAACGCAAGATCATCCACGATGCGATCGCGGAGATCGTGGGTGTCACCTCGGACTCGACCGGCGTCGAGCCCAACCGCCGGGTGGTCGTCCTGCCCGGGTGACGGGAGGCTTGGGGCAGGGGTGCGAGCAGGACGGCTCGCACCCGTGATCCGTGTCCGAGGGTCTAATGACAATGATGTGATTCACCGGCGGTGTTTCACGTGAAACAGTGGCTTTGCGGCCGCGAGAAGGAGCGCGAGACCATGAACGGACACACGGGCCACGAAGCGTCACGTGACAGCGACGGGGCTTCCAGGACTGCGGGTGAGACACCGGCCGAACCGGGCTCGATGTCCGGCTCCGGTGATCTGCCCTCGCCCCCGCCCGCTGCCGCTGAAGTGTTCGGTGATCGGTTGGGTCTCGCGACGCGGTACGTCGATTTCCTCGCGACGGCCGGGCTCGAGCGCGGGTTGATGGGTCCGCGTGAGCGTCCTCGACTGTGGGATCGGCACGTCCTCAACAGTGCGGCTGCTGAATCTCAGCTGGCGCAGGGCGTGTCTGTCGTCGATATCGGGAGCGGCGCAGGCCTCCCTGGTATCCCCCTGGCGCTCGCGCGCCCAGATCTGACGATCACTCTGGTCGAGCCACTTCTCCGTCGGGTCACGTTTCTCGAGGAGATCATCGCCGAGCTCGGCATCGATGTCCGTGTCATTCGGGGTCGCGCCGAGGAGAAACCGGTCATCGTCGAGGCGGGCGAGGCGGACGTCGTGACGTCCCGGGCAGTGGCACCGCTGGCGAAGCTCGCCGGGTGGTCTGCTCCGCTGCTGAAGGTGGGCGGCCGTATGGTTGCCCTCAAGGGCGAGTCGGCAGTCGACGAGGTCGAGCGTGATCGTGCGGCGCTCGGCAAACTCGGGTTCGACGACGTTCGCGTCGAGACCGTCGCTGCCCCGGATGCCGAACCGACGAGGCTGGTGATCGGCACCCTGGCGACTAGGATGGGGGGCCGTGGCTCCCGATCCCGCGGACGCGGGCGTCGGTCTCACTGAGGCCTGACGGGGACGTGTCCAGTGTCGGTTTCACGTGAAACAATGGCACCCACACGGCGGCAGGCTCGCCGCGCTCACGATGCAACTCGAAAGGTGACGGATGTCCTACGACGAGACCCCGATCTTCGCGGCCGCGCGCCAGGCGAACGAGGTCCTCCACGGGGATGCACCGGCACTCCCCCGTCCCGAGTCGCCGCGGATCGTGACGATCGCAAACCAGAAGGGCGGGGTGGGCAAGACCACGTCCACCGTCAACCTCGCCGCTGCTCTCGCTCTGGGTGGGCTCGGGGTGCTCGTGATCGATATGGATCCGCAGGGCAATGCGAGTACGGCGCTCGGTGTCGATCACCGCGAGGGCACACCGTCGAGCTATGACCTTCTGATGTGGGAGGCGTCCGTCGATGAGTTGATGCAGAAGAGTCCCCACGCCGAGCGCTTGTTCTGCGTACCTGCGACCATCGATCTCGCGGGATCGGAGATCGAGCTGGTCGGGCTCCCCCAGCGGGAACGACGTCTCGCCGAAGTCCTCCTGCCGGAGGACTTGCAGTCGCTCGGTATCGACTACGTCTTTCTTGACTGTCCGCCCTCGCTCGGTCTGCTCACCGTGAATGCGATGGTCGCTGCTCGCGAGGTCCTCATCCCGATCCAGTGTGAGTACTACGCCCTCGAGGGAGTGGGTCAGCTTCTCCGTAACGTCGAACTCATCCAACAACATCTGAATACGGATCTGGAGATCTCGACCATCATGCTGACGATGTACGACGGACGCACCAAGCTCGCCGAGCAGGTCGCCGGTGAGGTCCGGAAGCACTTCGGTGACACCGTGTTGCGGACGGTGATCCCGCGAAGCGTCAAGGTGTCCGAGGCACCGGGTTACGGGATGACCATCCTCCAGTACGACGCGGGGTCGCGCGGTGCACTGGCCTACCTGGACGCCGCCCGCGAGATCAATGCACGGGGAGGGCCGGCCGGTCCGGGAGAACTCGTATCCACGCCCACCGCGGGTGAAGCTGAGGGCTTCGACCGCCCGGAGGAGAACTGATGAGCCAGCAGCGTAAGGGCGGTCTCGGGCGGGGTCTCGCGGCCCTCATCCCCACCGGCCCCGACGAAGGGCCTCGGCTCGGAAACGACGCCGCCGACCTGATCCTGGGGCCTCGAGGTGGCGGTCCGCGTACCACTCCCCCACGTCCGCGCTCGTCCGGCGCCGGGAATCGGGGTCCGGCGGATACGGAGCTCACCGGTACCGCGTCATCGACGGCCCGCGCGGCCGAGACCGGCTCGCACGCCGACACCGGCTCGCACGCCGACGATGGTTCACCCGTTTCACGTGAAACAACAGAGTTGGTGGACCCCGGCGCCGTCTACCGTGAGATCTCCCCGGCCGAGATCGACCCCAACCCGAAGCAGCCCCGCACCCACTTCGATGAGGAGGCGTTGGCCGAACTCGCTCATTCCGTCAAGGAATTCGGACTCCTCCAGCCCATCGTCGTCCGTGAGATGTCCGGTGGGCGCTATCAGCTCATCATGGGTGAGCGACGCTGGCGGGCGAGCCAGCGCGCGAAGCTCGAGACGATTCCGGCGATCGTTCGGCAGACCGACGACGAGGATCTGCTGCGGGACGCTCTGCTCGAGAACATCCACCGGGTACAGCTCAACCCTCTCGAAGAAGCCGCCGCCTACCAGCAGCTGCTGGAAGAGTTCGACGTGACCCAGTCAGAACTCGCGACCCGCATCGGCCGATCCCGCCCCGCGATCACCAACAGCATCCGCCTGCTCCAGCTGCCGACCGCCGTACAGCGGCGGGTCGCGGCTGGTGTCCTGTCAGCGGGACATGCGCGCGCACTCCTGGGCCTCGAGGCGGGGGCGCCGGCACAGGACGAGCTCGCCGCCCGGATCGTCGCCGAGGGCCTGTCGGTGCGGGCGACCGAGGAGCTCGTCACCCTCGCCAACCGCGATCCCGGGGACACCACGGACAAGCCAAAGCCCCCGCCCCGCGGACGCCAGCGCAACCCGGAGCTGGAGGCGGTGGCGGGTCGGCTGTCAGACCGCTTCGAGACCTCCGTGTCGGTCACGATGGGGCGCCGTAAGGGACGTATCACCATCGACGTCGGCGACACCGATGATCTGGCCCGGGTACTCGCACTTCTCGAGGGCGGGTCGACCGCAGCGCCGCGATGATCTCCCTCCGCCCGCTGGACCTGTCGGCGGTGGACCAGCTGGGTCCTCGCGCCCGGCGTTGCGTCTATTGGCAAACCGACGGTGAGCAGTCCCCGGGAGATCCGGAGTTCGAGAAGGAAGCGTGGATCTCACACGTATCCCTGGAATGGGGTGTCTGCGGCCAGCTCGCCACCTACGGGGACCGATCGACGGCTGCCGCCTTCTACGCCCCCCCGGGGATGGTGCCGCGGGCAACGTGCTTCCCGACCTCGCCCGTCGGCGCTGACGCTGTGCTGCTCGCCGGCATGAGTGTCGAGCACGGCGCACCGGCAGGGGTACTGACCGCGTTGCTCGACGCCGTCGTCGTCAATGTTCGAAGCCGCGGAATCAAGGCCATCGAGGCCTTCGGGGTCACGTCCGAGGACCCCGGGCATGTTACGTCACGTGACGGGTGCGGCGCGGACTCGTGCGTGCCGGGGATGAGCTTTCTGGTCGAGCACGGTTTCACGGTGGTGGCACCCCACGAGACCCATCCCCGCCTCCGGCTCGATATCGAGAGCGAGCACTTGTGGAAGGCGGATGTGGAGCGCGCCCTCGATCAGCTCTTCGCCGAACACGGATTCGCCACCCGGCGGCTCGGGGTGCTGTCGGGCGCGTCGGCGAGCGCCGTCGCCCGGGGGCTCTGACACCCCGGGAATCACGACACCCCGGTCCCGACTCCCCCGGGGTGGCCGGAGCCGCGATCAGTCGCGCTGGCGCTGCTCGTAGTCGATGAGGTCGTCGACGGACATCGACCCGGTGGGATGATCGTCCTCGTCGAGGAGGTACAGACGTTTCACGCCCACGAGGATCGAGTCGATGATGGTGTCCTGGGCGGCACGATCGCCGAGGATCTCGAGATCCTGCGGGTTGTACGCGTAGCCCAGGTAGATCTGCACGGACGGCATGCGGGTCATTCGCAGCAACGGCCAGCTCCGGCCATGGGTCCGGCAGTCGCGAAGAGTGGTGCGGCTGACGATCTCCCGCTGGATGAAGCCGGATAGGGCCTCACCGAGCATGGACTCCGCGCCGAGCGAGTTTCCGAAGTAGAACGTCGCGACCCCGTTGCCCACCGGATTCGGGTGGCGGTCCAGGCGGAGCGAGATGATGAGATCGGCGTTGAACGCGTTGGCTATCTCGGCGCGCTCGGGATCGGTCGGGATCATCGCCTCGGGCCGGGAGAGGAAGACCTCCACGCCGGCCTGGTTCATCCGCTCGGAGAGCCGCCGGGTGATGTCCCAGAGCAGTTCCGCGTCGGTGATGGTCCCGTAGGGGGTGTCGATCCGGATTGGATTCTCGGACCCACTGGGGCCGGGATCGAGGACGATCCGTTTACCGGCGAGCATGGGACCGGAGGTGCGGGCCCGCTCCTTCTCGACGAGAGAGGCGACGTCCCCGCCCTTGAACAGGGTCGAGAAGCGGCTCAGGGTGTCCAGGGTCTCGGCACCGACCACACCGTCCGCGGGGAGCGCGCAGTCGCGCTGGAAGTCGGTGACGGCCGCGTGCGTGAGGGGGCCGAAAGTCCCGTCCACCAGGCCGGCGTAGAACCCGAGCTCGCCGAGTCGTCGCTGCAGTTGGGCGATATCGTCCCCCGCCATCGGCCTGGAGACGATATAGCTCAGGTCCCGGGTCCCCAGCACGTGGCTGGCGTCGTGGAGCGCGGCCTGGGTGGCCGGACCCACGATACCGTCGGAGATCAGCGCACGCGCCTGCTGGAAGGCCAGAACGGCCTTCTCCAGGTCGGCGTCGAAGACGGCGTCGGTACGCGCGAGCACTGACCCGGTCTCGGGCTCGGTGACCCCGACCGACTCGATGTTGTGCAGCAGACCCATGCCCGCGAGGGTGGCCCGGATGGCGGCCACCTCGGGCCCACGGTCACCACGCCTCCACGCCATGGGTCTCCTCCCGCTCTCCTAGTGTTGGGTACCCGGATGAACTTACCGCCTCACACGCGGACATGCCCCGTCCGCGCCGGGCGGTGGGGGAACGCCACGGGGGAGCGCCACAGCGTAGCGACACAGGGTAGCGACCCGGTGCCGCCGGCGTGTGTGTCAGGCGCCGAGAACGTCGCCCAGCTCGGCTCGGAGCGCCGACTTGGACTTGGCGCCCGTGATGCGCTTGACCGGCTGTCCCTCCGAGAACAACAGCATCGCGGGGATCGCGGTGATCTGGTACTCGGCGGCGAGTTCCTGGTTGGCTTCGACGTCGACCTTGGCCACGGTCAGCTTGTCCGCCTCCGAGCCCGCCAGCTCGTCGAGGACCGGCGCCATCATGGTGCACGGGCGGCACCATGTGGCCCAGAAGTCCACGAGAACGGGCTTGGAGCCGCTGGCGGTGAGCACGGCGTCGGCGAAGTCGGCCTCGGTGACGTCGATGATGTTGGGGGTGTCGGCCATGAGGTGGTCCTTTCGGGTGGGTGGACGGGGCCCGGTTGTTCCGGGCCCGGTGCGGGCTCAGGCCTGCTCTGCGAGCCAGCGCTCGGCGTCGATCGAGGCGGCGCACCCCGAACCGGCGGCGGTGATGGCCTGGCGGTAGCGCTTGTCGACGAGGTCGCCACAGGCGAACACCCCGGGAAGGGAGGTGGCGGTGGTCTGACCGGTGAGGACGTAGCCGTCCTCGTCGACCTCGACCTGGTCGCGGGCCAGCTCGGAACGGGGATCGTGGCCGATCGCGACGAACATGGCGGCGGTCTCGAGCTCACTGGTCTCACCGGTGACGGTGTCGCGCAGACGGAGTTTCTCGACCGAGCCGGTCGCGCCGGCCAGCACCTCGTCCACGGCCGTGTTGAGGATGAACGAGATCTTCTCGTTCTCCCGTGCCCGCTCGAGCATGATCTTGGAGGCGCGGAACTCCTCACGGCGGTGCACGATCGTCACGGAGGAACCGAACTTGGTGAGGAAGGTGGCCTCCTCCATGGCGGAGTCGCCGCCGCCGACCACGACGATCGGCTTGTCGCGGAAGAAGAATCCGTCACACGTGGCGCACGAGCTCACGCCCCGGCCGAGGAACTCCTGCTCCCCCGGGACCCCGAGGTAGCGGGCCGCGGCACCCATCGCGAGGATCACGGCGCGGGCGCGGTGTTCCTCCTCGCCGACCCGGACGGTCTTGATGTCCCCGGCGAGGTCCATGGACGTCACGTCCTCCATCCGGAGGTCGGCCCCGAACCGCTCGGCCTGCTCACGCATCTGCATCATGAGATCGGGGCCCATCATGCCCTCGGCGAAGCCGGGGAAGTTCTCGACCTCGGTCGTGGTCATGAGCGCTCCACCGAACTGGGAGCCCTCGAAGACGACGGGCTTGAGCTCGGCCCGCGCGGAGTAGATGGCGGCGGTGTACCCGGCCGGGCCGGATCCGACGATGATGACGTCGTGGACGGTGTCGCTCATGAGTTCTCGGGGCTCCTCGGGCGGTTGGTGGCTCGTGAGTCGGAACCGGCATCAGGTGCCGGGTCTTCTAGTGGCCACAACACCCCGGGGGGCTGCCTTGTTCCCGCGCCCGCCCACCGGGCGACGGGAGGAACACCCTCACACGGTGAGGGTGACCCCCTCGAGCAGGGCCGCGAGTTTCGCGCGGCCACGGGAGCACCGGCTCTTCACGGTGCCCGGGGGGATGTTGAGCAGGTGGCTCGCCTCGGCGACGGTGCACCGCAGCATGTCGACGACGACGACGGCGTCCCGCTGATCGTCGGGCAGTTCCGCCAACGCCTCGGCCACGATGATCGCGTACGCCGGGTCCTGGTGGAAGTGGTCACGCAGGGTGACCTGTTCGTGCAGGGACGGGGTGAGCTGGGTGTGGGTGCGCAGGCGCTGGGCCCGCATCTTGTCCAGGCAGGCGTTGACCACGATGCGGTAGAGCCACCCCTGCACCGGGCAGGCGTGGCGGAAGGTGTCCGCCTTCCGGTACGCCGAGACGAGAGCCTCCTGCAGGGCCTCGGCGGCGTCGTCGCGGTTGAACGACGTGCGGATGGCCAACCGCCAGAGGTAGTCGTAGTGCCGCCGGACGAGGGCGGAGAAGGCGTCGGGGTCGCCGGCGACGTGCGCGTCCAGCAGTTCGGCGTCGGACAGCGGGGACTCGGCTGTCAGTGCGGGCCGGGCCCTGGGAACGGACTCTGCCCTGAGAACGGACCCTGCCCCGGGAGCGGACTGGGCGCTGAGCGGGGATTCCGCGCCTGCGGGCGGGGCAGGGGAACCCGCCGCGGTGGGGACGGCGGTACCGGTGTTCACGGCCGTCACCGTAACCCGGCCGGGCCGCCCGTGGGGACGTCTCCCGGCCGGTCAGCGGGTCAGTTCGACCTCGCTGATCGTGGCCTCGTAGGACTGGGCACCGGAGGTACCCAGGCGGGTGATCCACACCAGGACGTACCCGGACTCCCGCGGGTCATCGATCGTCACGGTGGCCGACCCGTCGCGGACGGTGCCCGCTCCGAGACGGGTGGTCTCGTCGAGTGACTCCGGAGAGGCACCGGGCGCGGACCGCACCTCGAAGCGCACGCCGTCATCCCCCGAGCGGAGCACCACCCGTCGGACCTCCTGCTCACCGTCCAGTGTGAGCATCAACCCGATACCCGGCTTGTAGGCCGACGGGCCGTCGCCGATCTGGGATCGGTAGGCGTCGCTGGACCACGAGGTGGACCGGTCACCGTCGACCACGTTGGGGGCATCCGTCGAGTTCTCCGCGACGCCGTTCGAGGACGAGGGCTGCCAGGTGGTGACGGTCGACACGGAGACCGGGGTGGTCGGGGTGGCCTCCTCCGCCTCGTCCGCCTCGTCCCCGGTGTCACCTGCGGCGGAGTCATCGGCCGCGGGCTCGGCGGTCTGGGCGGCGCGACTGGCCTGGGCGGCCCGTTCGATCGCGTCGAGCTGCTGTGAGAGCGGGGTGTCGTTGCGGGTGCCGCCGAACCCCCCGAGCATCCACGTGAACAGCAAGGCGATCACCACGACCGCGGCCGCGCCGGTCCCGGCCATGATCTGCCAGCGGCGCTTCTGGACCTCCGGGTCCGGCTCGCTGTACGGCGCGGGTTCGAAACCCGCCTCCGCCGAGGACCACTCCGCCGACGACCACTCCCCCGACGACCACTCCCCCGACGTCCATCCCGTCGTCGCGGCGCCCGCCGGGTAGGCGACCCGGGAGGAGGCCCCGGGGGCGGCGCGCCGCGGCCCGCCGACGCGATCGGTCACCATCGCCCTCACGGTGGCCGCCGAGCTGACCGACGACCCGTCGAGAGACCGCATGGCCAGCACCGCGGATTCCGGCGCCACCCCGGTACCGGCCACCGTGGGGTCGAGGACCTCGTCGTCGTCGTCCCTCCGGGCGGGACCGGGCCGACCGTCGGTCGGTTCGTACAGATCGGAACCCTCGGGCAGCGGGAGCGGCCACGCTCCGGTGAGCAGCGCATAGAGGGTAGCGCCCAGGCCCCGCACGTCGGACCGGGCGTCGTCCCCCTCGCGGACCCCGGGGAAGGCCAGGACGGCGCGCCCGTCCTCGGTGAGACGGATTCGGTCCGGCGAGTCGAGGCCCAGGGTCAGGCCCACCTCCTCGGCACGGGTCGCGGCGTCCGCCAGACCCCACACCGCACCCACGGCGGAGTCGGGGTCCGGCTCGGCCACGGCCGCGGCGAGACTGCGTCCGGGGATCCACTCCGAGACCACGATGCCGCCCGCGCGGCCGCGGATGACGTCGAGCACGCGCGCCAACCCGTCCGCGTAGACCGTGGTGAGCGCGACGGTACGGTCGAGCACCCCCGTCGCCGAACCCGGGGGCTGCTCGCCGGGGAGCGGGTCGACGAAGGTCAGGGCGACGAACCTCCCCAGGCGCCGGTCGCGGGCCTTCCAGAAGGACTGGCCGGCGACACCACCGCACGGTTCGAGGAGCTCGTACCTGCCGCCGGAGACCAGGCCTCCGACGGTCAGACGCGGTGGCGACGAGGCGGTGTCCGGTGCCGGGGCTCCAGTCTGTTCACCCACCCGTTGACCCTCCTCGCCTGGTGCGGCAGCCCGTCAGGAGGCGCCGCTCGTGATCCCTGAGTGTACGTACCGGCCCCGCGTGGATTCGACTATCTCCTCAGACGCCCCACGAGTCCGCGGAGAACGGGGGTGATCGAGTCGAGTTCCGGCAACCGGGACCGCGACAGGATCAGACCGGTCACCGCGAGGGTGATGACGGCGGCGACACCGGCACGCAGGACGAACCCGATGCTTCCGACGGCGTCGGTGAGGGCGTCCATCGGCAGGATCGTGTCCACCGCGAGTGCGACCAGGGCGCCGACGATCGACGCGCCGAGGGTCCACGAGGCCGACCGGAGGGTCTCGCGACCACGCAGGGACCCCAGTTTCGACCGCAGCAGGACGAACCCGGCGACGGCGCCGACGACCCAGCCGATGCCGTTGGCCAGGGCCAGGCCGATCACCACGTGGGACCGCTGGTCGGCGACCACGGGGACGAGGAGCGACAGGACCACGCGGACGACCGTGATCGCGAGGATCATCGCCGTCGGCGTCCAGTAGTCCTCGCGGGCGTAGAACACCCGCTGCTGCAGCAGGACCACGGCGTAGGGCACCAGCGTGAACGCGCCGAAGGTCAGGGTCAGGCCGAGCACCTGGGCGCTCTCGGCGTCGAAGTTCCCGTAGCGGAACAGGCCGGTGGCGATCGTCGGGCCGAACGCGGTCATGAACGCGATGATCGGCAGCAGCCCGAACAGGGACAGCCGCGTCCCCAGCGAGATGTCCCGCACCACCGCGTCGTTGCGGCCGGCCACCCCGTTGTCCGCCAGGCGGGGGTTGATGGCGGTGAGCAGGGTGACGCCGATGATCCCGTACGGGACCTGCAACAGCAGCCAGTAGGTCTGGTAGATGGCGATGGCGGCCTCGTCCGCAGCCGACCCGATGCGGTTGGTCATGACCAGACCGACCTGCGAGATGAGGACATAGGTCACACCGGCGACGGCGTGCCCGCCGAACTGCTTGATGCGGGGGTCCAGACCCCACTGGGGGCGCAGGTCCACGCCCGCGCGACGCAGGGCCGGCACCAATACCGCCGCCTGCAGCACCACGCCCAGGGTGGTGCCCAGGCCCAACAGCAGGATGGGCGCGCTGAGCAGGTTGACCGGCGCGGCCGGGTCGATGCCGCTGCCGACCACCGCGAACAGCACCAGTGTCGCGATGGCCACCAGGTTGTTCCACACCGGCGCCCACGCCCCGGGACGGAAGACACCGTTGTAGTTGAGGATCGCGAGCATCACCGAGAACACGCCGTAGAAGAAGATCTGCGGCAGCAGCAGGAACGCGAACGCGGTGGCCAGGTTCGTGTTGACCTCGCCGTCGCCCAGGTTGAGCTCGGTGAGCAGCGGCGCGCACGCCACCGCCACGACGGTCGCCCCCAGTGCCAGGACCGAGGTCACGGTGAGCAGGCGACGGATGAAGGACACGCCCCCGTCCTCGTCCTCCTGCGCGGCCTTGGCCAGCAGCGGCATGAACATCGCGGTGAGCACCGAACCCAGGACGAGCTCGGTGATCATGTTGGGCAGCGTGTTGGCGGTGTTGAAGGCCGACGCCACGGCGGGGCCGAGCACGGTGAGGATGAGGATCATCCGGACGAACCCGGTGATGCGGCTCGCGAGGTTGGCCACGGCCATCGATCCCGTCGAGCGCATCACCGACGCGTCGGAGGAGTCGCGGTTCCGTGCCCCGGTCCCCCCGCCGGGCGTCGCCGGGCCCGCTGCGGACCGCTCCGGGGTCGGGGCGATCGGCCGCGCGATCGGCCGCTCGATCGACGGCGCGGGCGCGGCGTCCGGGATGAACGAGTCGGCGACCGGCGGCGGGGAGGCCGGGCCCGGCAGCACGCAACTGCCCGCCTCACGGCGTCGGCCGCGGAGGCCGGGATCCGGTCTGCGCAGTTCGGGTCCGGGGGACCCCTGCTCGTCGTTCACGGTCGGTGCCCTTCGTCCGCGGGGTCGAGGATGCCCCGACGGTAGCGCAGGTACCGCCGGCCCCCGAGGACGAGGGCGAGGGCGGCCGCGGCCAACGCGAACGCCTGGGCGACCGGGTAGCCACCGGTCTGGACGGACAGCTCCACCGGCTCCGACAGCGGGCGCCCGTCGGGACCCTCGAGGACGAACGCCACGGTGTGGCGTACGCCGCCCTCGGCATCGGACTGGGTGGGCACCTGCAGGGTCCGCGACCCCGAGGCCGGGATCTGGACGACCCCCACCGGCTCCACCGTGATGTCGTCCGGCGCGGTGACGGTGACGCCGACGCGCACCGGGAACGGCAACGCGTTCCGGGTCACCAGCAGCAGTGGGCTGTTGGGGCTGGCCATGGTGAACACGCTGCCGGGCGGCAGCAGGTCCACCCTGCCGAGCGAGCGGGAGACCGTCTGCTCGAGGCGGTCGAGGCGCTCGGCGGTGGCGGCGCGGGCGTCCGCCCCGGAACCGGACCCGGGTGACGTGCCGTCTCCCCCCGCCCGCCGGCCGGTCTCCGACAGGGCCCGGAGGGCTTCGGTCATCATCGGGTCGAGGTGGCCCTCGGCGTCCGCCGAGGTGGGATCGGCGGCGTCGACCAGTGACCGCAGCGTGCCGATCCCCCGCAGGGCGTCGGAGACGCGACGGTCCACCCCGGCCAGGTCCACGGCCCCCGGGTCGACGGCGCCCGTGGGGTCGTCCGCCAGGGACCCGTCCGGGACGGTGACCGGTCCGGCCAGGCGCTCGGTGAGCGGCACCGCGCGCATCCTCCCCGCTGCCAGTTGGGCGCCGAGGGTCTCCAGCAGCGAGCCGGCGGCCTCGCCGTCGACGCTCCACACCTGCGGCGGCACGGCCAGGACCCCCTGATCGTCGGACGGGCCCGAGGGGCCGGTGTCGGCAGCGGGACCGGTGCCCGCGGAAGGCCCGGCGCCGGCCGCGCCGGCCGCGCCGGCGGCCTCGAGCGAGGCGATGGGGGCGGGCCCGGCGTCGATGGCGTCCACGACCGGCGCGAGGAGCGCGGCCCTCGCGTCCTGGAGGCGGGCCGCCGCGGAGTCGGCGGTCAGCCAGTACCGGGTGTCGGGGTCGGAATAGCGCGGGTTCTCCGGCGCGGACCCGGTCGCGGCGAGGGCCGCCCCGATCGGCGCCGAGTACGTCAGCGCGCGTCCGCCGTCGGTCCCGGCCAACCCCACCATCCCGGGGGGCGGGACGATACCGGTGTCGGTCCGCGTCGACGGGGTCGCCACCACGGCGGTGGCGCCGGGCTCCCCCAGTGCCTCGGCGGTGCCGGGCAGCAGGGTCCCGGACGCGGGGACCAACACGTCGGGGATCGGGGACACCCCGAGGATCCGCTCCACGGAATCGTCGCTGTCCAGCGCGGCCCGGGTGAGCTCGGTGGACCCCACCGCGCCGACCGCCTCGAGGCCGGCCTGGGCGGCCGGCAGCGTCACCACGCAGGTGCCCTCGGCCAGCGCCCGCAGCTCGTCCAGCCAGCGTTCGGCGTCGGCTTCCACCGCCCCGGGATCGGCGGGGGCGGACCGCTCCGGGTCCTCCCGGCCGCCGCGGTTCCGCCCGGAGGAACCCCCGTCGTCGCCGCCGGTGCCGTTCCCGATGAGCACGGCGCGGCCGTCGGCGATCTCGGACACGGTCCCCAGCAGCTCCGGGTCCACGCCCAGGCACACCGCCTGTCGCAGGTCCTGCCCGCCGGGCCCGTCGAACGCGTCGTCGGCCGCCCGGACCAGCCCGGTGAGCCGACCGCCCTCGGACAGCTCGCGCAGGAGCGAGTCGTCGGTCAACGCGACCACCGGGTCCGGGCCTTCCGCTCCGGGCACCGTCGCGATCCGCGTGGGTGCCGCCGCCAGCGGCCACATCATGGTCAGCGGGACCGGAGTCGGGCCCCGCCCGTCCGCCGGCCCGGGTGCGACCACCTCGTCGTCGTCGACCCCCGGTAGCGCCGCCGGCTGCGGCGCCTCGAGCACGGGCAACTGGGTGCGGGCGTCGTCGAGTCGCGCGGGCGACCCGCCCTCCGGCGTGCCGTTGACGTTGACGAGGAGCGGATAGATGCCGGGTTCGGTCAGCTGCAGGTCAGGGGCCGGGTCGCCGGGGATCTCCCGGGCCGGCATGGACACGCGGTACGGCACGGACTGCCCCGGCGCCACGGTCTCGGCCACCCGCAGGAACTCGCCGCGGACCGCGAACGACGGCTCGGACCACACCAGCGGTTCGCGCACCGCCTCCGCGTCGGCGGCGCGGGGCCCGCGCTGGAGCCGGACGTCGACCGACTCGAGGGGGATGTCGCCGACGTTGGTGATGGTGCCGGACACCGTGACAACGGGGACCCCGGACTCGGTGCCGACCGCGACCCGGCCCCCGCCACCCGCCCCGCCCGGGCCCCCCGCCCCGTCGAGGACGGTCGGGGAGATCTCGTCGATGGTGATCCGGGCCAGTGTCGGCGCCGGGTTGGGGATGTACCCGGCCGCCGCGGCCTCCGCGGGGGTGATCGCGCCGGCCGGCTGGACACCCCACAGCGGGCCGAACGCCAGCGCCGCACACAGTGCCGTCGGGACGACCGCCCGGACTGCGCGCCCAACCGGCCGCCCGGTCACGGCCCGGACTCCTCCGGCGCGTGGTCGCGAGGGGTGACGCCGTGCGCCCCGGTGCGGCGGACCGGCTCGGGGCCGTCCGCCCGGCGGGACGGGTCCACCATCTGCGCGTCGGCGGGCGGGGGATTGTCGCCGGCCAGTTCGGCGCGCGCGAAGTCCGGGAGCAGGGTGCGGGCGGACTCGACCAGTCGCCGCTCGTCCGGGTACGCGAGGCGCCGGGGCAGGTCGTCGAACGCGAACCAGGCGACCTCGGTGATCTCCGGGTCCTCGTCGCACAACTCGCCGTGGTCGTAGCGGACGAGGTGGTGGTGGACGGTCTTGTGGATGCGCCGGCCCTCGGCGACGAACCAGTAGTCGATGGTGCCCAGCGGGGCCAGGACGGTGCCGTCGACACCGGTCTCCTCGAGCACCTCGCGCCGGGCCGTCTCCGCGACCGTCTCCCCCGGCTCGATGTGCCCCTTCGGCATGGACCACAGCATGCGGCCTCGGCGGTCCAGCCGACCGATGAGGGCGACCTCCAGCCGGGACAGGTCGGGCTCAGGTCCCTCCCCCGCCTCCGCGAGGTTCCGGACCACCAGGCCGCCGGCCGAGGTCTCCAGCACCGTCTTGAGTCGCTGGCCACCGCGGGGATGCCGCGCGCCCCCGCGACCGCCACGGGCGTTCTTGGCGCCGGCCTTGCCGCCCTGGTGGGTGCCGGGCTTGGTGGTCTTGGCCGCGGCCTTGGACCCGCCCTTGCCACCGGCCTTGGAGCCGGTCTTGGACCCGGTGCCGCCGCCGGCCTTCGCGGGCGCGGACGTGCGGGTGGTGTTGGTGGAGCTCGCCTGGCCACCGCCGCCCGACTTGGACCGGCCGGGCTGACGCGGGTGACGGGGGGCCTGGCGGGAGGTGGCGCCGGCGGTGCCGTCGCCGGTCTTCACCGTGTGGGTGGCGTCGGGGCTCGACGGCTGGTTCTGGTTCTCGGGTGCGCGGCCCTGTCCCCGACCGCCGCGCCGACCGCGTCCGCCGCGGCGGCGACGCCGTCCCTGCCGGGACTGACCGTCGCCGGAGGGGCCGGTGGAGCCGGTGGGCCCGGACTGGCCCCCCTGGCCGGACTTCTGACCCGGCTTCTGACCTGGCTTCTGGCCGCCGCCCCCGGCGTCCCGGGGCGTCGACTTCTGCTTGTCGCCCTGCGCGCCGCGCTGGCCGTCGGACCCCTTCGCGGCAGCGCTGTCCCGCTTCTGACCTGCGGCGTCGCGTCCCGCGGCGCCGGGTCCGGCGGGCCGACGCGCACGACGACGCCGCGGCGCGTTGGCGCGCGGTTCGGCGGGACGATCGGCTTCGGACACCCATCGATGCTACCGGCCGGGGGTGAGTGGACCGGAATCCACGGCGCGCCGCGGCCCGGCCGCGTGCGGGTCAGGCCCCGAGCGCCGGACCGACGACCCGCCAGGAATCCCGCGACTCGCGGGTGAACAGGGCGAAGGTGTGGGCGCCGCTCGGGTAGCGGTCATAGGTGAAGGGCACGCCGCCGTCCCGCAGCGCGCGGGCCATGTGGCGGGTGCCCAGGTCGGCGGCGAGCTCCGTCGGCGCCCCGATGGCGAAGGTCGCCGACCCGATCTCCGGCGAGTCGTGCGGGCCGGGGTTGCCGGGGGCGGACGCGAGGTAAAGGGCGGTGCCGCGGAGGCGCTCGACATGGTGGGAGGGGTCGTGTGCGAGCCAGGCCGGGTCGTCCGGCGGGCCGAACGCGTTGTGGACGTTGCCGCCGCCGCGCGCGACCATGGCGGTCATGGCGGCGCGACCGAACGGAGTGGAGACCTCGGGGAATCTGGACAGGGACGCGGCGGCGGCGTAGTGGTGTCGGCTCCGCGCGGCGAGGGTCAGCGCCGGGCCGCCGGACATGGACACGCCGATCACGCCGCGGGTGCCGTTCAGGGCGTGGGCGCCGGCGAGCGCGGCGGGTAGTTCGGAGTCGAGGAAGGTGTGCCAGCGGTTGACGCCGAGGACGGGGTCCTCGCGCTGCCAGTCGGTGTAGAGGCTGAACCGGCCGCCCTCCGGGCTGGCGACCAGGACGTGTTTGTCGGCGAAGAAGTCCTCGTAGTCGGTGTGATAGGCCCAGCCGACGTAGTCTTCTCCCCCGCCCACGCCGTTGAGCAGGAGCAACAGCGGTGCCGGCGACGGGCTCGCGGGGAGGAGGAGGAACGTGGGGACGGCCTTGGCCATGGACGGGGACCACACGTCGGCGAGCACCTTGCGGCCCTCGACCGGTTGGACGCGCAGGATCTGTGGCCGCGAGGTGTCGGCCGGGGGCGGCGCGGTGGGGCGGGGCGAGGTGGTGAATCCGAGGGCCGTGGAGGTGTCGACGCCGCCGGCGGACTGCGCGCCTGCGAGCGGGTGGACCGCGCCGGTCAGCGCCACCGCGGCCGTGAGCGCGACGGCCGTCGGTGCGATGCGCCGACGGGTGGGTGACGGGCGTGGGTATATACGACGACGACGAGACACACCCGTCACTCTAGATCGCTTCTGTATCACGGGACAGAATGTCGGTCTCGTGGCGGCCGGGGACGGTCCCGCGGCGGCGGGCGCGGCTAGAGTCCGCGGTATGAGCTCTGGCCCGTCCACCCACGCCCTGGTCCTGCGACACCGGGCCAAGCCGGGCCGTCGCGACCAGTTGATCGAGGTGTGGCGCCGGCACATGCCCGAGGCCGTCCAGGCCAACGACGGGCACCGGGCCTATGTGCTGTGCGCGTCCCACGTGGATCCGGACGTGATGGTGGTGTTCCAGCACTACCGGGACGCCGCGGCCGCCCAGGAGTTCCTCGGTAACCCCGCCTACCTGCGATACCTGGAGGAGTCGAGCCCGCTGCTGAGCGGCCCGCCCGAGGTGGAGGCCGTGGACCCGCTGTGGTCGAAGGTCGTCGCGGCGGGTGGGTGAGGCGGCGCGCCGGGCATTCCGGCAGCGCATCCGGCCCGGATGCGCTGCCTTGTCGACTTGCGCGCCCCGAATGGTCCATTCCCGCAGCATGACCCGGTGATCGGCGTACATTCCGGCAGCAGAGGTCGGCGAGGCGGTGTACCCGGGACTGCGTGTGCCGGCGGTGCCCCCGCCCGGCCGCCGGCGCGGCCCTGCCCACTCGTGGACCCGGCTCACACCGGGCCCATCCGGCCCACGGGGCTGATCCCGCCCGGCCCCGAGCGCGCGGGTCAGGGATTGTCGGGCCCACTCGGTAAAGTCGGGCCCGTGACAGCCCGCAGACCGACCCCCGACCGCAGTGCCGCCGACAGCAGCGCCGCCGCCGATCGATCCGCCTCCGATCGACACGACGCCGCGGTGTTCTCGGCGTTGCAGGACGGACCGGGTTCCCGGCCCGACCCGGCGGAGGTCGAGGCGCGCCGGGTCCGGTTGCTCGCGGGCGCCCAGACCACGATGAACGACCTGGCCGACGTGCTGGCCCCACTCGCGACGGCGTTCGGCGACGCCGGGCACGAGCTCTACCTGGTGGGTGGCAGTGTCCGCGACGCCGTGCTCGGCCGACTGGGCACCGACCTGGACTTCACCACGGACGCCCGGCCCGAGACGGTGCGGGCCATCCTCGACGACTACGCGGACGCGGTGTGGGACACCGGGATCGAGTTCGGCACGCTGTCGGCCGTCAAGCGGGACGGTGGCGGGATCGAGCAGCAGATCGAGATCACCACGTTCCGTGCCGACTCCTATGACGGGGTGACCCGGAACCCCGAGGTCGTCTTCGGTGACACCCTCGACGGTGACCTGATCCGGCGCGACTTCACGGTCAACGCCATGGCGGTGCGTCTGCACCCGGACGGGCGCCAGGAGTTCGTCGACCCCCTGAACGGGATGGACGCCCTGCTCGCCGGCGTCCTGGACACCCCGGCCGCACCGGAGCAGTCGTTCTCCGACGACCCGCTGCGCATGCTGAGGGCCTGCCGGTTCGTCTCCCAGCTGGGGTTCACCCTCGCGCCGCGGGTGTTCCGTGCGATGGCGGAGATGACCGGGGAGATCGACCGCATCACCGTCGAACGGGTGCGGACCGAACTCGACAAGACCATCCTCGGCGACTACCCGATCGACGGCATCAACATGCTGTGCGAGGCCGGGTTGGCCGACCGGGTGTTGCCCGAGGTGCCCGGCATGAAGCTCGAGCGCGACGAGCACATGCAGCACAAGGACGTGTACTGGCACTCGCTCACGGTGCTCAAGCAGGCCATCGACCTCGAACCCGAGGGGCCCGACCTGGTGCTCCGCTGGGCGGCGTTGCTGCACGACGTGGGCAAGCCCGCCACACGGGCGCCCAAGCCCGGCGGCGGCGTGACCTTCCACCACCACGAGGTGGTCGGCGCGAAGATGGTGCGCAAGCGCATGCGTGCGCTCAAGTACTCCAAACAGATGATCGAGGACGTCTCCGGCCTGGTGTTCCTCCACCTGCGCTTCCACGGGTACGGCGAGGGTCAGTGGACGGACTCCGCGGTGCGCCGCTACGTCTCCGACGCCGGACACCTGCTCCCGCGCCTGCACCGGCTGGTCCGGGCGGACTGCACGACCCGCAACAAGCGGCGGGCGGCCAAGCTGCAGGCCAACTACGACTCGCTGGAACGGCGGATCGCCGAGATCGAGGAGAAGGAGGACCTCGCGCGGGTCCGCCCCGACCTCGACGGCAACGAGATCATGACGCTGCTCGACCTCAAGCCGGGGCCCGATGTCGGTCGCGCGTGGGCGTATCTCAAGGAGTTGCGCCTCGACCGCGGCCCGCTCGACCGGGCTGAGGCCGAGGCCGCGCTCCTGAGCTGGTGGGCGGGACAGAACGAACCGCAGCAGAACGGCGGGTCCGGGGGCTCCGCCGAGCAGAACGGCGACCCGGCATGATCGGCGGAGCGGTCGACCGCTACCTCGGTTCGGCCGCTGCGCGGGTCGTCGTCGCCGTCCTCGCCGTCGTCGGCACGCTGCTGCACACCGTCGGAATCCCGGGGCTGCAGCAGACCCCGCCGTACCGCATCGACCTCGACGTCTACCGCGTCGGCGGGCAGGTGTTCCGCGACGGTGGCGACCTCTACGGCGAGCTGCCGCAGCTCGCCCAGGGCGCCCACCTGCCGTTCACCTATCCCCCGCTGTCGGCGCAGCTCTTCTCACTGCTCACGCTGGTGCCGTTGGCGGTCGCGTCCGCGCTGATCACGCTGGCGACCATCGCGGTGCTGGCCTATGTCGTGCACCTGGTGCTCACGCGCACGTGCGAACGCCCGCAGCGGGAGTTGTGGTGGCTCACGGCAGCCATCGTGGCGGTGGCACTGTGGTTCGGCCCGGTGCGCGAGACGATCGGGTTCGGGCAGGTCAACGTCTTCCTCATGGCGCTGGTGCTGGTCGACGTGATCCGCGGCCGCGGCCGCTGGTGGGGCGGCACCCTCACCGGGTTGGCGATGGCCATCAAGCTCACCCCGGCGGTGTTCCTGCTGTACTTCGTGCTGCGGCGCGACTGGCGTGGGCTGGCCACGGCGGTCGTCTCGGCGCTGGCGTTCACCGGGATCGGGCACCTGCTCACCCCGGACGACTCCGCCCGCTACTGGACCTTCGCCATCCGCGACCCGGCCCGGATCGGCGGTCTGGCGTTCACGTCCAACCAGTCGGTGAACGGGTTCGTGCACCGACTCGGCTTCGAGGACACCGCCGCGTCGGTCGCGTGGTTCGTGGTGTCCGCGGCGATCGGCCTGGGGATCGCGTGGGTGGCGTGGCGGTTGCTGCGGTCCGGCCACGAGGTGGCCGCCGCGGTCGCGGTGGGCAACGTGGCGTTGTTCTGCTCGCCCGTGTCATGGGGACACCACTGGGTGTGGGCGGTGCCCGCGGTCGTGCTCACCCTGGTGTGGGCCGACCGCGCGGGACGAGACGGCGACGACGACGAGCGCGGCTGGCTAACCCTGGCCGGCAGCGGCGTGGTGATCTTCCTGGGCACTCCGCAGTGGTGGGTGCCGCACAGCGAGGGCCGCGAACTCGGCTGGGGCCCGCTGGAGCACCTCGTCGGCAACGCCTACCTGATCTGGGCGGCGGTCTTCCTCGTCGTCGTGGGTGCCCGGGCCTCTCGACTCGGGCGTCGCGACCTGGGCGGCGATCCCGAACAGCCCGCGTTGCTCGTCAGGGCCACCGCGAGCAGCTGAGCGCCCGCCGTCAAGGCGGAACGACGATCTGTGGATTACGGACCATCGCTCCACAGATCGCGGATCGGGGCTGGTCCGATCAGGGCTCCCGGGACACGATTCTGGCCATGGACTACTTTTTCGGAGACGGCGTCGGGGACCCGACGCAGTGGCAGGGCGAGCCCGACCTCACCCTCGGAACCGGTGCCGCGGACGCGCTGTGGCTGGACTTCGACGGCGACGGATACGCCGACGACGCCCTGTGGGACTCGGACCTCGACGGCGCCGCCGATCGCGTGGTGACCGACGTGGGCACCGGCGCCCAGGCCGCCTACGCCGATGACGGCGGACGCGGCGTGTGGAACGTCTACGCCGGGGGAGCCGGCGCGCTCGCCGCGGGGTCCGTGGGCGGCGGGTCTGTCGCGGGCGGGTCTGTGGGCGGTGGCTCGGTGGGTGGTGGATCAGTTGCCGCCGGTTCGGCGGGCGGTGGGTCTGTCGGCGCGGGGTCGGTGGGGGGCGGCTCGCTCGGCACGGGGTCCGTCGGGGCCGGCTCCCTGGCGGCCGGATCGGTGCTGGCAGGAGCCGAGGGTGCGGGCGCGCTGATGGGCGGTTCGCTGGCCGCAGGGGCGGACGGGCTGGCCGCCGGGTCGGACGCGATGGGCGGCTTGCCGGACTGGGGCGCCCTGCTGTCGGATGCCATCGGCGCGATCCACCACGGGTCGGCCGCTGCAGCGGACTCGGCAAGGTGGTCCACTCCCCCGGTCACGGAACCCGATCCGGTGCCGCCGCCCCCGCCCGTCGCGCACACCCCGGCCCCGGAACCCGCGCCGGTGCAGGGCGGGACCGTTCCCGAACCCGCGGAACCGGTCGTCGAGGACGACGGCTCCATCACCGTCGACACGGGCAGCGGGATGCTGTCCGTGGCGGACATGAACGGCGACGGGCGGCTCGACGCCGCGCTGCCCTTCGAGCCGCCTCACCTGGAGCTCCCGCACATCGACGCGGGCTCGGCTGCCGGATCGCTCGACGTGGGGGTCATCGACGCCGGCGCGCTCGGCGGTGGCTCGGTTGGTGGTGGCTCGGTTGGTGGTGGCTCGGCCGGTGGGGACGCCGGAGCTGTCGGTTCCGCCGCGGCGGGCTCGGCTGCCGCCGGGTCGATGGGCGCGGGTTCGGTCGGGGCGGGTTCGGTCGGCGCGGGTTCGGTCGGCGCGGGTTCGGTCGGCGCAGGTTCGGTCGGTGGCGGCTCGGTGGGTGCAGGCTCGGTGGGTGGCGGTTCGGTCGCCGCGGGCTCTGTGGGCGGTGGTTCTGTGGGCGGTGGTTCTGTGGGCGGAGGGTCAGTCGGTGGTGGCTCGGTCGGTGGTGGTTCGGTCGGTGGCGGTTCGATCGCCGCGGGTTCGCTCGGGCTCGGCTCCTGACCGCCTTCGCGCGGCGACGAACGCCGCGATCACCGCGGCGGCGGCGTACAGCGCGGCCGGGACCAGCATCAACGACACCGACCGTCCGTCGGCGGGCACCAACGGCAGGACCGCGACCATCCCCACGACGAACGCCGAGTTGAACAGCGCGTCCTGCAGTGCGAAGACCCCGCCGCGGCGGGCGTCGGGGACGTCGGTCTGCATGGCGTTGTCCGCGACGAGCTTGACCACCTGGGCGCCCAGACCGATCGCCACCGCGCCCACGACCAGTGCCGTCGGGTCGAGGGTCGGGCCGACCGCGAGCTGCGCGACCCCCGACAGCACTGCGCCCGATGCCACGACGACGATCCGCCGCCGACGGGCGATGGCCCAGGGGGTGACGACGGCGGCCAGGCCCATTCCTGCGGCCACCGCCGCCGACATCAGTCCGAATCCACCCATCCCGGCCACGACAGGGCCGCCCACGCCGCCGGACTCGGCGTCGCGCAGTAGCAGGATCGCCAGCATCGTGGTGATCCCGAACGCCGCCCGGCCGAGCGTCACGCCGGTCAGCGACACCCACACGAGGGCCGTGGACCGGGCGGCCCGGACGCCCTCGGCCAATCCACCGGCGAACAGGGACAGCGCATCTAGTGCCACGCCCCGGCCGGGATCAGCGCTGAGCTCGTCGTCGTCGGGTCCCAGGTGCCGGCGCGGCAGCGCCAGGATCGCCCACACCCCCACCAGCGCGGCGACCACGGACGGCACGAGGGTCCACGACACCGCGGCGTCCCCGGCGCCGAGGACGGCCAGGACGGCGAACGCCGCGACCGCGCCGACGGCCGTGATGATCGACCCCACGGTGACCAGAACCGAGTTGGCGCCGGCGAGGATCCGGTCGGGCACCACCTTGGGCATGGCCGCGGTCATGCCGGTGTTGATGAGGCGGCCCAGCCCGATGGCCACGAGCGAGAGCGCGAACAACATCGGCAGGCCCGCCCCCGTGTGCACGGCGCCGGCGGCGACCAGCGCGATGGTCGCGATGATGGCCACCGTCCTGACCAGCGCCGCGACCGCGACGACGACCCGACGATCCCAGCGGTCGAGCGCGGCGGCGGCGAAGGGTCCGACGACCGAGTACGGCAGCAGCATGACGGCGAACCCGCCGACGATGGCGGAGGGCGTCGTCGCGGACTCGGGGCTGAACAACACGATCCCGCCCAGCGCGGCCTGGTGGATCCCCTCACTGAGCAGGGCGGCCAGGCGCGCCGTGGACAGCCGGCCGAGGCCGTCCGACTCCCGCAGTGCGGCCGCCAGTCGTCCGCGCGGGGGGCCGACCGGATCGGCGGACAGTGAGGTCACGCGAATCACCGTAGCGCTCGCCGCACGAGCGGCGACCACCGCGGCGGGACCCGATCGAGGGGACGCGCGTGTGGGTCGTCGGCCACGGGGGCATCATGGGGACATGGACACGGGACCGGACGATCTGGGCGGCGGCGGCCTGTTCGGCGACCGCCTCTACTCCGCGATGGACAAGCGTGATCCCGTCGCCGGGTCGCTGCTCATCGCGGCGCCCGACATGCCCGATCCCAACTTCCAGCGCGCGATCATCTACATGATCGAGCACGACCACTCGGGCTCCCTGGGCGTCGTCATCACCCGCCCGAGCGAGACCGAGGTGGAGTCAATCCTGCCCGCCTGGGCCGAGATCTGCGCTCCCCCGTCCGTCTTCCACATCGGCGGTCCCGTCAAACCCGACACCGGGATCGCACTGGTGGTGCTCGGCTCCGGCGTGGACGGTGACCGGTTCGTCGGGCTCCAGCAGATCGAGGGCCGGGTGCACGTGGTGGACCTGGACAGCGACCCCGATCTCCTGCGCGACCACGTCGAAGGGATGCGGGTGTTCGTCGGATACACCGGCTGGGCCCCCGGGCAGCTGCAGGACGAACTCGACCGCGGCGACTGGTACGTCGCCCCCAGCCTGCCCAGCGACCTGCTCGCCCCCGCCCGCGTCGACGTGTGGGGTGCGGTACTGCGGCGTCAGGAGATGCCGCTGCCGCTGTACGCCACCTTCCTGCAGGACGGGGACGTCAACTGACGGCCGGCGCCCCGGATGAGTCTCATTATATGGGAGACGGTTTCTAGTTTGTGGGATCGGGTCTAGGCTCGTGCAGGTGGAGACGGTGAAGCATGAGTCGACCGCGGTGACCCCGCGGCACTGGCTGGTGCTGGCGGTCGCCACGTTCGTCGCCGCGTCGGGCTCGGCGTTCGTCGTCGGCGTGGGCTTCCTGCTCCCCCACCTCACGACCGTCGAGGGGCTGTCGCTCTCGCGGGCCGGGGTGCTGGTCGCGATGCCGCTGGTGGGCATGGCCACGGCGCTGATCGCCTGGGGCTGGCTCGTCGACCGGACGAGCGAGAAGCTGGTCCTGGTCTCCGGCTCGGTCGGTGCCGCGCTCGCCCTGGCAGCCGCACTGTTCGTCGACTCGTTCACGTTGCTGGCGATCCTGTTGCTGGTCACCGGCGCCTTCACCGCCTCGGGGAACTCCGCGAGCGGGCGACTGGTCGTCAGCTGGTTCCCGGCCCACCGCCGCGGGCTCGCCATGGGAGTCCGGCAGATGTCGCAGCCCGCCGGATCCGCGGTCGCGGCCATGACCATGCCGGTGCTCGCGCAGTCGTACGGATTGGCCGCGGCCTTCGCGGTACCCCTGGTCATGGCCGTGGTCTCGGCGGTCGCGGCCCTCGTCGTCGTCACCGACCCGCCTGGCCACCTGGCTGCTCCCCCGTCGGCGCCGAGCGCCGCGGTTCCCACGGTGACCGGCACGGCGTCAGCGACCCGTCCCCCGGCGGACGGGTCGCCGTACCGCGGCTCGGACTACCTGGCCCGGGTGCACGGCGCGTCGGTGCTCCTCGTCCTGCCGCAGGGCATGCTGCAGGCGTTCCTGCTGGCGTGGCTCGTGCTGGGGCACGGCTGGTCGGCGGTCTCCGCGGGAATCGTGGTGACGGCGAGTCAGGTGCTCGGGGCGGTCGCCAGGATCGTGGCCGGCGCGGTGTCTGACCGCGTCGGGTCGCGGATGAGACCCCTTCGCGCTGTGGCGATCTCGGTCACCGGCGGCCTGGCAGCCCTCGCTGTGGCCGAGGCGCTGGGAGCCCCCGGGGTGGTGGCCGTGACGCTCGGCGTGGTCGCGACCGTGCTCTCGGTGTCCGACAACGGCCTGGCGTTCACCGCAGTCGCCGAATACGCCGGCCCGCGGTGGAGCGGGCGCGCGCTGGGCGTGCAGAACACCGCGCAGTTCGTGGCGATCGCGGCGTCCACTCCCCTGGTCGCTGCCGTGATCGAGGCGGTCGGCTACTGGCCGGTGTTCGCGGGCGCGGCGGTGGTCGCCGCGGTGGCGATCCCGCTGGTGCCGCGCGCAGACGTCGTGCGGGTCTGACGAGGGGCTGGTGGGTAGTTGTTTGTGAGCCGGTCAGGCTGCACAACTGCCGCAGGCTCGACCGACAAGACCGGAGCGAAAGCCCAGTTCAGGACTCCGATAGGCGTTTACGCGAGTTGTTCAGAGTTGTTCTCGACCTGCTCCGGCCAGTTCCCGCTGCCTATCCCGCGGGCCCCGTACCGGCCGCCCGCCATCGCACCGTGGGACCCCGGCTCGGTCCGTCCGGGTCGATCTGTGCGCGGCCTGTCTGCCGCAGGTACCGCAGGAGCTGGGTTACTTCCCGCCCGTCCAGCCCCGTCGCTTCGACAATGTCGCGATTGGTCAAGGAGTCACCGGCTCTGAGGTGCTCCTCCACCCACTCCTGAACCGATACCGTCGACAACCCTGCCGGCACCGCGGACCCCAGACAAGCGAGAGCAGCGGAAGTCAAAACCCACTCGTCGCCACGGCTCGTCACCGGCTGCACCAGTCCCTCGTCCTCGAGCCAAATCATTACCTGAAGTGATTCAGCCGGCCCACCTTGAGTCTCGCGCTGCACCTGACGAACTGTCATCAGAGGCGCGCGGGACAGATGTCGCAGCACGATTAACGTGGGAACCGCGTCGATGATGTTGTCGCCGAACTGCCTCCTGAATCGGTTAAGAGCGGCTATGAAATTGGTGTCAGGTCTGGATGCGACGAGTCTCACCTCAACGTGGAAGTCGTCGGCATCGACCTCGGGGGCTTCCCGCCCTGTGGCCAACATCGACCGCCACATTCGATCGAAGCCACGAGAGGATTCCTCCGCGAGGCCCAGTTGGCGCATTCCCGCCATTAGTTTGTTATTTCGCGGAACCGATTGAACAGTGAGTAGTCGGTGAATATCCACTCCGAACGGAAGCGCGCCCGGCGACCAGACTTTCAGCAGGCGAGGAGCCTGGTCGACGACGACGGGTGATGACATTGACCAGTCTCGGTGGACCAACGCGTTAGACACCACCTCGTCAACGGCGGTCGATGGAAAAGCCGGGACAGGGACCTCCTGGCCGGTCCCGAGGTCGACCCGAGCGATTTCAGCGTCGGAGTGCCGTTGAATGAGGGTTTGCAGTTGTTCTGTTGCGAGCACGACGGGCCCTGAGATTTCAGTAACGGTCGGATCGCCGCCTGGAACCTGACGAAGCAGGTGCCTGGCGACTACCGCCCCCGGGCGACTGCGGCCGAACAAGAGGACTGCGGCCTCGGTGATTTCTCCGCAGTCGGTGAGTAGGCCCAGTTCTCTCAGCAGTGCCAGCGGCTCTGCGGGGGCGGCGGTGCCATCACCGGTGGCGGCTCGTCTTGCGGACAGTAGTTCTGTTGCCCGTTTCAGGGCGAGGTAGTCGAGATCGTCGAGGGTCGACGAGGAGGGTCGGGCGGTGAGATCCGGATTCGCACGCGCATACTGCAGGGCGCGCCGATCGTTTTCAGTCATTGGTACACACTGGGTGCCGACTCGGCGACGCGCTGCGCCATTCGTCCTCGTGTAGACAGACAGACCTGCGGGGACCCGGATCAACAGCAGACGAACTTCGTGGTAGCTGAGGTCGCGCGCCTCGACCCGCAAATGTGGGATCGTGCTCTCGAATACTTTCCGCTCGACCCACTGTGCGTCGCGATCCGTCCCGCTGAACGCTTCCAGTCCAGCACGTTTGTCCGCCACCCCGAGGACGATGTGGGCTTCTCCGGCGGAGCCGTTTGCAAAGCAAATCGCCGCATCGAGAACGGACTCGACCACCTTGGCGTCTGGGTTTCCGCTGCCACGCTGTCTGGTCGGTACCCGGGCGGGGTCTTCTTTGAAATCAAGCGTCGAGGATTCGAGCGCATCGCCAGTGGCTCCCGCTCTGATCGCGTCCAGCGCGTGGGCCACTTCTTGAGGGAGCGGGCTCATCATGGGAACAGAGTAGCCCGAGTTGTTGTGGAGTTATTGAAACAACTAGTAAACAACTTCGGCCTGCCAGGGATGTTGGCTTATAGCGTCGGTGCAGTTCAGAGCCTCGTGTGTAGTTGTTCTGAGTTGTTCTGCGTTGTCCTTGGTGGTTCCGACCCCGGTTATGTCACGGTGCCGGTTCCGGAAATGGTTCGCCTCGGTACTGCCCCACCGACCACACGTTGCCCTCCGGGTCGCGGGCGGAGAAGGTGTGATCCCCGTAGTCGGTGTCGTGGAGCCCCATGACGATCTCGGCGCCCGCCGCTCGGGCGCGCTCGTAGACGACATCCGCGTCGGCGGTGACCACGTAGGCCAACCCGGTTCCCGGCGGCATCGCATGGGGATCATCCGGCCCCGGCCGTTGGTCACCGAGCATGATGCCGCCACCCTCTGGCCACAGCAATTCGGCGTGCACGATGCGGCCGTCCTCGGCATGGGAGACGGTCTCGACGAATCCCAGGGCCTCGACCAACCAGTCGATGACGGCGCGGGCGTCCGCGCACCGGAAGCAGTGCCACACGGTGGGGGCGGGCGGGGTCCCGGGCTGGTGTGCGCTCATGCCCCGAGTGTGCGCCGTCCGGCGCGAGCGCGGAAGGGCTCCGACGGGGGTGATGCCAAATCGTGGCTGGCTAGACTGCCCGGCGTGCCGCACGCCCCCTCCACCAGCGCAGAGATCCGCAAGGGTCTTGCCGACTGCTCGACCGTCGGGCTGGGACTCGTCCCGCTCGGTCTGGCGTTCGGGGTGCTGATGACGCAGGCCGGGTTCGACTGGTGGTGGGCACCGGTGTTCTCCATCGTCATCTACGCCGGCTCCATGGAGTTCCTCGCGATCGGCCTGCTCACCGCGGTCACTCCCCTGTACTCGCTGGCCGCCGCGGCGTTCCTGGTGAACTTCCGGCACGTCTTCTACGGGCTGAGCTTCCCGATCGAATCCATCCGCTCTCGGCTCGGCCGACTCTATGCCGTCTACGCCCTCACCGACGAGGTGTACGCGATCACCGCCACCAAGCGGCGCGTGGAGATGACCGGCGCCCGGACGCTGACCATCGCGATCACCTGCCAGTCGCTGTGGGTGGTGCCGGGCATCGTCGGTGCGCTCGTGGGATCCGCGCTGCCGGAAGGACTGGACGGGCTGCAGTTCGCGCTGACCGCCCTGTTCGCCGTGCTTGCGGTGGACGCGTGGCGGTCCTCGGGAGACCTGCCGGCGCCGGTGATCGGCCTGGTCTGCGGCCTGGTCGCGGCGGTGGTGGCGCCCGGGCAGATGCTCATCGTGGGCCTGTGCGCGTTCGTCGTGGTGCTGTTGCTGCGCTATGCCTGGGCCGTGCGTGCCGGGCGGGACGCCTCGTGACCGCCGCGGTGCCCGGGACCGCCTACCTGCTCGCCGGGCTGGGCGTGATGTTCCTCGTGACGCTCGCGCTGCGGGCCGCCCCGTTCCTGGCGCTGACCCGGCTGCGCGATTCCGGTGTCGTCCGCTATCTGGGCCGCACGATGCCCGCCGGCGTGATGGTCGTGCTGGTGGTCTACACCCTGCGGGACACGACCACCGAGCTCGGCTCGTGGGTGCCGGCGGCCGTCGCGTTGGGGCTCACTCTGGCTGTGCACCTGGCGTTTCGACGGGCCGCGGCGAGCATCGTGCTGGGGACCGCGACCTACATGCTGCTGCAGACCCTGCTGGTGTGAGCCTGCCGGCCCCGCCTGCCGCTCAGTGGACCACCGGGCACGTGCCCAGGTCGACCTTCCACTCGGTCAGGCCGTTGAGCCACCCCGACCGGAGCCGCGTGGGGTCGCCGAGCGCGGTCAGATCCGGGAAGTAGTCGGCGACGGCGTTGAAGATCAGCTCGAGCTGCATCTTCGCGAGGTTGGCGCCGAGGCAGTAGTGCGGGCCCTGGCCGCCGAAGGTGACGTGGGGGTTCGGATCGCGCAGGATGTTGAAGCTGAAGGGGTCGTCGAAGACCTCCTCGTCGAAGTTCGCGGAGCCGTAGCAGATCAGGACGCGGTCGCTCTTCGCGATCGACACGCCTCCGATCTCGGTGTCCTCCATGGCGGTGCGCTGGAACTGGGTGATCGGCGAGGCCCACCGCAGGATCTCGTCGTAGGCGGTCTCGGGCCGCTCGCGCTTGAACAGTTCCCACTGCTCGGGGTGCTCGAGCATGGCGACCATGCCGTGGGTGGTGGCGTTGCGGGTGGTCTCGTTGCCGGCCACGGCCAGGAGGGTGACGAACCAACCGAACTCCTCGGCGGAGAGATGTTCGCCGTCGACGTCGGCCTGGACGAGCTTGGTCACGATGTCGTCGCGCGGGTTGGCGGCGCGGTCCTCGGCCATGGCGTTCGCGTACCCGATGAGCTCCATGGACGCGATGGCGGGAGCGTCAGGGTCGCCGCCGGCGTCGTAGCTGGTCATGATGTTGGACCACTCGAAGATCTTGTGGCGGTCCTCTTGCGGCACGCCCAGTAGGTCGGCGATCGCCTGGAGCGGCAGCTCGGAGGCGATGGCGGTGACGAAGTCGTCGGCGTTCGACTCGGCGGCGGCGGTGACGATCTTGCGTGCCCGGTCGGCGAGCTCGTCGCGCATGCCGGCCACGCCCCGGGGGGTGAACCCGCGGGAGATGATGCGCCGGTGCTTCTTGTGGATCTCGCCGTCCTCGTTGACGAGCATCGACCGCTGGGCCTCGATGATCGATCGGTCGGTTCCCTCGGCGAACCGCGGGATCATCGTGTTCTCGCCGGCGGAGAACACCTCCCCGGTCAGGCGCGAGATCTCCTTGACGTCGGCATGCTTGGTGACCAGCCAGTAGTGGTCGTCGTCGAACCCGTCGGAGCCCGCGCGCTTCTCGACGCGGTGGATCGGTTCGGTTTGCCGGAGCTTGCGCCACTCGTCGTGGGGGAGCCGCTTGGAGAACAGGTCGGGGTCGGTGAAGTCGAAGCCTGCCGGGATGGTGACGTCCATGGTGTCTCCTGGGGCTGGTCGCCCGCCGGGTCCGGCGGGGATGAAACCGTGAATAGTGGTAACTATATACACGTGGCACTATCCTCGAGTGAGATTCTCGACCGCGCTCTGATGTTGGCGGAGCAGATGTCGGGATCGATCGCGCGCGCGGCGGCGAACTACGACCTGACGGTGCCGCGGCTCGAGCTGTTGTTCGTCCTGGGTCTGCAGGGCGAGTGCAAGCAGGTGGAGCTCGCCACCTATCTCGATTGCTCGCCGCGCCAGGTGACCGCGCTGGTGGACGGCCTCGTGGCCAGCGGGCACGTGGAGCGCACGATGCCACCGGACGACCGGCGGGTGCGGCTGGTCAACCTGACGGAGAAGTCACGCCGGATCGTGGATGAGGTGGTGACCGCGCGCGTCGGACTCGCCGAGTGGTTGTTCGAAGGATTCGACGACGACGAGCTGCAGGCGTTCGGCGCGGTGTCCGAGAAGCTGGTCTCCCGGATGAGCGGGCGGGCGCTGAGCCGGCTCCCCGAGCAGTGAGTCGAGTTCGGCCGATGGGGCACGCCGGCCGTTGAATCAGGCGGAGCAGGTAGCGCAGCCGGTGTCCGCGCGGGCGTACTCGACGAACCCGCGGGAGAGGTAGTTGGGGACGGCGGCGGGGGAGTCGTCGTCGCAGGTGTGCAGCCACACCCGGCGGCACCCGGGCACGTTCCAGGCGATGCGGCAGACCTCGGAGAGGAACCATCCGCCCAGGCCGCGGCCGGCGAATTGGGGGAGCAGGCCGAAGTAGACGATCTCCACGTCGACGCCGTCGTCCCCGGCACCGTCAGCGTTGTTGAAGGCTGGGCCGGTGGTCTCGTCGCAGGGGCTCATGCGGAGTTCGGCGAACCCGACGATCTCGCCGCCCCGGGTCGCACGCAGCGTGCTGACGCACGGGTCGGAGCAGTACGAAGCCCAGTCGCCCTCTGCCCACTCCAACCGATCGATCCAATTCCAGTCGCCGCCGATCTCGCGGTACATCCGCGAGTTGAACGACGGCTCGGCGGGGAAGACGCGGGAGATGGTCAGCTCCGCACGGCCAGCGGGACGCAGGTGGTCGGCGTCGGTCTGCTGGAAGTAGGTCACGCTGGTCATCGGGTTATTGAAGCACCGCCGCCCTCCCAGACCCAACATTCGCGGGGGGAGGGCGGCGAGGAGATCAACCACGCGAGGGGCGGAACCTGCGCTGTTCGGCTGACCGCTTGTCGTACCGATTCAGTTGAACGAGATGTGCGGAACACCCGGGATGTTCAGGTCGTTGACGGACCCGGCAGCGGCGTCCTTCGCCTGGTTGAGCGCATCGGTGATTCCGTTCTGCACTCCGACTGCGGCGTGGGGACTGGCTCCGATGGCACCTGCACCTGCACCCAGGGCGGCTGAACCGCCTGCTGCAGCGCCAGTGCCGACCATGCCAGCGATCGCGGTGCCAGCGGTGGCGACTGGGCCGGCCGCCATCGCGGCGCCGACGACAGGTGCTGCGATGGGGCCGAGAGCCATCAGGGCGGAGATGATCATTCCGGAGATGGCGGTGGCTGCTGCGAGCATGAGTAGTCTTCTTTCTCTTGGTGGGTGGACCTGACGTGTTCGGCGTCAGGGGATGTTGAGCTGTCTGGGGGCGATTGGCGCCTGGGGGATGATCTCCCCGCGTCCGCCAAGGTCGATGGTGATGGTTTCGGGGGCCGGTGGCGCTGGTGCAGGCGCTGGCGCGGGAGCCGGAGCGGGCGCCGGTGCGGGCCGGTACGGGGCCGGAGCGGCCGGCTGCGCGGGGAACACCGGCGCCCGGACGACCGGCGGCGGAGCTGGCACGACCGGCGCGTGCGCGGCGGCCGGGCGGGCCGGCGACGGCTCGCGTCTCGACGAAGGCAGTCGCTCGCTGCTCACCGGCGCGGTCGAGGTCGCGGAGGTGGAGGACGAAGGTTGCGTCGAGGTAGGGGAGGGTGCGGCTGATGTGAGGCCGGACTGCTGCACCGAGGACGCCACCGGCCCAGCCGCTGTGGCTGTCGCCGTCCCCCCGGAGAGCCAAGCTGCTCCCGCTCCCGCCGAAAACCCGAGCAGGGCCAATCCGGTGAGAACCATGAGCGACATGGATCGGGCGAATGGCGGACGCGTTGACCGCATGGGCACCCCTCCTCGAGTCATATGCCCGTGCGCCATTCGTCCGGGCGGATGCTGAACCCCTCAGCTCATGCGGCGTGAACATTAAGACTGTGTCGGCGGTGCCTCAACGTTTTCCTCACTAACGAGATCGCCTGGCGAATAATCCTGTGACCTGCTGATATGTCGCCTAACTCGGGGAAGCAGGCGAACCCGCAGGTAACAGCGATCGGTAAGTGAATCGCGGTGACATCACAATTGCGTGAGAAGGCTCTGATGCGTGACCGGGATCACAGCAGAAGGTAACCCGCACTGATATCGCGCGACCAGTTGCGAGTCGCCCCGAGATCCGTACTGTCGCGGCATGGCTAACGTACTGATGATCATGTCCGCAGCCGACCACTGGACCCTCAAGGACGGGTCGGAACATCCCACCGGTTTCTGGGCCGAGGAGTTCGTGGCCCCGTACGAGGTGTTCACCGACGCCGGCTGGTCCGTGACCGTGGCGACCCCGGGTGGGCGCGCTCCCACCGTCGACCAGGCCAGCCTCGGCGAAGGCGCCGGTGACCCGGAGACACTCGACAAGGTGAAGGCCTCGCTCGACCGGCTCGCGCCCGTCCTGAACTCGCCCTCCGACCTGGCCTCCGTCGATCACAACGAGTTCGACGTGGTGTTCTACCCGGGCGGCCACGGCCCCCTGCAAGACCTCGCCGTGGACAAGACCTCCGGTGCGATCCTCGCCGAGCGGGTGACCGCGGAGAAGCCGCTGGCCATGCTGTGCCACGCCCCCGCCGCCGTGCTCGCGGCCTCGGAGGATGCGTCGTCCTCGCCGTTCGCGGGGTACAAGATGACCGGGTTCTCCAACGTCGAGGAGGAGCAGGTCGGCCTGGCCGAGGGCGCGCCCTGGCTTCTCGAGGACAAGCTCGTCGAGCTGGGCGCCGACTACTCCTCCGCCGCCGAGCCGTGGGGCTCACATGTGGTGGTGGACCGCAACCTGTACACAGGTCAGAACCCGCAGTCCTCTGAGGAACTGGCCAAGCGGATCGTCTCCGACCTGGGGGCCTGACCGGAGGGCCGTACGTCTGCGCCCCGGGGCACCCCGGGGTGCCCCGGCCGGAGACCGCGCGTCCGTCAGGCGTCGAACGGCGTCTCGGGGGCGCCGTGCCCCAGGGACGCGACGACTTCCTCGGCCAGAAGTCGGAGCTTGACATTGCGGTGGCTCGACGCCCCCTGCAGGACCGAGAAGGCCTCATCCTGTGAACAGCGGTTCTGCGCCATGATGATCCCGATCGCGATGTCGATCGCGGTGCGGCTCTCCATCGCGGCGCGCCGATGCCGCGCGGCGTCGGCGTGGTCCGCGATCCGCAGCGCGATGCGGAGCGCTTTGCCGACGAGGTCAGCGTAGCGCTGCGCGTCGACCACGTCGTCCTCGTCAAACAGGCCGGGATGCCGGGTGTAGAAGTTCATCGCCGCCTCACCGAGTTCCCCCAGTTCCAGCGGGACAGCGAGCGCACTCGCGAGGCCGTGGCCCCGGACGACCTCCATGTAGTCGGGCCAACGTGACTCCGCTCGCGCGTCCGTCACCACGATGATCGCCCCGTCCGTCATCGCCTGTATGCACGGTCCCTGTTCGAAACCCGCCTGGATCTCGTCCATCTGCGACGCCGTCTCGGAGCTACTGGCAACGACGATCTTGCTTTTCTCCCGCCGGAGAATGATGCCGCAGTGGACGTCCTGACTCCGTTGAAGGTGGTCGGCCGCGAGACGAGCCAGATCGTCGAGGAGATCGGGGACATCACGGTCCTCGGCCAACAGGTCGTACAACGTCATGGCGAGGGGGTGTGGGGCGCTGTCAGCAGGCATCGGAGAGTCCTTCGGCGAGAAAACTCCCCGAGATCTGTAACCCGGCTTCCGCCGGAGCGAGTTCCGAAGGGCTCCGTCAAGAGCGGCGTCTTCACGTGGTGTCGGTCGTGGTCGTATCCCACGCTACCCTCCCGATCAGCCGGTTCTGGCCCGTCCAGCCAGACGGTGGCGTTCGTTCTCCGTCATGCCACCCCACACCCCGTAGAGCTCGCGGTTCTCCAGGGCGTACCGGCGACACGCCGACATCACGGGGCAGCTTTCGCAGAGCCGCTTGGCCCACTCCTCCCGCTTCCGACGGGAGGACTTCGGCTCATCGTCGCTGTTGTAGAACAGGTCGGGACTGCCCACACAGTTGCCGTGGTCGGCCCACGACCACCTTTCCTCCGAGGCGGTGAACGCGGTGGGGTTGCTCATCTCCACCCTCCCGAGAGGATGCGGGATGCCGAAGGCGACCCGTACCGCGCGACGTGCCCCGGCACGGCGGTACACGGGCGGGGGACCGACGGGGCGTAGATGCTGATCCGGGGGCAGTCGTCGTCCGAGTCCTGCCGATGGCGCGCGTAATCCCTCAGCGCCGCGACTCCGGCCAGATCCATGTGGTCGAGACTGAAGAGATCCACCCAGATGTGGGCGCACCCGGCCATCCGGGTGCCGTGATCGAGGATCCGGATGAGATCGGGACAGCTAGCCTGTGTCAGACAGCCTTCGACTTCGACGCGGACAGGGCCGGGGCGGGCCCCGACACGTATGAGTACCTGCAACGAGTGTTTCACGGACATCTCCGAGGGGATATCGTGAGCTCGCTGCTGAACTCACCGCCCACCATAGTAAGTTGGGTCACAGCGGGCAACCGTTTCGGAAGGGCGACACCGTGAACCACATCGTCGACCGCCACGCCGTCATCGACGGCCACCGGATCTCGATCGGCGTGCACGGCGAGGGCGAACCCGTCGTCCTTCTCCACGGAACGCCCTCGTCGTCGTACATCTGGCGCGACGTGGTGCCCGTCCTCACCGGGGCCGGGTACCGCGTCCACGTCTTCGACCTCCTCGGATACGGGCTGTCGGAGCGGCCGCGGGACCCGGAGGTGGATACGTCGATCACCGGGCAGGTCGCCGTCCTCGAGGGGCTGTTGGGGGAGTGGGGACTCGACACGTTCCACCTGGTGGCCCACGACATCGGCGGCGGGATCGCGCAACGCTTTGGCGTGCAGTCGACCGGGCGCCTGCGGTCCCTGACCCTCATCGACGTGGTGAGCTTCGACAGCTACCCCTCCGAGCGGACCCGGCAACAGATGGCCGACGGGTTGGACGAGCTGGCCCGTACGCCGGACGCCGAGCATCGGGCGCACTTCCGCGACTGGCTGCTGTCCACGCACAGCGACCCGGCGAACTTCGACCCCGCCGCGCTCGAGGTGTACGTCGACCTCATCAGCGGGCCGATCGGCCAACCGAGTTTCTTCCGGCACCAGGTCGCGCACTACGACCCGCGCCACACGCTGGAGATCTCCGACCAGCTGGACAGGCTCGGTCGGATCCCGGTGCAGCTGGTCTGGGGTGCCGACGACACCTGGCAGGTCACCGACTGGGCGCACCGACTCCACGCCGCGATCCCCGGCAGCGAACTGCACCTCATCGAGAACTGTGGCCACTTCGCGCCGGAGGAACGCCCGGCCGAGGTCGCCGCGGCACTCCGGGCATTCCTCGACGCCCACCGGGGCTGACGGGACCCACGGCGCTCCGGGCCCGAGGTCCCGGCCAGACCGGGACCGTCTCCGTTGCCGGGGCCCGTGTGAGGATTGTGCCCGTGACGCGACCGACAGATCCGAGGGTCCGAGGCTGGGCCGCGCTCGCCGTGGTCGCCTACGGCGCCGTGGTGGTGGCGCTGACCATGCTCAAGGCCTTCTTCGTGATCGGGCTGCTGTGGCGACCGGAATCCCAGCGCGGTCGCTCGGTCGAATGGGTACCGTTGGCCCAGTTCCGGGACGCCCAGACCTGGTTCGGCCCGGTGTTCGACGCGCTCGGCAACCTGGCCTTCTTCGTGCCGCTCGGGGTGCTCCTGTACATCCTGCTGGAGAGCCGGGCCGGGGCGGTCCTCGTCGTCGTCACCGGAGCGGCGATCAGCGCGACGGGCGAGGTCCTCCAGTACGCCCTCGCCCTGGGACACTCCGACGTCACGGACCTGCTGTTCAACACCGCCGGGGCGCTGGTCGGCGCCCTCATAGCGCGCGCCTGCGGCCCGCGCCTCCACCCACTGTGGATCGGCCTGGCGCTCGTCACCGCTGCGGTGTTCGCCGTTCTGGTCGTCCTCGGGCCGCGCCTGGGCGACCCCGCCGCGGTGGTGGAGCTGGGGACGGGCAGGTCACCGGCGCGGTGACCCGCGGAGGGGTCGTCGCGCCCCTGGCGCCCCCTACGCTCCCGCGCCGGGGTCGGTGCCGGCGCCGGCGTCAGTGTCTGCGGCCCGCCCGTACCGGCCGGCCAGCCACGCGCACACGATCAGCTGGATCTGGTGGAACAGCATCAGCGGCAGGACCAGGAGCCCGATCGGCTGGCCGACGAACAGCACGGCCGCCATCGGCAAACCCGTGGCCAGCGACTTCTTGGACCCGCAGAACTGCACGACGCGCTTGTCCCGGTCCTCGAAACGCAGGGCCCGGGAGGCGAGTTCGGTGAGACCCAGCACGACCGCGAGCAGCACGCAGCACGCGAGGATCAACCAGGCCAGCTCGGCGGCGCCGATCGTCGACCAGATCCCGTCGGCGACCCCGTCGGAGAACGCCGCGTAGACCACCAGCACGATGACGGTCTTGTCGAACAGCGCGATCCGCTTGATCCTGCGGATGACCGGCAGGACCCAGGTCCGCAGGAGCTGGCCCGCCACGAACGGCAGGAGCAGCTGCAGGGCGATCGTGCCGACCGAGTCCCACGTGATGACCACGGACCCGTCGGTGGTCATGAGGGCGAACACAAGCAGGGGAGTGATCACCACCCCCAGCAGGTTGGACACCGACGCCGACACCACCGCCGCGCTGACGTGACCGCGGGCGATCGCGACGAAGGTGATGGACGACTGGACGGTCGACGGGACCAGGGTGAGGAACAGGAACCCGGCGGCCAGGGAGGCGCCGAGCACGGGCGTGAGAAGCCACTGGCCGAGCAGACCGAGGAGCGGGAACAGGAGATACGTCGAGGCGAGCACGACCGAGTGGAGCCGCCAGTGCGTGAGACCGACCACCAGTTCGCGGGGCTCGAGGCGCGCGCCGTAGAGGAAGAACAGCACGGCGATGCCGATCGTCGTCACCCAGTCGAGCGCGTCGGCCGCGCCACCGGTGGCGGGCAGGAACGCGGCGACCACCACCGCCGCCAGGATCGCCAGGATGAACGGCTCGATCCGGAGACGACGCAGAATGCCCATCCGCCTATTCCACCACCAGGGGGGAAGGGGGCGACCGATAGGCTCGGCACCATGACGGAGCGCAGGCGATGACCGGACAGGCCGGACAGACCGGACAGGCCCCGGAGGGGTGGCGGCCCAGGGCGTTGCGGGACGGCGAGGAACCGGACCCCCGGTTCACGCTCGCCAACGAGCGCACCTTCCTGGCCTGGATCCGCACCAGCCTCGGGTTGACGGCGGGCGCGGTGGCGATGGAGGCGTTCGCGGGGGAGGAGATCCCGGAGGTCGTCCGCACGCCGCTGGCCTGCATCCTGCTGGTGCTGGCGGCGGTGCTCGCGATCGTGGCGTTCCGACGGTGGATACGGATCGAGGCCTCGATGCGTCACCAGCGGCCGCTGCCCATGCCGCAGGCATCCATCCTGTTGGTGCTGGGGATCTCGATCGGCGCGGTCCTGCTCATCGTGGCGATCCTGGGCGGCACCTTCGCATGAGGATGCCCCGGCAGCGGCGGATCGGGGTGGAACCGCGGGCGGTGCCTCCCGACGCGGGACTGGCCGCCGAGCGCACCAGCCTGTCGTGGGCCCGGACGTGGGCCGTGGTGGGCGTGAACATCATCCTCATCGCCAAGCTGGTGGCGGAGACGTCGGCGTTCTGGGCGTCGGTGTTCTCGTTGCTCACCGTGGTCCCGCTGCTGGCGCTGCTCCGGGTGCAGCGTCACCACGAGCGGCGGGTCGGGCGCTTCGTCCGCGGGGCCGAGGTGCCGCAGACGCGGGCGGCCCACAACGTCGGTCTGGTG
This sequence comes from Dietzia sp. 111N12-1, assembly GCF_001658045.1. NCBI lineage: Bacteria > Bacillati > Actinomycetota > Actinomycetes > Mycobacteriales > Dietziaceae > Dietzia > Dietzia sp. 111N12-1. The sequence continues at coordinate 86,804 of NZ_LSSV01000104.1, read as the reverse complement.
GTGTTGGTCGTCGTGATGGCCACCTGCGGCCTGGTCGCCGTGCTGGTCAGCCTGACGAACTAGCCGGTACGAGCGCGCGGCCCGGCCCCGAGCGGGTGGTCGCCGGGGCCGGGCGCGGAGAGGTCAGGTGTTCTTGGCCCGTCCGCTCAGGGCGTCGCGGAGGCGGTCGACCATGCCGACGCCGGGCCCCAGGGTCATGTGGAACAGCTCGGAGTGCGGTGAACCGGGGTGCGGCCGGGTCGGGGCGATCTTCTTGGCGGCCTCGACCTTGCGGCCCAGGTCGACCAGGTCCTCGGCGGAGATGTGCTTCCGCATCTTGGGGAACTGGTCCGACTCCTCGTCGTCGGCGTGGTGGTCGAGGAGTTCCTTGAATCGCTTCACGGTGGCGATGAATTCGGCGCTCCCGGCGTCCAGGCCCTCGAGTTCCTTCATCACCTCTTCGAGTTCCTGGTGCTCTTCCTTGTCGTGCTCGACCTCGTCCGCGCCGTCCGGCACCTCGCGCTCGTAGACGGGGTAGACGAACAGTTCCTCGGCCACGGAGTGGCGTACGACCTCGGCGATGGCGGAGTCCGCCAGCGAGCGGCGCTCCTCCGGGTCGGCGGTGTCCTCGATCAACTCGAGGAGTCCGACCATCTCGCGGTGGTCGGCGGTGAGGATGTCGACGACGTCCCCGGCGGCTGCGGTGTCGGCCATGAGGCTCTCCTTCGCGGTGTGAGACGGATGGACCTTTCGACCGTAGAGGCGACCGTGCGCGACGGCCACCGGACCGACGGCCACCGGAGGAGCCGGGGGCCGGTTCTGTGGGGGCTCAGTGGCCGGCTCGGCGGCCGGGTCAGTGACCCGTGCTCTCCGTCTCGCACATGCCCTGCAGGACGCAGGTGCCGCAGCCGCCGGTCACGCCGCAGTCCGCGGCGGGGTCGCCGGGCGTGGAGCCGGCGGGGGAGCAGGAGGCGGCGCCGTCGGGGGAGGAGCCCGAGTCACCGCAGGTCGAGGCGTCGGTGGCGGCGGGGTCGGCTGCGCCGGCGGAGTGGCCGCCGCAGCCGTCGGGGCCGCAGCCACAGCCGCCCTGGTCACCGGATGTGGCGTCCCACCTGGCCGCCGCGCGTGCCCCGGCCAGGCCGGCGACGCTGAGCAGGGCGAGGGAGGCGACGAGGGAGACGACGACGACGAGGCCGCCGACCCATCCGCCGATCAGTCCCAGGGCGAGCGCACCGAGCAGCAGCACGAGACCGGCGCCGAGGAACGAGGGTGCGGCGGCGCGGTTGGCGAGTTCCCAGGCCTCGGGGGAGCGGCGGGTCTCCGGGGTGCGTACGCCCAGGACGCCGTTGCCGGGCAGTCTGCCGACCAGCGCCGCGACACCCGTGCCCGCGAGCACGAGGGCGAGCGCCACGAGGAGCACCATGACCACCACGAGCACTGCGTTCACGCCACCGAGGGTACGCCCGCGACGTCGGATCTCCGATTCGACTCAGCCCCGCCGGGACCCCGGACCTGGGCGAGCAACCGGGCGAGTTCGCGCTTGTCCTTCGCGCTGAGGCGGTCGAGGAACTCCCGCCGCACCGTGGCGACGTGATCGGGCGCGGCTTTCTCGATCTCGGCCATGCCCTCGTCGGTGGTGGACACGAACGCCCCGCGGCCGTCGTCGGGGCAACTGGTGCGCTCCACGAGCCCGCGCTTGACCATCCGGGTGACCTGGTGGGACAGGCGGCTGCGCTCCCACTGCAACGCGTCGGCGAGCGCGGTCATCCGCAGCGGACCGTCGGCCTCGCTGAGGTAGACCAGCACCTCGAACTCGGGCTCCGTGAGGCTCGACGAGGTCTTGAGGTCGCGCTGGATCTCCAGATGCAGGCGCCCCTGGATCGCGAGGTAGTCACGCCACAGCGCCTTTTCCTCGTCGTCCAACCATCGCACGTCCTGACCCGGAGCCTGTTCAGCCATGCACCCACCGTACCCCGTTAGTTGACACAACACATAGGGCCCGGTTAGGAATGTGTGTCACATCATCTACAGAGGGAGTCGCATGACCGCCAACACCGCCACCACGACCGCCGACACCACCACCGCCACGCGGCCGGCCACCGCGCCCCCGGCCCCCGTCGAGACCCGCCTGCTCCCCGTGCCGGCGGTCGTCCGCGACCTCGGCCTGCTCCTCGCCCGTGTCCTGCTGGGCGCTGTGCTGATCGTGCACGGCGGGCAGAAGATCTTCGTCAACGGCGTGGACGGCACCGGCGCCTTCTTCGAGTCGGTCGGCGTCCCCGCAGCCCAGGCCGCGGCCGCGTTCGCCGGTGCCGTGGAACTCGTCGGCGGCATCCTGCTCGTCCTGGGTCTGCTCACCCAGGCGGTGGCCGTCCTCGTCGTCGTCGTCATGGTCGGTGCCTACGCCTACGTCCACAAGGCCGCCGGCATCTACGCCGCCGACGGTGGCTGGGAGCTCGTCGCCGTGATCGGCCTGGCCGTCGCCGTGTTCGGTCTGGTCGGCACCGGGCGCTACAGCGTCGACGCCCTCATCGCCGGGCGTCGCGCCGCCAGGGGCTGATCAACCCCGCCCTCGGCCGACGGGGCGGTGCCCACACGCTGACGCGGCCCGACCCGCCCCAGGGTTTAGGCTGGACACCGCCTGCGTGTGGGCACCGGCGATACCAGGGAGAGCAGACAACCGTGAGCAGCAGCGACCAGACCGCCACCGGCGTGCAGTCCGAGACCGGACCGCAGTCCGACACCGGACCGGCCCACCGCTACGGAGCCGGGTTGGCCGGGGAGATCGAGTCGCGCTGGCAGGCCGAATGGGCCGAGCGCGGCACGTTCGAGGCCCCGAACCCCGTCGGCCCCCTCGCCGACCCGGACGGCGCCGCCCCGCCCGAGGACAAGCTCTTCGTCCAGGACATGTTCCCCTACCCGTCGGGCGCCGGCCTGCACGTCGGCCACCCGCTCGGGTACATCGCCACCGACGTCTTCGCCCGCTACAACCGCATGCTCGGCACCAACGTCCTGCACACCCTGGGCTACGACGCCTTCGGCCTGCCCGCCGAGCAGTACGCCGTCCAGACCGGCCAGCACCCGCGCGTGACCACCGAGGCCAACATCGCCAACATGGAGCGCCAGCTTGGCCGCCTCGGCCTGGGCCACGACCGCCGCCGCGTGTTCGCCACCACCGACACCGACTTCTACCGGTGGACCCAGTGGATCTTCCTGCAGATCCACGGCTCCTGGTACGACCCCGAGGCCCCCGCCCGCGCGATCGACGGCGGCGAGCACCCCACCCGCACCGGCCGCGCCCGGCCCATCTCCGAGCTGGTCGAGCAGTTCGTCTCCGGTGCCCGCCCCCTGCCGGGCGAGCACGCCGGCCGCGACTGGGCCGAGCTCTCACGCGCCGAGCAGGAGAAGGTCCTCGACGCCCACCGGCTGGTGTACCTCTCCGACTCCACGGTCAACTGGTGCCCCGGGCTGGGCACCGTCCTGGCCAACGAGGAGGTCACCGCCGAGGGCCGCTCCGAGCGCGGCAACTTCCCCGTCTTCCGCAAGAACCTGAGCCAGTGGATGATGCGGATCACCGCGTACGCCGACCGGCTGGTCGACGATCTCGACCGCCTCGACTGGACCGACAAGGTCAAATCCATGCAGCGCAACTGGATCGGCCGCTCCCAGGGGGCCCGCGTCCGCTTCGCCGTGGCGGACCAGTCCATCGAGGTGTTCACCACCCGCCCCGATACCCTCTTCGGCGCCACCTACATGGTCCTGTCGCCCGAGCACCCGCTGGTCGACGAGCTGGCCGGCCCGTTCTGGCCGGAGGCCGGCGCGGCCGGTGCGGGCGCCGGGGGCGGGCTCGACGAGCGCTGGACCGGCGGCCACTCCTCGCCCGCCGAGGCCGTGGTGGAGTACCGCCGGCGCGCAGCGCAGAAGACCGACCTGGAACGCCAGGAGAACAAGGAGAAGACCGGCGTCTTCCTCGGCGTCAACGCCATCAACCCGGTCAACGGCGAGCAGATCCCCGTGTTCGTCGCCGACTACGTGCTCATGGGCTACGGCACCGGCGCGATCATGGCCGTGCCCGGCCACGACGCCCGCGACCACGAGTTCGCAGGAGCCTTCGGCCTGCCCATCGTGCAGGTCGTGGCGCCGGCGGACGGCTCGGAGATCGACGTGCAGGCCGAGGCCTTCACCGGCGACGGCGTGGCCGTGAACTCCACCAACTCCGGCGGGCTGGTGCTCGACGGGCTGGCCGTGGACGAGGCCAAGGCCGCCACCATCGCGTGGCTCGAGGGCCAGGGCACCGGCGAGGGCACCATCCAGTACAAGCTGCGCGACTGGCTGTTCGCCCGCCAGCGCTACTGGGGCGAGCCGTTCCCGGTGGTCTACGACTCCGACGGCGTGCCCCACGCCCTGCCCGACGAGCTGCTGCCCGTCGAGCTGCCCGAGGTCGAGGACTACAAGCCCGTCTCGTTCGACCCCGACGACGCCGACTCCGTGCCGTCCCCGCCGCTGGCCAAGGCCACCGACTGGATGACCGTCGAGCTCGACCTCGGGGATGGCCTGCAGACCTACACCCGCGACGCCAACGTCATGCCCAACTGGGCCGGCTCGAGCTGGTACCAGCTGCGCTACATCGACCCCACCAACTCCGAGCAGCTGTGCGCCCTGGAGAACGAGCGCTACTGGACCGGGCCCCGGCCCGAGACCCACGGCGCGAACGACCCGGGCGGCGTCGACCTCTACGTCGGCGGCGTCGAGCACGCCGTGCTGCACCTGCTCTACTCCCGCTTCTGGCACAAGGTGCTGTTCGACCTGGGCCACGTCACCAGCGAGGAGCCCTACCGACGCCTGTACAACCAGGGCTACATCCAGGCCTTCGCCTACACCGACGCCCGTGGCGTCTACGTGCCGGCGGCCGAGGTGACCGAGCGCGACGGGAAATTCTTCTGGACCGACACCTCCGCCGGCGCCGCCGAGATCGAGGTGTTCCAGGAGTACGGGAAGATGGGCAAGTCGCTCAAGAACTCCGTCTCCCCGGACGAGATCTGCGACTCCTACGGCGCCGACACCCTGCGCGTGTACGAGATGTCCATGGGCCCGCTCGACACCTCCCGGCCCTGGGCCACCAAGGACGTCGTGGGCGCGCACCGCTTCCTGCAGCGGCTCTGGCGCGTGGTGATCGACGAGACCACCGGCGAGGTCCGCGTCACCGACACCGAGCCGGCGGACGGCGCGCCGGGCGAGGACGTGCTCAAGGCGCTGCACAAGACCATCGCCGGGGTCCGCGACGACTTCGCCGGGCTGCGCGACAACACCGCGATCGCCAAGCTCATCGAGTACGTCAACACCCTGACCAAGACGTACCCGACCGAGGGGCCGGGCGCCCCACGCTCGGTCGTCGAGCCGCTGGTGCTCATGGTGGCGCCCGTCGCCCCGCACCTCGCCGAGGAACTGTGGTCGCGGCTCGGGCACACCGGGTCGCTCGCCCACGGGCCGTTCCCCGAGCACGACGAGTCCTACCTGGTCGAGAACTCCGTCGAGTACCCGGTGCAGATCAAGGGCAAGGTGCGCTCGCGCATCACCGTTCCCGCCGACGCCACGCCCGCTGATGTCGAGGCCGCGGCCCTGGCAGATGCCAAGGTGCAGGAGAACCTCGCCGGGGCGGCGCCGAAGAAGGTCATCGTGGTGCCGGGCAAGATGGTCAACATCGTCCCCTGAGTCCGGCCCCAGATCCGGCCCCTGTTCTGGCCCCGGCCCCAGATCCGGCCCCGGCCTCGAATCCGCTACCCGGATTCCGGATCCGCTACTCCCGTGCGGGTAGCCGATCCGGAATCCGGGTAGCGGATGTCGTGGTGGGCGGGGTCTCCGGGGAGGTGGCCGCCCTCAGCCGGCCCGGACGAACACCGCCGAGGACGAGACGATCAGGTACGCCGTGGTGACCATCCACATCGCATAGGTCGCGTACAGCCACGGCCGCCACCGGATGCGCTGCTTCCACCGCCGGTAGGTCGTCACGCCCGCCGTCACCGCCAGGATGACCGACAGCAGCAGCGGCAGGACGACCACCTCGACGCGGTCGGCGGTCATACACAGCGCCCCCTCGTCCGTGCACTCCTCGTCAATGCCGCCCTCCAGCATCACGATCACGGTCGCCATGACCACGATCGCGACGATCGACAGCAGCACGTACCGGAAGGCCTGGTTGGCCTGCCGCTCGTTCCGCTCGAGGCGTTCGAGCGGGTCGTCGAAGTCCCCGTGGGCGCTGTGGTCTCCGTGGGCGCTGTGGTCCCCGTGGTCGCCGGATGTCATCCCTACCGCCCGCCGAACCCGTTGTGACCGCCCGCCGCGGCCACCTCGTCCACCGTGTCCAGACCCAGCTGCTCGTCCGTCACCGGCGGGAAGAGCGGACCCCCGCCGAACGCTCCGCGGTGCGACAGGGGGACCTCGCCGTCGTCGTTCCTTATCCCCTTCTCGCGCCCGTACTCGGCGGTGATGACGGTCGAGCCGCTCATCCGGGCCAGGTCGGGGTCGTCGGCGAGGGCGGCGATGACCCGTCCGACGAAGGTGGGGTCCTCGGCGCGGTCCAGCGGGAAGCCGTTGAAGTCGTCCATCCCCAGCGACAGCAGCAGTTCCGTGCGGATGAGGCCCAACCACAGCGAGAGGGTGGAGACCCCGGTGCCGGCGAGTTCGTGCGCCATATCGGAGGCCATCTTGTCGAGGGCGGTCTTGCTCATCCCGTAGAGCACGGTGTGGAACGGTGCGCAAGAACCGAACGACGAGATGTTCACCATCAGCCCGGAGCCCTGCGGCACCATCACCTTGGCGGCCTCGCAGCTGGCGACGTAGTGCGCGCGCAGTCCGACGCCCATGAGGGCGTCCCAGTCGCCAGCGGGCCGCTCCCAGAACTTGCCGTTGAACCCCATGAAGCCCTTGGGGTTGGTCCACACGTTGTTGACCAGCAGGTCCAGGCGTCCGGTCTCGTCTGCGATCCGGGCGACGACGGCGACGATCTCGTCATCCCGGGAGTGGTCGCATTCGAGTGCGCGGATCTCGCCCGGGGCGCCGGAGGCCGCGTCGATCGTGCCCTGCAGGCTCTCGGCGGACCGGCCGGTCACGTAGACCGTCCACCCGGCCTGCGCGAGTGCGGTGGCCACACCGCGTCCGACTCCGCGGCTGCCCCCGGTCACCAGGGCGACGCGGGCGCTCACGAGTCCGCTCCGGCGGTGGCGGCACCCGGGACGGTGTGGACCTCGGGGTAGGTCACGGTGGCGTCGTCGAGGGTGCGGGTGACCGACCAGCCCGGGGTGAACAGGCACTCGGCCATCACCCAGCGGCCGTCCTCGATGACATACGCATCCGAGTACTCGCCGGTGGAGAGCGTCTCGGTGCCCTTGTCCCGGTCCACCTGGCGGAATTGCAGGGTCCAGGTCCCCGTGGCGCGCTGCGGTGGGCTGCTCGGTCCGTCGCCCTCCACGACGATCGACGGCATGAAGCCGTGGTGCATGTCGAGGATCCGCGGGCCGCCGTCGGAGGCGGTCGCGAGTGCGATCTGACGGAAGACCCCGACCATCGTGTCCGGGTCGGTCCGCCCGAGGGGGCCGAAGTCCAGCACGCCACCGGAGGCCACGAAGCAGGACCGGAAGCCCTCGGGATCCTTGGCGTCACAGGCCCGCCAGTACCGGTACTTGAGCTGTTCGATCGCCTCGCGGGCGCGGACTTCCTCCTCGTACTGCATAGGGCTCACGTTAGCGTAGGGAGCATGAGCCGAACACTGGTCGAACTATCCGATCGCTGGGACCTGCAGGACCTCATGACCACGTACGCGACCTGCATCGATTCGCGGGACTTCGACGGGCTGGACACGGTGTTCACCCCGGACGCCCGGGTGAGCTACGCCGCGTCCGGCGGCCCGGATGACGACTACCCGGCGGTGCGCGCGTGGTTGGCCGAGATGTTGCCGATCTTCTCCGCCACGCAGCACCTCATGGGCAACCTCGAGGTGGGCCTGGACGGCGACTCGGCCACCGGGCGCTGCATGTGTTTCAACCCGATGGCGCTGAAGCCGGTGGAGGAGAAGGACCAGCAGGTGTTCTTCTACGGGCTCTGGTACGTGCTCGACTTCGTCCGTACGGATGACGGCTGGCGGATCGACCGCCTCAGCCAGCAGCAGGCGTTCCACCACAACCTGCCCTGAACCGGGGCGGGCCCGCCCCGGCCCGGCCCGGTTCGCGCCGGCCGCCTCAGACGGTCCCGCAGGAACTCGGCGCCGGGCGGTCGAGGACGCGGTCCAGGAGGTAGCGGGCGTTCGTGGACCGCTCGGAGAGCATCGGGATGGCGTGGTCGATCACCAGGCCGGGGGCGATCGACGGCACCTCGGCCGTCCGCAGCTCCACGGTGGTGCCCTGTTCGCACCAGTCGCGGACGAGGTCCACGGCCGTGTGGTGCGGCACGACGTCGTCGTTCCTGCCGATCATGACCAGCGCCGGCACCGCAGGCGCGACCCTGCCCAGGTTGTAGCCCTCGAGCACCCGGACGATCTCCGGCTCCGACCGCGCGGCGTCGCCGAGCGAGCGGCCGTCCACGGTGAACTCGTTCGTGCGCTTCAGGCCGTAGGCGAACGCGGTCTCGGCGACGCACTGCCCGGCGGTCACCTCGAGCATGCGCTGCCCCTCGGCGTTGAGATGCCGGTCGAACGCCGGACGCAACTCGGGGTGGACCTGCAGGATGCCGTTGATCGCGTATCCCACCGCGCCGGTGAGCAGGCCGCCGTCCACGCGGTCGAGCGTGCCGAGCATGTCGGACGGCGGCGCCCCGGCCGCTATGCCGACCAGGTTCACGTCGGGTGCGTAGTCCGGCTGCATCTCCCCGGCCGCGGCGGCGGCACCACCGCCCTGCGAGTAGCCGCTGACCACGGTCTTGGAGTCGGGCGCGAGGTCCGCGCCGGGAAGCCGCAGCGCCGCGCGGGCGGCGTCGAGGGCCGACCGGCCCTGGGAGTCGCGGTTGACGTACGGGTGGTGGCCGGGCGTGCCGAGCCCCTCGTAGTCGGTGACGACGACGGCGAAGCCTTCCATCACCATCGTGAGCGCGTCGATGATCGCGTACCCGGCGGCCATCGACGGGGGCGCGGTCTGGATACCCAGGCCCACCTCCATGGAGCGCGACGGCGCGCACTGGTCGCCCTGTCCCTGCGTGCCGGGCGTGACCACCGCGAGCGGGCGCGGCCCGGGGCCGGTCCAGGGCGCCTTGGGCTGCAGGAACGTGCCGGTCACGGCGATCGGAGCGCCCGCGGCGCCGGTGGAGCGGTACATGATCCGCTGGGCGTCGGCGGGCAGCGCACCGCCGTTCATCACATCGGGCAGGCTCGGCGTGATGGTCATCGGCTGGGTGCGGATGATCGCGCCCGGGTCGGCGGGGAGCTCGGCCGGCGGGACGTAGAACGCGGTGCGATCCGGCGCGGTGGACGACCCCTGGGCGGCGGCCTCGGGTGCGCCGAGCGGGCCCGTGGCGGGGGCCAGGGCGACCGCGACGCCCAGCGCGAGTGCTCCGGCGACGGTGGACGGTCCGGATGATGTGCGCCGGCTGGACGGTGTTCTCACGAATGCTCCCGGGGTCGAGACCGCGCGGCAGAGGACCCACGCCGATGGGACAGAACCCTAACGCGTGCCGAGTCGCCGGTGTGGTCCACCTCACGGCCGTCCGGACCCTCGTGTGGCAGCCTCTTCTGAACACCGTGAACTTCCCGGTGGCCGGTGTCCGACCCCGCTGTTACGGTGAGAGCGTGCCCAAAGACGTGCTGATGTGCTGGCGAGGCGGACCGACGTGGTCCCGCATCGCCCACGCCGTCTTGGCGTAGTACCGACGATGCGAGGGCCCGCCGGGATCGGTCGGGCCGCATCCGCCATGCGAGGCGGTCTCCGACGGAACCCGGGTCAACGCTTCAGACCCCACGGCCCGGAACAGGACCGGGCCAGCCGACTTCAGGAGAGTCCCCAGGTGACCGCAAGTCCCCACACCACCTTCCACGCGCTCGAGGACACCGACGTCCTCGTCAGTGCACGGTCGCTGGACGAGTACACCGATATGTTCGGCCTGGACGAGGCCGACCTGAAGGGGCGCATCGTTGACTGCCCCGGTGGCGCGGCCAGCGCGGTGGCCGAGATCTGTGCGGCGGGTGGCGACGCCGTCGCGGTGGACCCGCAGTACGCGCTCGGCGCGGACGACCTCCGCGGCCGGATCCTCGAGGACGTCGAGCGGTCCCTGGCGCAGAAGCACGCGCGTGAGTTCGACTATGACTGGGACGTCCGCGGCGGGGTCGTGGGGCACGAGGTCATCCGCCGCTCGGCGGCCGACCGGATGCTGGGCCACCTGGCCACCGCCCCCGAGCGGTATGTGGCCGGGGCTCTTCCCTCGCTCCCTCTCGCCGACGACTCGGCCGACCTGGTGCTGTGCTCGCACCTGCTGTTCACCTATGCCGACCGCATGGATCTGGCCGACCATGTCGACGCGATCGTGGAGATGGCCCGCGTGGCGCCGGAGGTGCGGATCTACCCGCTGGTCGACCACGCCGGGAACCCGCTGCCGGAACTGGTGCGCAGTGTGATCGCCAAGCTCAAGAAGGAGCGGCTGATCAGCCGCATCGAACCGGTGATCCGGCCGTTCCAGCTGGCCGCCACCACGCGGTTGGTCGTCGAGCGGAACGGCCGCCAGCGCCCCTAGGGTTCACGGCTGGTCGGCGGGCGCCAACCGCAGGACCTCCTGCCCGGTGAAGGGTGAGACCTCGGCGGTGGCGACGAGCGGCTGTGGTCCGCCCACCTCGAGGGTCAGGCCGGGTTGGAAGATCGTCCCGGTGGCCAGCGAGTAGGCCACGAGGTTGCACATCTCGGCGTAGACGGCCGCGGGCGGAGCGTCCACGTCGAGTCGCTCGAGGTCCATGCGACCGAATCGGCCCATCCCACTGGTGTAGACGCACGAGGTGGTCTCGGTCTGCATCCCGGCCCGCACCCCGACGAGCGCCGGTGCCGGCACGGGGTTGCCCGTCACGAGATCGCGGTACGGGCCGGCCGGCAGGGTCGCCGCGGCGCCGCCCACGCTCACGGCCACCGCGCCGGGCAGCGCGGTCAGGGCCGCCGTGACGTTCGCAACCGCCAGCTCGCAACGGAGCGTGTCGAGCCGGGGGTCCAGGTACTCGGGTTCGCCCGGCTCGCCGTCGTCCCCGATCGGTCCCCACCGGAACGCGGCCACGACGACCTGGGACCGGTGCGACTCCACCACGGCCTCACCGCCGTTCCAGGCGGCCAGGTCACGCGTGTACTCGATGGCTTCCGGCACCGGCGCGTCGACCGCGGACACGATGACCGTCGCGTCCTCGACGTAGACGGCGGTGGCGGGGTCGTCGTCGGTGCCCCGCTCGACCTCGTACGACCCCTCGAAGATCTCGGTGAGGAGTTCACCGACCTCGTCGTGGCCGGGGGCGGGCCGGTCGAGCAGGACGATCGCCACCGGGGTCTGCTTCCACGACAGGTCCTCGCCGGTCTGCGGGTCGACGGCGGGCTGGTCGGGCTGCGGCGTGTCGGTCATGGCCCGAGGCTAACGCCTCGCCCCTGCCGCAGCACTGCCCCGGCACTGCCGCGACCGGCCACCGCGCCCGCGCCGCCGCCCAGCCCGCACCCCCGCCCAGCCCGCACCGCCGCCGGGTCAGTTGAGCAGGAAGTCGATCACCAGGCGCTCGAACTTGTCCTTCTGCTCGATCATCGCCCAGTGGCCACAGCGGGAGAAGGCGTGGAGCTCGGCGCGCGGGAGCTGGCGGAACGCGAAGTGGGCCTGCTCGTAGGGGAGCATGCGGTCGTCGCGGCCCCAGATGAGCATGGTCTCCTGCCGGATCTGCGAGGCGCGGGCGTACAGCGGCGTGTAGGCGTTCTCGGGCTTGAGGATCGAGCCGAACACGGAGTACATCCGCTCGACGGCGCCCGGGGCGGTGGCGGCCTCGGTGCGGGCGCGGATGAGGTCCTCGTCCACGACCTTCTTGTTGCCGACCATCGTGTCGACCCAGGCCGCCATGGCCTTGTCGGACGGCTCCGCGAGGAACTCGAACAGCCGACGCGATCCCTCGCTCGGCTCGGGCGTGAACAGGGGAGCAGCCAGGCCGCCGGGGCCCATGAGCGCCATCTTGCGGACGCGCTGCGGGTAGGCCAGAGCGGTCTCGCAGGCGACGTTGCCGCCCATGGAGTTACCGATGATGTCGACCTTCTCGATGCCCTTGGCCTCGCAGAACGCGTCGATCGCCTCGGCGGCGATGAGCGGGTAGGCCTTCTCCCACTCCAGGTCGGAGCTCTTCCCGAATCCCGGCATGTCCAGCAGGATGGTGTGGAAACGCTCGGCGAAGACGGGGAAGTTGCCGGCGAAGTTGGACCACGCGGTCACACCGGGGCCGGATCCGTGCAGGAAGAGGACGGGGACCGCGCTCTCGGGCTCGGCGACGCTCTGCTCGCCCGCCTCGTGGTAGTGCAGCTCGAAGCGGCCGGCGGTGATGGTCTTGCTGGTGGACTCGAAGTCGAGGGCGCTCATGCCCCCCACGCTACTAGAACACGTTCTAGGAATCCCACCGTCGTCGGAAATTAAGTCAGCCGCGCGGGGAGTCCCTGAAACATCCCCGCGCGGCGATGGCGAAACTCTAACCTGAAATCGCGCTGGGTGACAAGTCGGTAACAATTATGACGGGTGTCACGCCGGCTGCACTAACGCCGTTGATGCTGGCCAGCATTTATGAAGTGCCACATATGGACGGTCGGTGTAGATGGGGGTGGCGATGACCGCTTGGCCACCCCGGGCTCGTCACCCCGGCGTCACCTCATGACCCGGTCGAGGAACGCGGTGGCGTCCGGGATGGCGGCGTAAACGGTCCCGCTGTGGTCCCGGTCCGGGTAGACGTGCAGCTCGAGCGGCTGCGCGTTGAGGGACATCTCCGCAGCCAGTGACAGCGCCGAGGGGGCGGGGACGTCCATGTCGAGCAGCCCCTGGCCGAGGAACACGGGCCGGTCGTAGCCCATTGCCGGCGTGCCCATGTAGCGGCGGAGGTGTCCGAAGACGTCGGGGATCTCCTGCAGTGGCCGCGCCAGCGCCTGCGAAACCTGGAAGTCGCCGACCTTCTCCCGCATCGCGGAGTAGCAGAGCGTCTCGGCGGCGTCGACCATCTCGCGACCCTGCGGTGTGAGGAACCCGTTGATGCCGAGTTCCGGGTGCTGGTCGCGGAACCCGGCGAGGATGTACATCGCGTACAGGTTGAGCCCGGTCGGGAGGTTCACCGGCGGGAATCCGGGGCCGCCCCACTGGAACAAATGCTCTATGTTCGCCGGCGCACCGGTCGCGACGACGCCCCGGTAGTCCAGGCCAGCCTGCGCGCCGAGTTCGGTGGCGCGGGTCGCGGTGACGAGTGCGGCGCCGGCGCCCTGCGACTGCCCCACGAGTCCCCACCTGGCGGACAGCGGAAGCCCGTCCGCGCGCGCGGCGACGATCGAGTCGACGATCCCTCTCGCGGCGGCCTGCCCGTTGAGGTAGCTGAGCAGCCCGGGGGTGCCGAGGCCCACGTAGTCCGAAGCCACCACGGCATACCCACGGTCCAGCCAGTGGCCGAGGTACTCGGCGTCGCGCTCGGAGCGTGGCTGGGTGGACGGAGCGCAGTCGTCGCCGAGGCCGGTGGTGCCGTGTGCCCAGGCGACGACGGGCCAGCCGCCCGGTGGTGGGGTGCCGTGCGGCAGGAACACCGCGGACGTGGCGATCGCGTTGCGGCCGTGCTGGTCGATCGTCCCGTACGCCTGCCGTACCGCCCGCCCGGCCTGCGGCAGGGAGAGCGCGGGGTCGAGCGGGACCGTCGCCGCGGCGACGCCGGGGGAGGGGACGGGTTGGTTCCACTCGCGGGTATCGAGCCCGGACCAGGTGGGCGCGGGGTTGGGCGCGGGCTGCGCGTTCGCGGTCGGAGCGGTGAGGGAGGCGACGACGACGAGGGCCGCAGTCGCCGCGGCCAGCGGGCGGCGCGAGCGGGTGGCGGAGGAGCGCGGAGGGGTGACGGAGTTCATACCCGGAGGGTAGTCCGTTCCGCCCGCTTCGACCCCGTGTTGCCTGCGGTTTCGGCACGTGCCGCCTCATGTCGGCCCCGGCAGAATTCTGGTCGTGATCGTGGCGTTCTCGGCGGTCGCCACGGGGCTGGGACCTCCGACTCGTCACGACGGCGACGACCATTTCCGCCGTGGCCACGACCGTTTTCGGGCGGGACGCGACGTACGCTGCGCTCGTGCCCCAGAAGACGATTGACCTCCCAGACCTGACCGGCCAGACCTGGCTCATCACCGGCGCGACGAGTGGGGTCGGGTTGGAGACGGCCCGCGCCGCATCCCGGGCGGGCGCGCGGGTGATCCTCGCCGTCCGCGACACCGAGCGCGGGCGGCAGGTGGCGGCGCAGCTGCCCGGTGAAACCCGGGTGGTGGAGGTCGACCTCGCCTCGCTCGAGAGCGTCCGCCGGGCGGCAGGCGAGTTGCTGGGCGGTGAGCCTGAGCCGGTGGACATTCTGGTCAACAACGCCGGCGCGATCACTCCACGCCGGTGCGAGACCGGCGAGGGTTTCGAGATGCTTCTCGGTGTCAACGTGCTGGGCCCGTTCCTGCTCACGAACCTGCTGTTGCCGCTGGTGCGGCGGCGGGTGGTGATCGTCGCCTCCAACGCCCACAAGAGCGGGTCCTTCGATGTCGAGGACCCGCATTTTCGCCGTCGACGGTGGGCCCCCGCCCCGGCCTACGCCCAGTCCAAGCTCGGCGACATGTTGTGGGGCCTGGCGCTGGACCAGCGGCTGCGGGACGGGAGAGCCGAGGCGGCTGCGGCGGGGGTGGACGTGCAGCTCACCCACCCCGGCTGGGCGGCCACGGGGATCTCCAATGCGACCGGAAGTGCGGCGATCGACCGGGTGGTGACCGGCGTGTGTTCGCTCTTCGCCCAGCCCGCCGCGCAGGCCGCGCTCACGACGATGTTCGCCGCAACCCGTCCGCTGCCGCCGTGCAGCTACACAGGGCCGGACGCGATGCAGCACCTGCGGGGGATGCCGGCGCTCATCGGACGCAGCACCGAGGCGTCGGACCCGGCGATCGCGGAGCGCTTCTGGGAGTTCGCCGCGGCGGAGACGGCGACGGACTGAGGCCGCCGCGAGCAGCTCGCGGGGTCGCGCGCGGGTTAGTGCAACCAAAAGGTTGCACTACGGCTGCGCACGTGCGATCGTGGAAGCACAGGTGCACCCCGCGACCCAGCATTCACCGCGCGGAACGCACCGCGAGGGAGGGAAGTCCGATGAGCGAGAACCGAACGGCCGGAACCGGACCCGATACGACCACCGACGACGTGCCGGACGAGATCGTCCGCAGCATCCGCATCGACGCCGAGGCGCAGACCGTGTGGGGCATCATCTCGGAACCGGGATGGTTCATCAACGACGGCGAGTGGGCCGAGCACGAGATCACCACCGAGGGTGACGTCTCGCGGGTGGTGGACCCGGTGCACGGCGAGTTCAGCATCCGCACCGTCGAGTTGGACCCGCCCCGCCGGGCGGTGTTCCGCTGGCTGGGCGGGCAGGTCGGCAGCGTCGACGAGTTCCCGTCCAACACAATCGAGTTCACCGTCGAGCCGCAGGGTTCCGGCGTGGTGCTCACGGTGCGGGAGACCGGATTCGCCGGTTTGAGCAGCGACGCGGTGGTGCGCGGCCAGCGGTTCGAGGAGAACTCCGCCGGGTGGGCGACCGAACTCGACCTCGCCCGGCGCCGGGCGGAGGATCAGGCGTGAGCGACGTCCCCACCGACTCCCGCGAGGCCGAGGGGGAGGGGCGGTCGGGCCTGCTCGCGCCCGAGGCGGACGGCGTCTTTGCCGCTCTCGCCGACCGGACCCGCCGCCACATCCTCGTCCGTCTGGCCGATCGGCCGGACGACGCCGGCGCGGTGGCCGCCGACCTCGGGATCAGCAGGCAGGCGGTGGCCAAGCATCTGCGAATACTGGTGGAATCGGGGCTCGTCACCGCGAGCCCACAGCAGCGACGGCAGGTCTACGCGGTGCGGCCCGATCGGATCCGGGAGATCTCCGATCTGCTCGGCGCGGTGTCCCGGGGCTGGGATCGCAGGCTCGCCCTGGTCAAGCAGCGCGCTGAGCACGCCCAGCGCACCGAACACGCCGAGCACTCCCGGCGCGCAGAGTGACCGCAGGTCAGGTGAGGTGGTCGAACTCGCCGTCGACCCAGGCGGCGTAGCGCTCCGCCGAGCGCTGGACGGCACCGCGGGCGTCCCGCGGCACGCAGCCGCCGAAGTTGCTGTAGATGCGGTCGAAGTCGTAACGCGAGACGTGGTCGGCGATCCGGCGGACGACGGCGCCGGACAGCGGCATCCAGTTGGGGAACGAGCGCATGAAGGTCACCCACCCCGGATCCGCGACCGAACCGATCGTGTCACCGGTGAACAGCACGCCGCGACCGTCGGGGGCGGTCCAGTGAACCACCACGCTGCCCGGGAAATGCCCGCCGGGCTGCGACGCGCGCACGCCCGGCACGATCTCGATCTCGCCGCCCTCCGCCGGGTCCGCGGCGTGGCCCCCGCCCCACACCACCGTGTTGCCCGGCCGAAGCCCCAGCCACTGCTCGTCCGGGGCGGAGACGTAGACCGGGCAGTCGTCGAACGCCGCCGACCACAGCGACTGCACCCCGTACATGTGCGGATGCGAGGCGATGATCGCGGCGAGGCCGCCCCACCCGCGCACCGCGGCGACCGCCTCCTCGCTGATGTAGTTCGGCGCCTCGACCAGCACATTGCCGTGCTCGGTGCGGATGAGCGCCGGCTTCTGCCCGATGCCGGGGCAGTTGATCTGCACGAGGTTGAGGACGTCGGTCTCGCGCTCGGCGAACTCGATCGACGCGCCCCGGGCCCGGGACTCCTCCGGGTCGGTCCACCGCTGCCCACCGGACGGCACGTACTGGCGCTCGTCCGCGCAGATCGGGCACACCTCCGGTAGCGGCTCCGCACGCTCGACCCCGCAGGTCGCGCACTGGGTCACCGAGCCCACGGGTGCGCCGCCCGCGCCCGCACCGCGACCGTGGCTCACGGCATGTCCCCCTCGATGTCGACGGCATGCCAGTCGTCGCCTATCTGCAGCTCGAGCGACCCGTCGACGGGGATCTTCTCGGACTGGCTGGAGACGGCGGACTCGAGTGCCTCCTGGGCGGTGTCGAAGTCGCCGAGGTCGATCGTCTGGTCGGGGGTGTGGAGGCGGTAGTGCGGCATGCCCCGATTGTCCCCGTCGCGCGCGACTGCCGCATCCGTCGCGGCCCCCGACCCACCCGCGCCGCAGTGGCAGGCCCCGCAGGTGCGCGGTGCCCGCTGCCCGGCGGGTCTTCCCTGGTGGCCGCCCGCGGCGCACACTGGACAGACCGCCGCCGCAGCGAGAGGGCACACCATGTCGTCGTCGTCATCCTCCCCGTCCCACGACCCACGCGACACCGCGCCGGCCGACCCGCCACCCGGGTACCCCGACCTCGGGCCCCAGCCGGTGGACGGAGTGCGGCTGCTGCGCGCACCGGCCGTGCCGACCGCCGTCGTCCGCGCCACCGGCGTGCCCATGGCCACGATCGCCGGGTTCTTCGACTCGGCCTTCGGCACGGCCTTCCCGGCCCTGTTCGCCGCCGGCGTCACCCCGGCCGGGCCGGCGTTCGCGCTCTACACGCGCACCACCGAGGAGCCCGAACCCGCCGCGGACCTGGAGATCGGGTTCCCCCTGGCGCGACCGCTGGCCGAGCTGGACCCCGACGAGCCGGCCGAGATCGACGGGATGCAGGTCATCGCGTCCGAGCTCCCGGCCGGGGACGTGGCGGTGACCAGTCACCTCGGCTCCTACGACGGGCTCGGGCAGGCCTGGGGCGAGTTCATGGGCGCGATCGGCGCGACCGGCCGCGCGCCGGGCAGCCCGTTCTGGGAGGTCTACGTGACCGAGCCGAGCCCCGACATGGACCCGGCCACCCTGCGGACCGACCTGTTCTGCCCCGCCCGCACCCCGGACGACGCCGCCTGACCCGGGTTCATCGCCCGTCGCCCGCCGCCCGTCGCCCGCCGCCCGTCGCCCGCCGCCCGTCGCCCGTCGCCCGTCGCCCGTCGCCCGTCGCCCGTCGCCCGCCGCCGAGCAGAGGATTTCGCCTGTATCTCTCGAGAAGCAGTGCGCGAATTCCTCTTCTCGGCGAGCGCTCACAGGCCATCGCCGTCCCGCGCCGTCGCTGCGGGCGACGGGCCGGGCGGCGGGGTAGGCCGCGCCGCTACATGTCCTCCAGCGACCGACCGTTGGTCTCCGGGATGAACTTCGCCACGAACAGCAGCGACAGCAGCGCGGAGACCGCGTAGAAGCCATAGGTGAACGTCAGGCTGAACTCGGCCATCGGCGGGAACGCGGTGGACACGACGAAGTTCGCCAGCCACTGCGCGGCGGCCGCCAGACCGAGGGCCGCGGAGCGGATGCGGTTGTTGAACATCTCGCCGAGCAGCACCCACACGGCCGGGCCCCACGACATGCCGAAGAACACGACGAACCCGTTCGCGGCGATGAGCGCGATCAGCCCCTGGGTGTCGGCGAGCTGCGGGGCGAGCTCGCCGTCCGGGCCCGGTCCCATGGTCGCGGTGCTGAACATCAGCGCCATCACGGCCAGCGAGATCGTCATGCCGACGGACCCGGTGATGAGGAGCTTGCGGCGGCCGATCTTGTCGATGAGTGCGATCGCCACGATCGTCACCACGATGTTCGTCACGGACGTGATGACCGTCTGGGTGAGCGCGTCCTCCTCGGTGAAGCCGACCGACTGCCACAGCGAGGTGGAGTAGTAGAAGATCACGTTGATGCCCACGGCCTGCTGGAAGACCGACAGGATGATGCCGATCCACACGATGGGCAGCAGGTTGACCCCGCCCGGCTTGACCAGGTCGCGCCACGAGCGCTTGCGGTCGTCGCGGACCGTCGCGCGGATCTCCCTGATCCGGGAGTCGACACCGCCCTGCTGAATGGAGCGGAGGACCTCGCGGGCCCGGTCGACCATGCCCTTGCCCACCAGGTAGCGCGGTGATTCGGGGATGGTCAGCGCGAGCACCCCGTAGGTCACGGCGGGGATCACCTCCGCCCAGAACATCCACCGCCACGCCTCGGCGCCGAACCACAGTTCCTCGATCGCGCCGCCCGCGATGCCGGCCAGCCAGGCGTCGGAGAGCAGTGCGACGAAGATGCCGGAGACGATCGCGAGCTGCTGCAGTGATCCCAGCCGACCGCGGATCGCGGGTGGGGCGACCTCGGCGATGTAGGCCGGCGCGATGACGGACGCCGCGCCCACCCCGAGCCCGCCGACCAGCCGCCAGATGATGAGGTCGACGGGGCCGAAGGCGAACCCGGTCCCCAGGGCACTGGCGGTGAACAGCACCGACGCGAGGATCATCACGCGGGTGCGACCCCAATGGTCGGCGAGACGGCCGGCGACGTAGGCGCCGACCATGCACCCGAGCAGGGCGGAGGACACGGCGAAGCCGGTCAGCCCGGCGTTCATCTCGAAGGTCTCCTGCACGGCGTCCACGGCACCGTTGATCACCGCGGTGTCGAAGCCGAACAGGAAGCCGCCCAACGCCGCGACCAGGGAGATGAGCACCACCCGGCCGGTGTTGAACGTCTCCTCCTCGGCAGGTGTGGGTGAGGTCTGCTGCGTGGACATGACGTACCCCGCTCTGTCGGCCGACGCACCTGCACCAGGTGGTGAAGGGAGCGTAGGCACGCGGTGCAAGTGACGCAAGCGATAAAGGAGACGGTCGTTCGGCCCGGTCCGCCCCCACGGGGCGAGAACACGTTCTAGGCTCGGGGTCACCTCGTCGTCGTCACCGAAAGGGCCACCGCCTTGAGCGCCTCACCCGACCAGATCCGTTCCACCGCAGACTCCTACATCGCGGCACTGACCGCCGGCGACCTCGAGGCCGTGATGGACCTCTACGCCGAGGGCGCCACCGTCGAGGACCCGGTGGGCAACGGCACCGTCCACGAGGGCAAGGCGGGCATCCGCGAGTTCTACGCCAGCGTCGTGGCGATGAAAATCGAGGGCGAGGTGCTCGAGGCGCGCGTGTGCGGAAACGACCTGCTGTTCAACTTCGAGATCACCACCCACTTCGACGCGGACTCCAAGGCCACCATCAACGTGTGGGACCTCATGACCCACGACGAGCAGGGCAAAGTCACCTCGATGCGCGCCTACTGGACCCCGGAGAACATGCGCTGACCCCGCGCCCCTGAACCCCGCGCCGGCCGGGGTCGCCGGGGCGCGCGGACTACGCGCCGCCCTGGCTCCCGGCCCCCTGGGGCACGTTCTCCGACGGCTGCACGACCACCAGTCCCTGACCGCCGAACGCCAACTGGAACGTCTCCCCGGACCCGCCCCGGAGCAGGGACTTCACCCCGCCCGTGTCCACCCGGACGTCCATCGTCACGCCGGCGGTCCACAGGACCACGGCCTGGGGATCGGCGAACGTCGGTGCGGAGGTCACGTCGAGGGCGACCGGCTGTCCCTTGGTGGTCACCGCCACGAACCCGGTCCCCCGCAGGGAGACGTTGAACAACCCGCCGGTCATCACGGCGCCCTTGGCGGCGATGCGGTGGATGTCCCACGCGACCCCCTCGGAGAACGCCAGCACGCTCGCACCGTTGACCGAGATCATGTCGTCCTCCAGGTAGAGGACCTGGACCTCGGAGGCCTGGTCGGCGAGGAACAACTCACCCCGCCCGGTGCAGCGCATGAGGGGCACACCCTCCCCGGTGGCCGCCGCCTTGAACATCCTGCCGATCCCGCCGCTGCCGACGTTCTCGAACCCGACCTGCCCCTGGTAGGCGACCATCGATCCGGTCCGCGCGAGGATCGGCTGGTCGGCGAGCGTCACCTTGAGCATCTTGGAGTTCTGGAGGGCGAACGGGCGGTTCGTCTCCGTCTCGCGCGCCGACTGGAAGAGGTCCCCGTGGATCATGGCGCACACGGTACGCCCGCTCCACTAGCCTTGGGGTCATGATCACCGCAATCGTCTTCGTCCACGCCGAGACGGCGCGGATCCCCGAGGTCGCCGGGGCCATCGCCGATATCGACGGAGTCTCCGAGGTCTACTCGGTCACCGGCACCATCGACCTCATCGTGCTGGTGCGGGCCCGGCGCAACGACGAGATCGCCGACATCGTCTCGGACCGCCTCAACAAGGTCCCCGGCGTGGTGGACACCGAGACCCACATCGCGTTCCGCACCCAGTCCAAGCACGATCTCGAGGCCGCGTTCTCGATCGGGTACGAGGACTGAATCGGGTACGGGGACCGAACCGGCTACGGGGGGCCGCATCGGCTACGGGGACCGGGAGTCAGGTCGGCTGGCCGGTCATCTGCTGTATCCGGGCCAGACGGCGGGCCCGGCGCCGGGCGCGCTGCAGCTCGGTGAGGAGCTCCCTGCCGGTCCATTGTCGCCGGTCCTCGCCGGCCGCCTCGGCCTCGTGCACCAGCTCCACCATCCGCGCGCAGGCCGGAGCCCCCAGTCCGAGCTGACCGGCCATCTTCACGACCTTGCCCTGCAGGTACTCGACCTCGGTGGGCCGGCCGCGCACGAGATCGTCCGTCATGGACGAGGTGCCGTCCGCGTCGACGCGGACCGCGGCCCGGGCGAGGCGGCGGAACAGCGGGTTGGGCAGCCGCATCACCACCGGGAGGGCGCCGGCGGGGATGGCCAGCGGCACCCGCGGCACCACCCCGGCCGCGGTGAACACGCGGTTGGCCTCCGCCTGACACAGGGCGACACAGCGCCGCAGGTCCCGGTCCAGCAGCTCCGTGCGCAGCGGGAGTCCGGACAGCGCCTGGACGGCGTTGTTGAGGTTGAGCAGGACCTTGCCGTGGAGGACCGCCTGGATGTCGTCGGTGGGCCGCACCGGCAGCTCGGCCGCCGTCATGGTGCGGATCAGCGGGACGGCCATGGGGTGTTCGGCGAGCCGGATCACCCCGGTGGAGGTCCGCCGATAGGTAGCGGGCCCGATGCGCGCGACATTGAACGGTATGACGCCGGGGATCACCGTGGTCCTGTCGACCAGTTCCCGGATGAGGTCCGCCGAGTGCAGACCGTTCTGCAGGCCCACGACCAGCGTGTCCGGCCGGAGGAACGGTGCGAACTCGGCGGTGGCGGCGGCGGTCTGCCCGGCCTTGGTGCACACCAGCACGACGTCCGAGCGGCGGACGCTCTCGGGCCCGGTGGCCAGGGTGAGGGCGTCGGCGGGGATGTGGAGCCGGGCGTCCTCGCCGTCTCCGGACTCGACGGTCAGTCCCACCGCCCGGATCGGGTCGAGCACGTGGGGGCGCCCGACCAGGGTCACGTCGGCGTGGCGGGCGAGCCGGCCGCCCAGGTAGCAGCCGATCACGCCCGCGCCGATCACGGTGATCCGAAGAGGAGGGTTCGGGCTGGTCATGGTGGTGCAGAGGTTACGACACGCGCGGCGGCGGGGGAGCCGTTCGACGTACCTGGCCGCCGGACGGGGGAGTCAGTGCGGGCGCGGCCGCAGGACCACCTCGGTGGGGTGTGAATCCGGAGTGGACTCCAGTGCCTGCCGGACGGCGGTGGCCACGGATTCCGGGCGGAGGAAGGCGCCCGGGTCGTAGTCGCGCCCCTCGGCGGCGGCGATCGCGCGCTGCATGTCGGTGTCCACGCGGCCGGGGTGGATGGACGTGACGCGCAGGTCGGGTTCCTCGCCGCGAAGGGTGTCGGTGACGGCGCGGAGCGCGAACTTGGAGGCGCTGTAGGAGCCCCAGCCCGGTTTGGCGGTGGTCCCCGCGCCGGAGTTGACGACGACGAGGTGGCCCCGTGCCGCGCGCAGCGCCGGGAGCAGTGCCCGGGTCAGCTCGACGACGGCCAGCACGTTGACCTCGAACGCCCGGCGCCACTGGCCGGCCTCGGACTCGTCGATCCGGCCGAGTTCGGCGACGCCGGCGCAGTGGACGAGGCCGTCGAGGGTGCTGATGTCGCGGGCGGCGCGCGCGACCCCGTCGCCGGTGGTGAGGTCGGCCTCCACCACCCGGGCTGAGCGGCAGTCAGCGGCCACGGCCCGCAGCGCGTCGACGTCCCTGCCCACGAGGACCAGGTCGTGGTGGGCGGACAGCGTGCGGGCGGTCGCCGCCCCGATCCCGCGGGAGGCGCCGGTGACGAGAACCGTGCTCATGCCCCGAGGCTAGACGGACCGGGGGCGTCGGAGTGCTGCGGGTCGGACTGCTGAGAGTCGGGAAGGGCGTCGACATCGCCGTCGAAGGCGTCGAGGAGGGCGGTGAGGGCGGGCACCGCCGAGGAGAGCAGATCGCGGTGTTCGGGGCTCAGATAGGACATCCGCTCGGCGAAGTCCCGGTCACGATCGGCGAGGACCTGTTCGATGCGGGCCCGACCGAGGTCGGTGAGGCGGACACAGACCCCGCGTCGGTCGGAGGCGTCGGGTTCGCGCTCGACGTACCCCATGGCCTCGATGACGCTCACCGAATTGCTGGTGGTCGGTACGCGGACGTTCTCGAGTCGGGCGAGGTCCGACATCCGCAGCCTCCCGTGGCAGGCCAGGGTGTGCAGGATCGAGGTCTGCGCGCGACTCAGCGCGTACTGGGTGCTCTGCCGGCGGACAAGCAGGTCCAGGCGCAACAGGATGGGTCGGAACTTCTCGGCGAGTCCCCGCCCGGGCTCACCTTCCCGTATCGCCGGATCGCTCGTCGTCGTCTCCATGACCCCTGCTCCCTCGACACCGGCTTCCGCCCCGGAAGCCTCGCGGCACCGAATCTAGGCCGAACTTCTCCCGTCATGGGGCGCCACCTCGTCCCGGGGTGGATACTGATCGCATGGGTTTGTATCACCAGATCACCGGGGCCGGCCCGACCATCGTCCTACTGCACGGCGTGTGCCACCGGGCGCACGCCTGGGATCCGGTCGTGCCGCTGCTCGCGGACCGGTTCCGCGTGGTGGTCGTGGACCTGCCCGGCCACGGGCGGTCCGCGGATCTGCCGGACACCGGCGACGTGCTCGACTACTTCGTCTCCGAGCTCGTCACCCTCCTGGAGGAGGTCGTCCCGGCCGGGGAGCGCCCCCACATCGCCGGCAACTCCCTGGGGGGCTTCCTCGCGCTGGAGCTCGGCGCCCGGGGACTGGCGAGCAGCGTCACCGCGCTGTCGCCCGCGGGGTTCTTCCGCTCGCACGCCGAATGGCGCTACACGGTGAGCGTCTTCCGGAGTCTCCGCCGGGCGGCCGGCCGGATCGGCCGCCACACCCCGGCCCTGACCGAGCGGGCCGCCGGACGCGCGGTGATGATGGCGGTGTTCTGCGCCCGCCCGTGGCGGTACCCGGCGGAGGCCGCGGCCATCGACAGCGAGGCGATCGTGTCCAACACCGTGCTCGACCGGGCCGACCGGCGGGCGTTCGTGTTCTCCGCCCCCGTCGACGAGAACCTGCCGATCACCATCCGGTGGGGCCGGTTCGACATGGTCCTTCCGGTGCGGCAGGTCTCACTCGCCACGCGGTTGTTCCCGCAGGCGAGGGTCGAGGTCAGCGCCGACGGGCACGTGCCGATGTCCGACGACCCGGAGGGCGTCGCGGCCTCGATCGCCGCCTGCGCCGAGCGCGGCCTGGCGTACGCGCGGGCCGGCAGTCGGGCCTGACCGGCTCGCCTGCCGGCCCGGCAGCCGAGCCTGACCGACCCGACCCGCCGGCCCGGCAGTCCGCCTACCCGCCCCGGCCGTCCGCCGTCAGGAGCCGATCAGACCCGTCGGCAGGGAGCCCGAACCGAGAGAGCCGGCGCCACCGGAGAACCCGTTGCGCCACGCGACCACGGTCGACGGCCGCGGCTGCGAGGTGCCGCCGTCGGGCCAGTGCGAGGCGGGGTTCTCGATCGACGCGCCGTCCGTCTCACCGGGGTGCTGGACGTTGACGATCACCCGGTTGTCGAACACCAGCGGTCCGCAGGTCTCGGCCCCGACAGGGACCGTGAGGAACAGCTTGGTCTCGCCGCGGTTCGGGTCTTCGGTCGCCACCGAGTAGAGGCCGTCGTTGAAGCCGAGGGCGTTGCCGTCGGTGGACACCCACAGTCCCCCGGCCGTGTCGAAGGCGACGTTGTCCGGGCAGGAGATGGGGCTGACCTTCGACTTGTCGAAGCCGCCGAAGTACGAGTCCGCCTCGGCCGGGTCGCCACACACCAGCAGCAGGTTCCAGCCGAAGGTCGTGCCGGCGTGGTCGTCGGTGATCTCCACGACCTGACCGTGCTTGTTGTTGTGCCGCGGGTTGGCCTCGTCCACGTTCGCGGTCGTGCGGCGCGTGTTGTTGGTCAGCGCCATGTAGACCTTGCCGGTGGTCGGACTGGGCTCGACGTCCTCGGGGCGGTCCATCTTGGTGGCGCCGACGCGGTCGCCGGCCATGCGGGTGTACACCGCGACCTGCTCCGGCGTCATGTCCGGCACGTGTGAGACGGCGTTCCCACCGGGCGCGACGGTCATCAGCGGGATCCAGGTGCCGGTGCCGTCGAACGCGCCGTCGGCGGGCAGCGTCCCGGAGCCGTCGATCTGCGCGGCGGGGGAGTTGCCGGCGAACGTCGCCACGTAGAGGGTGCCCTCGTCGAGGATCTTCATGTTCTCGGCCCGTGCGGCCGAGCCGGTACCGGGTGTGATCCGGCGGCTGGAGACGAACTTGTAGAGGTAGTCGAAGCGCTCGTCGTCTCCGGAATAGGCGACGACGGTGCCGTCGCCGGTGACGTGGACCGAGGCACCCTCGTGCTTGAACCGGCCCATCGCGGAGTGCTTGACCGGGGTCGAGTTCGGATCCCAGGGATCCACCTCGACGACGTAGCCGAAGCGGTTGACCTCGTTGGGCTCGGCGGCCGGGTCGAAGCGGGCGTCGAACTCCTCCCACCGGCGCCCCGAGCGGGAGACGGAGACGCCGTAGCGGCGCAGGGCCTCGAGACGCTCCGGGTCGGTGACCGTCCCGGTGGTGCCGAAGTACTGGTTGAAATTCTCCTCGCCGGACAGGACGGTGCCCCACGGTGTGTGCCCGCCGGCGCAGTTGTTCAGCGTGCCGAGCACGCGGGTGCCGGTCGGGTCGGCCGTGGTCCGGGTCAGGGGGCCGACGGCGGGTCCGCGCAGCTCGAACGGGGTGGTCGCGGTGATGCGCCGGTTGTAGGACCCCATGACGGGGTCGAGCCCGCCGTCGCCGGCGCGGCTGGACAGCTCGACCACCGTCAGCCCGTGGGCCGCCCAGGCGATCTCGACCTGCTCGCGGGTCGGGGCCGAGGAATCGTAGCCGCGGAACATCGACGGCTCGGTCGTGTACTCGTGGTTGACGGTGAGCAGGAAGCGATCGTCGCGGTCGTCCATCGGGAACATCACCGCCAGATCGCAGTTGTAGCCGTACTGCATGGCCTGCGCCGCAGCGGTCTGGTTCTCGAAGTCGAACTCCGGGGCGCCCGGCAGTACGGGGTCGCCCCACCGGATCACAACATCGCTCGAGTATCCCGCCGGGACGGTGACGGCGTCGGCGGTGTTGGGCGCGACCGGGGCGAACCCCGTGTCGATCGTCGCGCCGCCGGTGGATCCGGTGGGGCCGAGCGAGCCGGCGGCGGACGAGCCCTGCGCCGCGGCGGTCGCGGGCAGCACCTGGGTGGCGCCCACCGCCAGCGCCACGACGCCCGCGGCCTTGAGCGCACCGCGGCGGCTGATCTCGGTGGCGATGTCCCCGAAGTACGGGTTGTCGGTGGTGTTGGGCACCGGCGCGGCGCACTGGTCCCCGCACTTGTAGACACAGGTCACGTGCTGTCGGTTGGAGATCCCCGGCGTCGGGGCGGTGGCGATCGGGAGCAGGCGGCGGACGGACATTCGAGTCTCCTGGAGGCGTCAACAGTCGTAGTGGACGCATGCACGCTAGGCGCGCGGGACGACCGGGCGGTCGCGGGCGGGCCACGCCCGGATGAACTGTGTGCGCAGTGCGGGTGAACTCCGCTCCGGGCCGCTACAGTCACCCGTGTTCGCCCTCTATCTCGGATCGTCCGGCACGTTCCTGCCGGTGAAGGGAAATATTTCTCATGGCCTCGGTGACCTTCGAGAACGTGTCCATCGTCTATCCGGGGGCGGCGCGACGCAGCGTCGACCGCCTGGACCTGGAGATCGCCGACGGCGAGTTCCTCGTCCTGGTCGGACCCTCCGGCTGCGGAAAATCGACGACCTTGCGCGCCCTGGCCGGTCTGGAGGACGTGGCGGCGGGACGGATCCTCATCGGTGACAGGGACGTGACGGGCACCGAGCCCAAGGACCGCGACATCGCGATGGTGTTCCAGAACTACGCGCTGTACCCGCACTACACGGTCCGCGAGAACATGGGTTTCGCCCTGAAGCTGGCCAAGGCGTCCAAGTCGGAGATCACGGAGCGCGTCGACCGCGCGGCCGAGATGCTCGACCTGGTGCCGTACCTCGACCGCAAGCCCAAGGAGCTCTCCGGTGGCCAGCGTCAGCGCGTGGCCATGGGGCGGGCGATCGTGCGCAACCCGCAGGTCTTCCTCATGGACGAGCCGCTGTCCAACCTCGACGCCAAGCTCCGGGTGGCCACGCGCGCACAGATCGCCAAGCTGCAGCGGGACCTGCACACCACGATGATCTACGTGACGCACGACCAGGTCGAGGCCATGACAATGGGCGACCGCGTCGCGGTGCTCAAGGACGGGGTGCTCCAGCAGGTCGACGCCCCTCGCGAGCTCTACAACAACCCGGTCAACGCCTTCGTGGCGGGCTTCATCGGGTCACCGTCCATGAACCTCTTCGACGCCCCTGTCGCCGACGGGGCGGTGGACCTCGAGGGGTTCCGTGAACCCGTGCCCGCCGGCTCGGGGTCGAGGGTCACCGTCGGCGTGCGGCCCGAGCACCTGCGGATGGCCGCGGAAGGCCACGGGCTGGAGGTGACGGTGGACCTGGTGGAGGAGCTCGGGGCGGACAGCTACCTGCATTGCTCGACCCGCGACAACCACCCGGTGGTGTACCGGGCGGAGTCGGGTGACCACCCCCGCAAGGGCGACACCATGTACCTCGAGGCGCTCGACGACGAGGTGCGGTTCTTCGACGTGGAATCCGGTCTCAGGCTGCGCTGACTCCACGGGGCCGGGGCCCGTGCCGACAGCGGGACACGCCGGTGTCCGCCCCGAGCGGTGTTGCTAGAGTGACTCCTGTGACCTCGCTCTCGTGACCATCCGTGGTGTCGGGAGCGACGGCGCGTCGGTCGCGTGTCCGCACGTGGTCCCGCGCCACCGCCGTCTCGTGGGTTACGCTCAGCAGGTCCTCAGTGAGACCCGCGTCACAGTCGGCACCGGTCCACTGCCCCGTCGGCACTCGCCGAGGGGAGTCGAGACACGACAGTAGGAGAGAGCGCATGGCCGTTCACGGCAGGTTCCTCAAGGCGGCGGCGGCCGCCTCCGTAGTCGCCCTGGTATCCACGGCGTGTGGATCGGGTGGCGATGAATCCGACGAGCAGGCGCAGGCCGGCACCTCGGGCGTCGGCCCCATCACCTTCGCGATGGGCAGCAACGACACCGACAAGCTCCGCCCCGTCATCGAGCAGTGGAACGCGGAGAACCCCGACCAGGAGGTCACCCTCCGCGAGCTGCCCGCCGAGCAGGACGGGCAGCGCGACACCCTGACGCAGTCGCTCCAGACCGAGAGCGGCGAGTACGACGTGTTCGCCCTCGACGTCACCGACACCGCGTACTTCGCGGCCAACGGGTGGCTGCAGCCGATCGAGAACGAGACCGAGGTCGACACCTCCGGCCTGATCGAGGCCGCCGTCGACTCGGCGACCTACAACGGCACCCTCTACGGCGTGCCGCAGAACACCAACGCCCAGCTCCTGTACTACCGCACCGACCTCCAGCCGGAGGCTCCCGCCAACTGGGAGGAGCTCGTCTCCTCCTGCGAGGCCGCGGAGGGTGCGAACGTCGACTGCCTGCAGACCCAGCTCAGCCAGTACGAGGGTCTGACCGTCGCCGCCACCCAGTTCATCCACAGCTGGGGCGGACAGGTCGTCGGTGAGGACGGCAATACCCCTGAGCTCGACACCGAGGAGGCGCGTGCCGGCCTGACCGCCCTCGTCGACGCCTACAAGGGCGGCGTCATCCCCCAGAAGACCGACGCGTTCACGGAGGAGGAGACCGCGCAGGCCTTCCTCGCCGGCGAGACCATGTACTCCTACAACTGGCCGTACATGTACGAGTCGGGCCAGTCCGACCCCACGTCGCAGGTCCAGGGTGACTTCCAGGTCGCCCCGATCGTCGGCGAGGACGGCGCCGGTCAGTCCACGCTCGGTGGCTACAACAACGCGATCAACGTGTTCTCCGAGAACAAGGAGACCGCGCGGGCCTTCCTCGAGTTCATCATCTCCGAGGACGTCCAGATGGGCTTCGCCGAGCAGTCGTTCCCGCCGGTGCTGTCCTCGATCTACGACGACGAGGCGCTCCAGCAGGAGTTCCCCTACATGCCGGCGCTGAAGGCGGCGCTCGACAACGCCGAGCCGCGCCCGGTCACGCCGTTCTACCCGTCCGTGTCCAAGGCGATCCAGGACAACACCTTCGCGGCGCTTCGCGGGGAGAAGGACGTCGAGCAGGCCCTCAACGACATGACGGCCGCGATCCAACAGGCGCAGTGATTCACAACGCACAGTGATCCACCGAGCACGGTGATCGAACGAGGTCAACGATCACCGCGGTCCGGGTGATCGGCACACGGTCCGGCGGCAGACGGCTGTCGGACCAGGGCAGGTGGGCCCCGGGTAACGTTCCCGGGGCCCACCTCCTCTCCCTGGTGGGGCGGGCGCGAACCCGGCGAGGAGCAAGGCGATGACGACGAGCGAGAAGTCCCCGGCGCCACTGGTCGAGAAGAAGTTCGACTGGCGTCCGGTGTGGATGGTGGGTCCGGCCCTGGCCATCCTCGCGGTGGTGATCGGGTACCCGGTCATTCGCGCGGTGTACCTGTCGTTCATGGCCGACCGCGGCCTGGACCCGGCCACGGGCATGTTCTCGGAGGGCGGGTTCGCCGGTTTCCAGCACTACCTCTACTGGCTGACGCAGGCCTGCCCCGCTCCCGGCGGCGACGGCACCGTCACCTGTCCGCCGGGCGTCTCGTCCGTGGACTTCTGGCCCGCCATGGGCAACACGCTGTTCTTCACCGTCACCACCGTCTCCCTCGAGACGGTGCTCGGTTTCGCCATGGCCGTGGTCATGGGCAAGAGCATCTGGGGACGCTCGCTGCTGCGCGCCGCCGTCCTGGTCCCGTGGGCGATCCCCACCGCCGTCACGGCGAAACTGTGGGCGTTCATCTTCGCCCCCAACGGGATCGCCAACACCCTCCTGGGCACGAACATCGCGTGGACCACCGACCCGTTCTACGCCCGTATGGCCATCATCATCGCCGACGTGTGGAAGACCGCGCCGTTCATGGCGCTGCTCATCCTCGCCGGGTTGCAGATGATCCCTGGTGACGTCTACGAGGCGGCCCGCGTGGACGGCGCGTCCCGCTGGCAGCAATTCGTCCGCATCACCCTTCCGCTGGTGCGTCCCGCCCTCATGGTGGCGATCCTGTTCCGCACCCTCGACGCACTCCGCATGTACGACCTGCCCGTCATCCTCGTGTCGGCCAACTCCAACTCGCCCACCGCGACCGTGTCGATGCTGGTGGTCAACGAGATGAGAATGGGCAACTTCAACAGTGCCTCCGCGATATCGACACTGGTGTTCCTGCTGGTCTTCGCCGTCGCGTACATCATGGTCAAATTCCTCGGCGCGAACGTCGTGGAGGATCGCACGGGCAAGAAGGGGGAGATCCGGTGAGTCACCGAGCGTCTGAACCGAGCACCTCGCCGACCATGCCGACGACCACCCCGTCGTCGTCGTCGACCCCCGGCTCCGACCGGCGCCGCGACGACGAGGACATCAAGCCGCCGCGCAAACCGCTCGGCCCCACCGTCAGCACCTACGTCGGCGCGCTACTCATCCTCATCTGGGGACTCGCGCCGTTCTACTGGATGCTGGTGACCGCGTTCCGCGACAACCGGTTCATCTTCTCCGCCAGCCCGGTGCCCTCGCACCTCACGCTCGACAACTTCCGTGAGGCGCTGGCCACGGACGGCGGCAACAACTTCCTGGGCGCGATCATCAACTCCGTGCTCATCAGCTCGATCACCACCGCCCTCGCGCTGACGTTCGGCGTGTTCACCGCCTACGCCCTCGCCAGGGTCGACTTCCGGGGCAAGTTCCTCGTCACCGGGATCATCCTCGCCGCGTCGATGTTCCCCGGCGTCGCCCTGGTCACGCCGCTGTTCCAGCTGTTCACGGACATCGGCTGGATCGGCACCTACCAGGCGCTCATCATCCCCAACATCTCGTTCGCGCTCCCGCTGACCATCTACACGCTCACGTCGTTCTTCAACGACCTGCCGTGGGAGCTGGAGGAGGCTGCCCGCGTCGATGGTGCGACCCGCGGCCAGGCGTTCATCAAGATCATCCTCCCGCTCGCCGCGCCGGCCCTGTTCACCACCGCGATCCTGGCGTTCATCATCACGTGGAACGAGTTCGTGCTCTCGCAGCAGCTGTCCACGACCGCGACCGAGCCCGTGACGGTGGCGATCGCCCGGTTCTCCGGCGTCAATCCGTATCTGCCGCCGCACGCGGCGATCATGGCCGCCGGCGCGCTCGTCACCGTGCCGCTGGTGATCATGGTGCTGATCTTCCAGCGGCGGATCATCTCCGGCCTCACCGCCGGCGGCCTGAAGAGCTGATCGGCGGTGGCTCGGAGCGGCGGTGACGCCCTGGGTGCCCGGCAGCGGCTGGAGGTCATCGGCGGGTTCGTCGGGTTCTTCACCGTGCTGGCGCTGGTCAACGCGGTGGGCTTGATCCTCACCGGGCGACCGTCGATCTTCGCCTCGCTCGTGCTGGTGCTCATGCTGGTGGCGTCGTGGTACACCTACCGGACGTGGCGCCGGGTCGACCGGGCGGTCAAGCGGGGCTGACCCGCCGCGGCCCGCGCCGACACGCGCCCGCCCCAGCCCGCCCGGCCCGCCCCGGTTCCAATCCAGCCCGAAATCCGCTACTCGGAATGCGGATTCGCTACGCCGATCGGGATAGCGGATCCGGATTCGGAGTAGCGGATTTCCGGCGCCGACGGGCAGGTTCAGCGCCGGCGCGCCGGCTTATCGCCCGTCGCGCCAGGCCACCAGCGACTCGACCAGGTCCAGCGGGTAGTCGGGGCCGTTGAGCCCGACCGTGAAGAGGGTGACGCCCTCGGCGTGCAGGTTCTCGGCGAGCCGCTTCGCCTCGTCGGGCGAGCTGGCCCCGCCGATCTCCGTCGACCGCTCGATCTCGCCCGGATCGCGCCCCACGTCCGCGCAGTGCCCGGCGAGCACCTCCGACTTGTGGCGGTAGGTCTCCACGTCCACGAACGAGTGCCAGATGTCGGCGTGGCGGGCCACGTGTCGCAGGGTCTTCTTCTCACCGCCGCCACCGAGCAGCACGGGGATGTCCCTCGTCGGGGCGGGGGTGAGCGTGGCGAAGCGCTGCTCAATCCGCTCGAGGGAGTGCCCGAGGTCGTCGAGCCGCGAGCCCTTGGTGCCGAACTCGTAGCCGTACTCGGCGTAGTCCCGCTCGAACCATCCGCTGCCCAGGCCCAGGATGAGGCGGCCGCCGGAGATGTGGTCGACGGTCCGGGCCATGTCGGCGAGCAGGTCGGGGTTGCGATAGGTGTTGCAGGTGACCAGGGCGCCGATCTCGACGCGTTCGGTCTGCTCGGCCCACGCGGCCAGCATCGTCCAACACTCGAAGTGGGCGCCGTCGGGATCACCGTAGAGCGGGAAGAAGTGGTCCCAGTTGAAGACCACGTCCACGCCCGCGTCTTCGGAGCGTCGGACGGCGTCCCGGATCAGTCCGTAGTCCGGCGAGTGCTGCGGCTGGAGCTGGACGGCGATGCGGACCGGGCGCGTGGGGTTCGGGGTCATGCGCCCCATTGTGGGGCGTGGCGCCGCCCCGTGCACCCGCCCCGCGCACCCGGGCCAGGCTCCCGCCCCGCGCACCCGGCCCGTGCGTCTCAGCGCTCGCGCTCCAGGACGAACCAGAAGTGCTCTCCCTCGTGCACGGTGCCTCGCCCGTTCATCACCGCGAGGAGGGTGTCGGGTCCGACGACGGCGAAGTGGTCGATCACCGGCAGGCGGTCGTACACCATGGAGGCGGTCGGGCGGCCGCGGAAGGAGACCTCCCACAGGGACGCCCCGCCCCCCGCCGGTCGCCGAGGTGTCCGGCACGACCTCACCGGAGTCGTCGGTGACGAGGATCGGGTCCACCTTGCGGGCCTCGGTGAAGTCCTTGCCCCACCAGCGCATCTGCCCGAGCATGCCGAACATGGGGTGCCCGGTGTCCAGGCCGGTGCCCTTCCAGCGGCTGCCCGCGATGTCGTCGACCCGCGCGGGCTCGAGGGAGTCCCACAGCGCGGAGACGCGGTCCGAGGGGACCGTGTCGAGCGCGAGGATGAGCTCGAACTCGCGCGCGGCGGCGCCCGCGGTCCCGGCGGTGCCGACCGCCCCGGCGGTGCTCACAGGCCGAGCGTCTTGCCGATGATGTCCCGCTGGACCTCGTTGGTGCCGCCGTAGATGGTGGGGACCACCGCCTGGCGAACCAGACGTTCCATCCCGTACTCGGTGGCGTACCCGTATCCGCCCATGGACTGCATGCACTCGAGCGTGACCCGCTTGCTCAGCTCGGACGCCTTGAGCTTGGCCATGGAGGCCTCGCGGGGGAACAGGGCCGTGGGGTCGGCCTCGTCGACCTTCCTGGCGACCGCGTAGACGAGCAGGCGCGCGGCCTCGATCTCGGTGGCGAGGTCGGCCATACGGTGGCGGAGCACCTGGAAGGAGCCGACGGGGCGGCCGAACTGCTCGCGCTCCTTGATGAAGGTCAGGCAGTCGTCGAACGCCCGCTGGGCCACGCCGAGCTGCATGGCGGCGAGGATGAGGCGCTCGGTATTGAGCCCGGTCATGAGCTGCGCCCAACCGCCGCCGACCTCTCCGATGACGGAGTCGGCGGGCAGGCGGACGTCGGTGAAGTAGAGGTCGTTGACCTCCTTGCCGCCCATGGTCTCGATCCCGGTGATCTGCAGGCCCTCGATGTCCGCGGGCACGTCGAACATCGTGATGCCCTCGTGCTTCTTGCCCGACGAGTCGGTGCGGGCGACGAGCAGGATGCGGTCGGCGAAGTGGGCGTTGGAACACCAGGTCTTCTGCCCGTTGATCACCCAGTTGTCGCCGTCGCGCTCGGCCTTGCAGCGCAGGGCGGCGACGTCGGACCCGGCGCCGGGCTCGGACATCGAGATGGACAGGGTCCCGCCGTTCACGACCAGCTCGAGCGCGCGTTTACGCTGCTCCTCGGTCCCGAACTTCTGGTACGCGGCGGCCGTGATGAGGGTGGGGCCGATGCCGCCGATCGGGGCGAGGCCGCGCAGGGAGTGCTCGAGCAGGAGGCACAGTTCGACGGCGCCGGCGTCGGAGCCGCCGTACTCCTCGGGGACGGTCAGCCCCAGCCATCCGAGCTCGGCCATCTTGGAGTAGATGTGCGGCGAGTGGGTGCCGCCCTCGGTGGTGAGCTCGCGTCGCTCTCGACGCCGTCGACCTCGCGCGCGCAGAAGTCATCGATCGACTTGGCGAATTCACGCTGCTCTTCGGTGAGGATGTCGAACACTTCTCGCCTCGTTTTTCTGTGTGGTTGCCCCGGTATCTGGCACGGGGTGCCGGTTGGGTGCACACTGGACTACTGTGGCGCGTATCGCGGTACGCTACATCAAATATATGTGATCGGTAACGAGAGGACCTCAGATGACGACCACCGAGCCCAGCAAGACCGGCCCCACGTTCGCGAGCCTGGACCCCCGCGACGGCACCGTCCTCGCGGAGTACCCCGTCGCCGGTCCCGAGGAGGTCGCCCTCGCCGTGGAGCGTGCGCGTGCCGCGGCTCGCTGGTGGGCGAACCAGGGTCCGCGGGGTCGCCGTGAGTGGCTGCTGGAGTACAAGCGGGCGATCTCGTCCAGGGCCGAGGAGTTGGCGTCCCTGATCTCCGCCGAGACCGGGAAGCCGGACGAGGACGCGACCCTCGAGGTCATGCTCACCGTCAGCCATCTGGAGTGGGCGGCCAAGAACGCGGACAAGGTCCTGCGACGGCGCTCCGTCTCGGCCGGGCTGCTCATGAGCAACCAGGCCGCCTACGTGGAATATCAGCCCTACGGCGTGGTCGGCGCGATCGGCCCGTGGAACTACCCCGCGTTCACCCCGATGGGCACGCTGTCCTACGCCATGGCCGCGGGCAACGCGGTGGTGTTCAAGCCCAGCGAGCTCACGCCGGGTGTGGGCGTGTGGCTGGCGGAGGTGTGGGATTCCCTGGGCGCCTCCCAGCCGCTCATCCAGACGATCACCGGCGACGGCTCGACGGGCGCGGCGTTGTGCAGGGCGGGCGTCGACAAGCTCGCGTTCACCGGCTCCGCCGCGACGGGCCGGAAGGTCATGGCCGCCTGCGCGGAGACGCTCACGCCGGTCGTCATCGAGGGCGGTGGCAAGGACGCCCTGCTCGTCGACTCGGACGCGGATCTCGACGCGGCCGCCGACCAGGCGGTCTTCGGCGCCATGGGCAACGCGGGCCAGACCTGCGCGGGCGTGGAGCGGATCTACGTCCACTCGGACGTCCACGACGCGTTCGTCCAGAAGTTCACGGCCAAGGTCCGCGCGCTCACCCCGGGCAACTCGATCTCCTCCAGCTACGGGCCCATGACGCTGCCGGCGCAGGTCGACATCGTCCGCAGGCACGTCAAGGACGCGATCGCCAAGGGCGGCAGGGCCGTACTCGGCGGCGAGGACTCGGTCGGCGAGAAGATCATCGAGCCGGTCGTCCTCGTCGACGTCCCCGAGAACTCGTCCGCGATCACCGAGGAGACCTTCGGCCCCACCGTCGTGATCAACCCTGTCGCGGACCTGGAGGAGGCCATCGAGAAGGCGAACGCCAGCAGCTACGGCCTCGGCGGTTCGATCTTCACCGGCAACAAGAAGCGGGGGCTGGCCCTGGCGGAGAAGTTGGACGTGGGCATGGTGTCGGTCAACTCGTTCCTCGCGTTCGCCGGCATCCCGGCGTTGCCGTTCGGCGGTTCGGGTGACTCGGGTTTCGGCCGTATCCACGGCGCCGACGGGTTGCGCGAGTTCGCCCGCCCCAAGGCCATCACCGCGCAGAAGTTCGCGGCCCCGCTGAACCTCATGACCATGACCCGCAAGCCGCGTGACATCAAGATCGTCAAGTGGATGCTCGCGAACGTCCAGGGAAGGATGTGAGGTGAGATGACCGCCACCTCCGAGAGAACCGAGGAGGTGACGACGACGACGAGGGCCGCGGCCACCGAGCGGTCCGCCGTGCCCGGGGTGTTCGGACCATGATCCCGGCCGACCTCGTCGCCGACGCCGCCGTCGACCACCCGCTCACGGCAGGGGTCCCGTTCAAGCCCGGGCGCTGGTACTGGCGTGATCTCATCGCGACTCTCGATCCGGTGGCGGACGCGGCGGAGATCCACCGCATCACCTCCGCGTACGAGTTCCCGTGGGACTATCAGCGAGCGCTCGAGCTGGCGCTGTACCGGACCTACTGCATCCCTTCGGTGTCGGCGGTCCTGGAGCAGGCGGGCAACTTCCGCGATCACCCGCAGAAGCGGTACGACGACACCGCGCTGCTCATGGTGGAGCTGGTCGAGCACGGGTACGACTCGCCCCGCGGCAAGGAGGCGCTGCGGGTGATCAACCGCCAACACGCGATGTACGAGATCACCAATGACGACATGCTCTATGTGTTGTCGACGTTCATCTACGAACCGCTCGAGTGGATCGATGCGAACGGCTGGCGGCGTCTGCATCCGAACGAGCGGCTCGCGGCGTTCCACTTCTACCGCGCAGTCGGGGAGCGGATGAAGATCAAGGGGATCCCGCAGGACATCGGGGAGTTCCGGCGCTGGCGGGACGACTACGAGGCGCGCACCATGCGCTACGCCCGGACCAACGAGCTCATCGGGACGTACACGCTCGATCTCATGTGTTCCTGGTACCCGGAGCCGGCCCGGCCGGTGGTCCGCAAGGTCGTGCAGGCGCTGATCGACGACGACATGACCCGCGCCTTCGGCTTCCCGTGGCAACCTCGGGCGTTCCGCGAGGCCGCCTACGCGGCGCTGCGGATGCGGTCGAAGGTGGTGCGGTGGCTGCCGGTCCGCCGCCGCGAGCTCGGGTCCCGTGGGACCGAGAACCGGACGTACCCGGGATACCCGGAGGGTTACCGTCCCGCCGACCTGGGGGCCTGCCCCATCCAGCCGCGCGACCGGGTGGGCGCCTGCCCGGTCGTGCACGCTCCAGCCGCCGGCTCCACCGGAGCCGCCTGACCCGGCGGAACCGCCGCCGCGCCCCGCGATTTCCGCACGTCGGGACGCCGAACCCGATGCCCGGAGAGGGTGCGTGACCCACGAGGGCGTGAGGGGCACATGGGTGCGCTTTCCGGGTTAGGTGGAACACGGTGTGATCTTGACAACACCGGCTACGGTGGGCATCGCGTAGCGACACTTACACATATATGTGATCGGATCCATGGTCGTTCTGGAGGGACGACGTCATCGCGGTCGGTTGCAGAAGGGATCAGTCGCCGATGCCAAGTCCTGAGGCCACCTCCGGTGGCACCTACGAGGAGGTCCAGCCGTGATCCGCACCCGATTCACCGAGGAGTTCGGCGTCCATCATCCCATCGTCCAGGGCGGCACGATGTGGGTCGGCCGCGCCGAACTCGCCGCCGCCGTGTCCGAGGCCGGCGCGCTGGGGATCATCACCGGACTCACCCAACCCACGCCCGAGGACCTGGTCAAGGAGATCGCGCGCTGCCGGGAGATGACCGACCAGCCGTTCGGCGTCAACCTCACGATCCTTCCCGCGATCTCTCCGCCCCCGTACGCCGAGTACCGGCAGGCGATCGTCGAGTCGGGCGTGAAGATCGTCGAGACGGCCGGGTCCAATCCCAAGGACCACCTACCGGTGTTCCACGAGGCCGGCATCAAGGTGATCCACAAGTGCACCTCGGTCCGCCACGCGATCAAGGCCGAGCAGCTCGGTGTGGACGCGGTATCGATCGACGGCTTCGAGTGCGCGGGCCACCCGGGGGAGGACGACGTCCCCGGCCTGGTGCTCATCCCTGCCGCGGCGGCGAGGCTGTCCATCCCGATCCTCGCCTCCGGCGGGATCGCCGACGCCCGCGGCATGGTGGCAGCACTGGCGCTGGGAGCCGACGGCGCCAACATGGGCACCCGCTTCATGTGCACGGCCGAGTCGCCGGTGGCCGAGCAGGTCAAACAACAGATCGTGGCCAACACCGAGCTCGACACGAAGCTGATCTTCCGGACACTGCACAACACCGCGCGGGTGGCCGCCAACGCCGTCTCCGCCGAGGTCGTGTCGAAAGAGGCCGAGAGTGCCGAGTTCTCCGACATCCAGCACCTCGTCGCCGGAGCCCGCGGACGCAAGGTCTTCGAGGACGGCGACCTGGACGCGGGCATCTGGAGCGCCGGCCAGTGTCAGGGTCTGATCCACGACGTGCCCACCGCGGCGGAGCTCGTCGACCGGATGATGGCCGAGGCTGAGGAGATCATCACCGGCAGGCTGGCCGGGATGGTCGAGGCGGGGGAGAAGGTCCGATGACCGCGACCGGACGTGACGCCATCAAGGTCGACCATGACGACCTGGGCGTGACCACGATCAGTATCAACCGGCCCGACCGGATGAACGCGCTCGACCACCCCACCGTCACCGCGCTGACCGAGCTCATCATCGAACACGGCAGCGATCCGGGCACCCGGGTCATCGTGCTTTCAGGGGAGGGCGGGGCGTTCACCACCGGAACTGACCTGCAGGCGATCAAGGACGCCGGCGCGGACGCGCCCAGCCCCGACGCGACCATGGCCGGGGCCGCCGCACTGGTCCGCGCGGTCCTCACGGTCCCGGTCCCGGTAATCGCCGCCGTCACCGGCCCGGCGGCCGGGGTGGGCGTCTCGCTCGCGCTGGCCTCCGACCTCGTCCTCATGTCGGAGGACGCCTACCTACTGTTCGCGTTCACCAACATCGGACTCATGCCCGACGGCGGCGCCAGCGTGCTGCTGCCCGCGGCCGTCGGACGGTCGATCGCCTCGCGCATGCTGCTGCGTGGCGACGCCGTCTCCGCCGCGGAGGCCCACGACGTCGGACTGGCCATGGAGGTCCACCCGACCGCGGACCTCGAGCCCGCCGCCGCGAAGCTCGCCCGCCGACTGGCCCGGGGTTCGCGCCGCGCCCTGGAACTGACCAAGAGGGCCGTCACCGGGGCCACGCTCGCCGAGCTGGACGCGGCCCTGGCCAGGGAACACGAGGGCCAGTGCGAGCTGCTGATCTCCCCCGACTTCGCCGAGGGCGTGTCCTCGATCCTCGAGAAACGGCGCCCGAACTTCTCCTGAACCGTCCCTCCTGTCACCTGCCCCTCCCGTCACCCACCGCCCGACGAAAGGCCGAGATCATGACCACCGCCACGGATCCCATCGCCGAACTCCACGCGGCACGTCGCAACAACTGGAACACGTGGGTCGCCACCCACGCCGAGATGCAGCCCGACGCGGAGGCACTGCGCTACCTCGGTCAGACCACCACGTGGTCCCAGCTGCACGATCGCAGCAACCGCTTCGCCGACGCGTTGGCCCGCCGCGGTGTGGGCAGGGGCGACCGGGTCATGCTCATCACGCTCAACAACCCGGAGTTCGTCGAGGCCGTGCTGGGCATCAACGAGCTGGGCGCCATCGCGGTACCGGTGAACTTCCGGCTCACCCCCGGTGAGCTCGCCTACCTGGTCAGCGACTGCACGCCGAAGGTCGTCGTCACCGACGCGATGCTCGCGCCGCTCGTCGGCGCGATCCGCGCCCAGGGCGAGGAGCCGGGCCACCACATCGTCATCGGCGGTGAACCGGGGGCGCCCGACCAGATCACATACGCGGACGCGATAGCGGAGCAGGGCCAGCCGCATGAGCCCGTCGACGTGCCCGAGGACTCCACCGCGCTCATTACGTATACCTCGGGCACCACGGGGCGGCCCAAGGGCGCCATGCTCTCCTACGAAAACCTCACTGCGCAGTCCCTGACCTGCATCCGGGTCTTCCGACTGTTCGACGAGGACGGGCGCGCACTGTGCGCCGCCCCGATGTTCCACATCGCGGCGCTCGGCTCGATCGCGCCGAGCCTCCAACTCGGCGGCGTCACGGTGGTCCACCCGCTGCAGGCCTTCGACCCCGCAGCGGTCCTAGACACCCTCGAGGCCGAGCACATCACCAGCATCTTCCTCGTCCCCGTGCAGTGGCAGGCCGTCTGTGCCGAGCAGCAGGCCCGCCCGCGCAGCCTGGTGCTGCGCAATATCTCCTGGGGCGCGGCCCCGTCCACCGACACGATCCTGCGCGCCATGGCCGAGACCTTCCCGGACGCCCTGAACTGCGCGGTGTTCGGCCAGACCGAGATGAGCCCCATCACCTGTGCCCTCGACGGCGATGACGCGATCCGCAAGATCGGTTCCGTCGGCAAGGTCATCCCCACCCTCCAGGCGCGCGTCGTCGACGGCTTCGGCGAGCCCGTCGGCCCGGGTGAGGTCGGCGAGATCGTCTACCGTGGTCCCACCACGATGTCCGGTTACTGGAACAAGCCCAAGGAGACGGCGGAGGCCTTCGAGGGCGGGTGGTTCCATTCCGGCGACCTGGTCCGCATGGACGACGAGGGCTTCGTCTACGTGGTGGACCGCAAGAAGGACATGATCATCTCCGGCGGCGAGAACATCTACTGCGCCGAGGTGGAGAACATCATCGCCGGGCACCCGAGGATCCGCGAGGTCGCGGTGATCGGCCGCAAGGACGACAGGTGGGGCGAGGTCCCCGTCGCAGTGGTCGCCCAGAACGTGGAGGACGGCGTTGCCGATCTCACCCTCGAGGAGATCAGCGAGTGGCTGCGGGACAAGCTCGCCGGCTTCAAGCTCCCCAAGCATCTGGTCCACGTCGACGAACTCCCCCGCAACGCCAGCGGCAAGGTCGTCAAGGGCACACTGCGTTCCGAGCACGGCACCGTGGGCGTCTGAGCTGGTGTCCCGGCTCCCGTCCGACCACTCCGGGAGAGCAGGGAAGTGCTCACCAGCTCTATCGTCGGGCCGGATCCACAGGTGCGCGACCACCGGCTTCCTGCAGCGACCGTTCCGGGATGAACTCGGAATCCCGTGGAGTTCGCACGCGGCCCGACGAACTCCCCCGGACGGTTCGGACGGCCACCTACCGCATCCTGTTCACCGATCTGAGGTGGAGAGTGCGGACGGACCGATCACTGAAGTGGGACTCAGTGCTCGGGGTCGAGTTCCGGTGCGCGCTTGTCGTCCCACACGCCCGCTCGCTCGAGATGGGCGATGAGCAGACTCGCGCCACCGGTGAACTCGGCGTCCACCACTTCGTGGGCCGTCTCGACGTCGCCGTCACGCAGCGCCTCGAGCATGCGGCGGTTGTCCGTCAGTGCGC
This sequence comes from Dietzia sp. 111N12-1, assembly GCF_001658045.1. Taxonomy (NCBI): domain Bacteria; kingdom Bacillati; phylum Actinomycetota; class Actinomycetes; order Mycobacteriales; family Dietziaceae; genus Dietzia; species Dietzia sp. 111N12-1. The sequence continues at coordinate 45,137 of NZ_LSSV01000104.1, read as the reverse complement.
CCGCACGCCACTCGGGGTCGTCCGCGTACAGCCGGTAGGGCATGTAGCGGGCGGCGTTGGACAGGAACCGGGACAGCTTGTCCGAGCGGGAAGCCCGGTTGAGGCACCGGTGGATCGCGTACTGGGCGTGCACCACGCCGTCGGTGTCATCTGACGCGGATGCCTTCTCGAATTCGTCGATCAGACGACCGTGGAACTCGAGAGTTTCCGCGTCGTAGCGGGTGATGGCCCGGTCGACGATGCGCTTGGAAAGTTCCGCTTGGAGCCAGAAGATGTCCTCGATGTCCTGGCGGCTCATCGGCGAGACCAGGTAGCCGCGCCGCGGCACCAGATCGACGAGGCCCTCGCCGCGCAGGGTGAGTAGTGCCTCCCGGACCGGGGTCACGCTCACCCCGAGTGCGGAGGCGGTCTCGTCGAGCCGGATGAAGGACCCCGGGCGGACATCGCCGCTCATGATCCGAGTCCGCACGTGGTCGGCGACCTCCTCGGAGAGCTGCGGGCGCTGGCCGAGTCGTGTGGGGGCCACGTCCGCCACCTCATTCCACGAGAGAAGGGCACCCACCCGGAGCGCCGAGACCGATGATCTAAATAAAATATATCTGTAGTGGCTCACACTACCTCGCCGGGGGCGGGGCATCCACCCGCCGCCGAGAAGGGTTCACGTGAAACATCTCTCGCTCGCGTTCGTTTCGGTTATGACAACCCTCGACCGGCCCGTCTCCTCGGGGCGCTGCAGCGCGGGTCGGAATCGGCGACAGTTCGGCGGTGGCCCCGCGGCGACCGTCGGCGACCCGCGAGTGGCGCCCCCGACCCGCGACATGGAGCCCGACCGGCGGGGCACGGTGTCCGACCGGCGGGGCGCCTGGACCTGCCCCGCACCGGGACCGGCCGAGGGGAAGGATGCGTTTACGCGCAGCGACGTCGGCCGTGCCACTCGAGCGTGCGATGCGCGGACATCCGCACGAACTTTCCTGCGGAGAGGGCCGAATAGCGCGGAGGGGCTGCGGGGCGGCCACAGCCGGGCGAGACTGGGCCCATGACGTCAACCGAGAACCGTCCCGCCGTCCGTACCGAGCGCCGGGACCACGTCCTACTCGTCACCCTCGACCGCCCGGAGGCCCGCAACGCCGTCAACGGCGAGGTCAGCACGCTGCTGGGCAACGCGCTGCACGAGGCGGACACCGATCCCGAGATCCGGGTCGTGGTGATCACCGGCGCGGGAGAGCGGTCGTTCTGTGCGGGCGCCGACCTCAAGGCCATCTCCCGGGGTGAGGACATCTTCCCGGCCGAGAACCGGCAGTGGGGATTCGCGGGGATGATGCAGCAGTACGTCTCGGTCCCCGTGATCGGCGCGGTCAACGGCACCGCACTGGGTGGGGGCTGCGAGATCGCCCTGGCCTGCGACCTCGTGGTGGCCGCCGACCACGCGGTGTTCGGTCTGCCGGAGGTGCGGCGTGGGCTCATCGCCGCCGCCGGTGGCGCGTTCCGGCTGCCGGCCCAGCTGCCCCACCGGGTGGCCATGGAGATGATGCTCACCGGCGAGCCGATCACCGCCGGGCGGGCGCTCGACCTGCACCTGATCAACCACGTCGTCCCGGCCGACCGGCTGCTCGACACCGCGCTCGAGCTCGCCGGGACCATCGCCGCCAACGCGCCGCTGGCGGTCCAGGGGACCAAGCGGGTCGCGCTCGGGATCACCGACGGCGGGCGTCCGGCGGAGGTCGACCAGTGGAAGGTCAATGACACGGAGATGATCACCGTCATGACCTCCGAGGACGCGGCCGAGGGCCCGAGGGCGTTCGCGGAGAAGCGTGCCCCGGTGTGGAAGGCGCGCTGAACCCGGATCCGATGAGACCCATCCCCCAGCCCGACCGGATGTGAACTCCGCCCCCCGGCCCTACATTTCCGTTATGGAAGCAGTGTTGAGGTCGATGGTCGTCGAAGAGGACCTGCACGTCCTCGACACCGCGAGCAGGGAGTTGACGCCCCGGGCGGCGGAGTTGCTGGCCCTGCGGGGTGGAGGTGGCTCGGGAGAGGAACTGCGCAACTGCGTCATCCGCGCCGCGACCGCCCCTGCCGGGTCCGCGACGGAGCTGCGGTCGGCCCTCCGCGCGGAGCGGGCGGGGCTCAACGGGGCGGGGGCCGAGCTCGGGCTGGCGGTGGTCGCCGCCGGGGCCGTCCCGCTCGTGCCCCCCGGATCCGCCCTCGTCGACGAGACGCCGAGGACTCGTCGACTCCTGGCCGACTACGAGTACCTGGCCCGGGATCAGATCTACTGTGGCGTCCGGATCCGGGTCGAGGCCCATGGCGCAGACGAGGCTGTCGCGGTGTCCTGCCGGATCGCGCCGTACCTGCCGGTGTTCCTCGCGCTCACGGCGAGTTCGCCGTTCCTGAGGGACGGGTCGGACTCCGGCTACGCGAGTTGCCGCTCGGTGGCGGCCTCGCAGTGGCCCACGGCGGCGCCCGTGGCGGGCGTGTGCTCGGCCGCCGAGTACGACGAGCTGGTGGCCGACCTCGTGGCCAGCGGGGTGGTCGTCGATGCGTCGATGGTCGGCTTCGGCGTGCAGCCCGGGGCCGACCGGCGGTCCGTGGAGCTGCAGGTGGGTGACGCCTGTCCCTCCGCCGACGCCACCGTTCTGGCCGCCGCTCTGTTCCGGGCCCTCGTCGAGCGCGAGGCGACCGCCGTCGCCGACGGCGCCGGGTCGGCGGCCCCCGCCGAGACGAGGCTGAGGGCGGCCCTGTGGCGCGCGGCCCGGTCGGGCCTCGAGGGTGATCTCGTGGACCCCGTCACCTTCCGGGCCCGGCCCGCCACCGACGTCGTCTCGGATCTGGTGGAGTCCCTGACCGGCGAGTTGAACCGGTCGGGTGACCTCGACACCGTGCGCACCCTGCTCGACAACGCGCTCTACAACGGCAGCAGTGCGTTCCGGCAGCGCCAGGCCCTCCGCCGGCGGGGGCACCCCCACGACGTGGTCGACCTGCTCGCGGCGGAGACCGCCGGGATCAGCGGTCCCCGGTCGGCGGTCCCCGATGCCCACTCACGACTGTTCGGCGTCTACGAACCGATCGAGGGCCTCGACGCCGACCCGAGCTGGGACGAGGCGGTCGAGGAGGGGGGTGCCCCCCGTGAGGCCTACGCTCCCGTGATGTCGGCCCTGGACCGGGCGGGCACCGTGCGGCTCCGGTCGCGACAGGTGACGGCGGAGAAGGAGGCCTCGGTGGCCGGGGTGACGTTCCGGGTCACCGGACAGGAGCGGCCCCAGGCGTTCCCCATGGACTTCGTACCCCGCATCATCTCGCCCGAAGTGTGGCCGACGACAAGGCCGTCTACGCCTCCGTCCCCGCCATGATCGACTTCTACCTGGGGGAGACCCCGATCCTCGAGCAGGTCCCCACCTACCTGTGTGCCGACCGGACGCAGCGGGACCTCGTGTTGGACCGCCTCGGCGAGCTGGTGGTCAAGCCGATCGACGGGTACGGCGGACTCGGGATCACTATCGGGCCGGAGTGCTCGGAGGCGGAGCTGGCCGCCCGCCGGGAGGACCTGCTCACCCGGCCGGAGGGGTTCATCGCCCAGGAGGTCGTGCCCCTGTCCACGTTGCCGACCTTCGACGGGACCCGGATGCAGCGCCGGCACGTGGACCTCCGCGCGTTCGCCCACGTCCGACGCGAGGGGGGCAGGACCACCGCGCACGCGGTCCCGGCCGGGCTCACCCGGGTCGCGCCGGCGGGATCGATGATCGTCAACTCCTCGCGGGGCGGCGGCGGCAAGGACACGTGGATCATGCGGTGACCCCCGCGCCGGGCGCGGGGAGCTGCTGCGGGTGCGGGTGCGCCCGCGTTCCCTTAGCGTGGGAATGATGACCGACGCACAGCGATGGATCAGAGTCGAAGAGGAACTCCACCTCGTCGACACGAGGATCCGGCGACCGGTTCGGCGGGCAACGGAGGTGCTCGCCGCTCTCGGCGACACCGGGCAACGGGGACAGGAGGGCCACGTCCGGCCGGAGCAACACGGCGCGATCGTGGTCGCGGACGCGGGCGCCCACACCGGGCTCGGCGAGCTCGGGGACGCCCTCCGCCGTAACCGGACCCGCCTGGCGGAGGCCGCCAACGGACTGCGGACCGGGGTGGTCGCGGCAGGGTCGCTGGCCTCGCCCGGAGTGGAGTTCGACCCAGCGCCGCAGGACCCCCACCCCGCGCCGGGCCGCGAGTCGCAGACCCGCGCCTCGGCCGGCTTCCGGGTGGTGGTCGAGACCGCCGACGCCGACGAGGCCCAGTACGCGGCCCGACGGGTCGCCGCCCTCGCGCCGGTGCTGCTGGCACTGTCGGCGAGTTCCCCCTACTGGGCCGACGGCACCGATTCCGGGTACGCCTCCACCCGCTATTTCGAGAGCCAGTGGTCGCCCGCACACCTGCCCGCCTATGCCGCCGACACCGCCGACGAGGCGCTCGCCTGCGAGGACGAGATCGTCGCCACCGGCGTGGTCGCGGGACGGGAGGGGATCGCTGTCGACGTCCGCCCCTCCCGGGACGGGGACGGGATCGAACTCGTGGCCTGCGATTCGTGCAGCACGATCGACACCCTCGTCGTCGTCGCCGCCCTGTTCCGCGCGGCGGTCGACCGCGTCCTGGCCGAACGGGACGCCGCGCAGGGCACCGGATCCGGCAGGTGGGACGGACCCTCCGACGCCGTGCTGGCGGCGGCGTTCTGGCGCGCCGCACGCTCCGGACTCGAGGGGGACCTCGTGGACGTGGCGACCGGGCGCCCCCGCCCCGCCACCGAGGTGCTCACCGGACTGGTCGACGACCACGTCGACCACCTCCGGGCCGGTGGCGAACTCGACCTGGTGCTGAACCTGCTCGACGGAGTCCGCGGTTCTGCGACCTCGGCCACCCGCCAACGCGCGGCGCACCGCCGACGGGGACGCCGCAGCGACGTGATCGCCGTCCTGCTCGCCGAGACCGTCGAGCGGATCCGTCCCCGGGACACCGCCGACGACCGCGGGATGCGACACATGCTCGCCTCCTACTCGCCGCTCGGCGAGGCGGTGACCGAGGAGGTGCACGACGAGGCCATCTCGGAGGACGGCAACCCGCGGCCCGAGTACGTGGACCTGCTCAAGGCCGTGTCCGACATGGGCCCCGAGGTCCTGTGCGAGCGCAAGGAGCAGGTGGACGACACGCTGCGCTCCATGGGCATCACGCTCAAGGTGTACGGCAAGGACGAGCCGCAGGTCTTCCCGCTCGACTCGGTCCCGCGGATCGTCCCGGCCGACCAGTGGGCACGGATCTCCGCGGGCATCGAGCAGCGGGCGCGCGCGATGGAGATGTTCCTGCGCGACATCTACGGGGCGGGCGAGATCAGCCGGGCCGGCGTGGTCCCCGCCGAGGCGCTCCAGCGCGCACCGGGGTTCCGTCCCACCGGACGCGCGGTGCCCGAGGGCGTCCTGCACGCCCCGGTGTGTGGCGTGGACCTGGTCTCCACGGCGCCGGGCGAGTGGATCGTGCTCGAGGACAACCTGCGGATGCCCGGGGGGATGGCGATGGCGGTCGCACTGCGCGACCGGATCGCCGAGGGTTTCCCCGAGTTCGGTGCGCGGTCGGAGGTCCACGACCCCCGCGAGGCGCTGGCGATGCTGACCGACACCCTGCGGGCGGCCGCGCCCGAGGGGGTCGACGATCCCGCCATCGGCGTGGTGGTCGCCGAGGACGAACTCGAGGCGTACGACCTCAAGAGTGTCACGGAGGCGGTCGGTGGCACCCTGGTGACGCCCTCGGACCTGGTGTGCGAGGACTCCGCCCTGTGGCGGGTCGGGAGCGGGGAGCGGCAGAAGATCGACGTGCTCTACGTCCGTATGGACGAGGAGATGCTCCTGTCCTCTACGGGCGCAGATGGCACCGCGCTGCGCAGTGGGCTTCTGAACGCGATGGCGGAGCACGGCGTCGCCGTGGTCAACGCGCCCGGGAACGGGGCCGCCGACGACAAGGCGATCTACGCGATGGTCCCCAAGATCATCGATTTCTACCTGGGCGAGAAGCCCCTCATCGGCCAGGTCGACACGTACCTGTGCGCCGACCCGGACCAGCGTCGACAGGTCCTCGACCGGCTCGGCGAGCTGGTCGTCAAGCCGATCGACGGCTACGGCGGGTCCGACATCACCGTGGGCCCGGAATGCTCGCCCCGGGAGCTCGACGAGCGTCGGGACGAGCTGCGCCGCCACGGGGACCGGTTCGTCGCGCAGGAGGTGCAGTCACTGTCCACCCTGCCGACGTTCGACGGCCGCGAACTGCAGCGACGCCACGTCGACATGCGGGCGTTCGTCATGTTGCGGCACGGTGAGGGGGGAGAGATCGCCGCCACGGCCCCGCCTGTCGCACTGACGCGCGTGGCCCCGGCGGGCACCATGGTCGTCAACGCCTCGAGCGGAGGCGGCGGAAAGGACACCTGGATTCACCGTGCCTGACACCACCGAGGTCGACGTCGAGGTCACCGAGGAGGCCGAGTCCCGCGACGTCGCGGGACCACCCGACGACGCCGCCGGGGGGCCCACCCAGATCCGCCACACCACGTCCCCCAACCTGTCGCCCGACGGGTCGATGTTGGCGTGCGTGGTCACCGAGCGCACCGGCTACCCGCGCGCCGTGCAGCGGCCGCTGGGGCCGGGTGGGCTGGACGGGGCCGGGCCGGAGCGCGACGTCGTGCTGCCCGTCGACGGCCCCGTGCGCCGCGTGGCCTACTCGCCCAACGGCAGGTGGCTCGCCTGCGAGGTCGCCCCGGACGGCGGCGAGCGCGAACGGATCTGGCTGGTCACCACCGACCCCGACGATCACGACGTCTACCCCGTCGACACCGTGGGCGACGCCACCGTCCAGATCGTCGGCTGGGACGGCGACCTGCTCGCGGTGACGGCGTTCGACTCCGAGGGCCTGGCCGAGGGCCGCCTCGTGGACCCCGAGACCGGGGAGCACACCGTCGTCGATCGACGGATGGGCGGTGCACTGGTCCACGCGTGGGACGGAGCCGCGCTGTTCCGGGTGGGTGCCCGCGGTAACCGCGAGTTGCTGCGCATCGTCCCCGACGGCCGGTGGTGGCCACTGCTACCCGTCGACACCGGCTCCACCACGGACGCCGGAGTCATCCTCGACGCGGGGGACGACGACCGTCCCATGCGGATGGTCGTCCGCAGCGACCATTCGGCGGACCGGATGGGCCTGCTCGCGGTCGAGGCGGACGAGAACTCCACCGAGTCCTGGCCGGTGGCGTTCCGCACCGACGCCGATCTCGACCGCGTCGAGGTGAGCCTGGACCGCTCGACCGCGGTGCTGCTGTGGAACGTGCGCGGTGGTCTGTCGGAGATCGAGGTCCTCGACCTACGGCCGGAGCGCCCCCGCGTGATCGTTCGGCCACCGCTGCCCGAGGTCGTGGCGACCTCACCCACGCTCACCGCAGACGGCCGGTTGCTCGCGCTCACCATCGAGAGCCTCGACCAGCCGCCGCGCGTGGTGATGTACGACGTGGACAACCGCAGGTGGACCGGGTGGCCGCCCGAGCAACCCGACCCCGCGCCGACGTTGGTCGAGTTCACCGCCCGTGACGGACTCCAGCTCAGCGGCTGGCTGTACCGTCCCGACATCGCTGACGAACCGGGCCCGACCGTGGTCCACCTCCACGGCGGTCCCGAGGGGCAGTCGCGCCCCGGGTACAACGACATCGCCCGCCGCTACCTCGACATCGGCGTGAACTACTTCCTGCCCAACGTGCGCGGGTCGACCGGCTCGGGTCGTTTCTTCAGTCACGCCGACGACCGCTACGGTCGCTTCTCCGGCATCGACGACGTCGAGGACGCGTTGCTGCACCTGATCGACGAGGGCATCGCCGATCCAGGCCGGGCGGTGGTCTCGGGCCGGTCCTACGGCGGCTACCTGGTCAACGCCACGCTGGTCCGCCACCCCGGCAGGTGGCGAGGCGGAATCGCCGCGTGCGGGATGAGCGACCTGCAGACCTTCTACCGCACCACCGAGCCGTGGATCGCCGCGGCCGCCTACCCCAAGTACGGCAACCCGCTCCAGGAACGTGAGCTACTGCGGGAGGCCTCGCCCCTACGGCGGTACCACCACGTGGACGTCCCGATGCTCTTCGTCCACGGCGCGCACGACACCAATGTGCCGCTCAGCGAGACCGATCAGGCCGTGGAGTTCCTGCGCCGGCGCGGCGTACCGGTGGACGTCCTGCTGTTCGAGGACGAAGGTCATGAATTCGTGAAATTGGCCAACCGGCAGCGTCTCGGCGACCGGGTGGTCCAGTTCTGCCAGGAGGTGTTCGATGTTCGGACGCAAGAAGAATGAGACCCCCGACCCGACCGGGTTCGAGGGCCGGCTCGTCGGGTGGCGGCGGCACATCCACGCCCACCCCGAGCTGTCCTACGAGGAGCGGGAGACGACCGAGTACATCGAGGGCGAGCTCCGATCGATGGGGCTCAAGCCCGAGCGGTTCGAGGTGGGCACCGGGCTGTGGTGCGACGTCGCGGCCGCCGACGGGGCCACGTCGACCGACGTGGTGGCGCTGCGCGCGGACATCGACGCGCTGGCCATGAGCGAGGAGTCCGGCGAGTCCTTCTCCTCCGAGGTCGAGGGCGTCAGCCACTCCTGCGGGCACGACGGCCACACGGCGATGCTGCTGGGCGCCGCCGAGATGCTGGTCGCCGACCCGCCGCCCCGCCCGGTGCGCCTGATTTTCCAGCCGGCCGAGGAGACGATGCCCGGCGGTGCCAAGGACTGCGTCGAGGAGGGCGTGGTCAAGGGCGTCGACCGCATCCTCGCGCTGCACTGCGACCCGCACCGCCCGGTCGGCGAGGTGGGCGTGACCGGCGGGGCCATCACCTCGTCCAACGCCAAGATCGGCATCACCGTCCACTCGGACGGCGGGCACACCGCGCGTCCGCACGAGACCCAGGACACCGTCTTCACCCTCGCCCAGATCGTCACGGGCGTCACGGGCGTGATCGACCGGCGGATCGACCCGCGGTCGGGCACCGTGCTCACGTGGGCCTCGATCAAGGCCGGCGGTTCCGCGCCCAACGTCATCCCCGACTCGGGCGAGATCTGGGGCACGCTGCGCAGTGCGGACCGGGATGTGTGGGCGACCGTCGAGCCGCTGGTCCGCGAGACGGTCGAGCGGATCGGTGCCCTGTACGGGGCGCGCACTGAGGTCGAGTACATCCAGGGTGTGCCGCCCGTGGTGAACGACGACGAGTGCGCCGACCTCGCGGCGAAGGCCGTCGAATCGGTGCTCGGAACCGACGGGGTGGGCACCGCTGACCAGTCCAGCGGCGGCGAGGACTTCGCCTGGTACACCGAGGAGATCCCCGGCGTCTACCTGCGGTTGGGGGTGTGGGACGGCGAGTCCGAGGAGACGGATCTCCACCATCCGGGCTTCGTGCTGGACGAGCGGGCGCTGGCCCACGGTGCCCGCATCTTCGACGCGTTCGCCCGCCTCGACCGCCCCGCCTGAGCTGGCGGGGCGGATCCCGGCCGCGTGCGCTCACCCTCCCGCCCTCGTGCGCTCACCCTCCCGCCCACGTGCGCTCACCCTCCCGCCGAGCAGAGGATTTCGCCGGTATCGCCCGAGAGCGGGTGTGCGAAACCCTCTGCTCGGCGAGGTGCGGGGAAACCGGCCCCGTCAGCGCACGGTGATCGCCGCGTCTCCGGCGGGGACGAGTTCGCCGATCACGGTGCCCCCCGGGATCTCCCCGGCCACGAGCAGCCCGCCGGAAGTCTGGGCGTCGGCGAGCAGGAGCAGCTCGTCCTCGTCCACGTCGGCCGCGAGGTGCGGACGTACCCAGTCGAGGTTGCGGCGCGTCCCGCCGCTGACGTAGCCGTCGGCGAGCGCCTGACGGGCGCCCTCGAGGTAGGGCACCGCGGCGGGGTCGATCACGGCCGAGACGCCGCTGGCCCGGGCCATCTTGTACAGGTGGCCGAGCAGGCCGAACCCGGTGACGTCCGTGGCGCACTCGACCCCGGCGGCCAGGGCGTCGCGGGAGGCGACGTCGTTGAGGGTGGTCATCGTCTCGATCGCCTCGCGGCTCACCTCCCCGGTGTTCTTGTGCCGACAGTTGAGCATCCCGATCCCCAGCGGCTTGGTGAGCGACAGCGGCACCCCGGCCCGGCCCGCGTCGTTGCGCAGCAGCCGGTCCGGGTCCGCCAGCCCGGTGACGGCCATGCCGTACTTGGGCTCGGGGTCGTCCACGCTGTGCCCGCCGGCCACGTGACAGCCGGCGGCGCCGGCCACCTCCTGGGCACCGCGGAGCACCTGTCCGGCCATCTCGTACGGCAGGACGTCCATCGGCCAGCACAGCAGGTTGATCGCCATGATCGGCGTCCCGCCCATCGCGTAGACGTCGGACAGCGCGTTGGCCGCGGCGATGCGCCCCCAGTCGTACGGGTCGTCGACGACGGGGGTGAAGAAGTCGGCGGTGCTGATGACGGCCCGGCCACCGGTGATCCGCACCGCCGCCGCGTCGTCGCCGTCGTCGAGGCCCACGATGAGCTCCGCGGCCGGCTCCCGGACCGGGGCCCCGATGAGGTCCGCCACGACGTTCTCCAGAGCACCGGGCGGGATTTTGCAGGCACACCCGCCCCCGTGCGCGTACGAGGTGAGTCGGGCGGCGGGCGAAATGGGTTCGGTGGCCATGGTCCGACCCTAACGAGGCGGCGCCGATCGGTGGGCGCGGCCGGGGAACACCGCCTAGTCTCGTGGGGTAGGGAGGCGTCCGGGCACCTGGTGGTCCCCGCGGTCTTCAAAACCGACGTGGCCGAGTATCTCGGTCAGGCGGGTTCGATTCCCGTCCGCCTCCGCCACAACCTCACCGTCACCGGCACCGATCGGAAAAGGGGAACGGACGATCACCGAGCAGCCGCACGAGGGGTCGGGGCCGTCGTCGCCCGAACCGCGTCGCCTCATCCCGTCCACCGACGTTCTGCTCCGCGATCCCCGGCTCACCGAGGCGGTCGACGGGCTGGGCCGCGAGCTGGTCAAGGGCGAGATCCGCGTCGCCCAGGACCGCGCCCGGGCCGGAGCAGTCCCGCCCGCCGAGATCGTCGACGCGGTGCTCGCCGCGCTGCCCGGCGCGCCCGTGACGCTGACGCCCGTTCTCAACGCCAGTGGCGTCCTGCTGCACACCAACCTCGGTCGGGCGCCGCTGTCGGACGCCGCCGTGCGCGCGCTCGCCGAGGCCGCGGGCACCAATGACGTGGAATTGGACCTGGTGACGGGCCGCCGGGGCAGGCGGGGCCGCGGCGCGCTGGACGCACTGCGGGCCGCCGTGCCCACGGCGGGCGACGTCCACGTGGTGAACAACGGCGCGGCCGCCCTGGCCCTCGCGGCGACCGCGCTGGGCGGGCCGGGACGGACGATCGTCATCGCGCGCGGTGAGATGGTGGAGATCGGCGACGGGTTCCGCCTGCCGGAGCTGCTGGAATCCACGGGGACCCGGTTGCGGGAGGTCGGCACCACCAATCGGGTCAACGCCGAGGACTACTCCCGCGCGATCGACGACACCACGGCCTTCGTCCTCAAGGTCCACCCCTCCAACTTCGTGGTGAGCGGCTTCACCTCGTCCGTCCCGCCCGCCGAACTGCGGGATCTCGGGGTGCCGCTGGTGGTGGACATCGGCTCGGGGCTGCTCGCGCCCCACCCCACGCTGCCGGACGAGCCGGACATGACCACGACGCTGGCGGCGGGCGCCGACCTCGTGACGTCCAGCGGCGACAAGCTCCTCGGTGGCCCGCAGGCCGGGATCATGGCCGGCGACGCCGCGCTCGTGCAGCGCCTGCGCCGCCATCCGCTCGCCCGCGCGTTGCGCGTCGACAAGCTCACGCTGGCGGCCCTCGAGGCGACGCTGCGCGGCCCGCGCCCGCCCGTCGTCGCCGGTCTCGAGGCCGACCCCGCCGAACTGCGGGCGCGGGCCGAGCGGATCGCCGCACGACTGCGCGCGGCGGGGCTTGATGCGGAGGCCGTCCGGTCCGTCGCCGCCGTCGGCGGTGGGGGCGCGCCCGGTGTCGACCTCCCGAGCGCCGCGGTGTCCCTGCCGGAGCGCTGTGCCGAGACATTGCGCGCTGGACGCCCCGCCGTCCTGGGGCGCGTGACCGACGGCCGGTGCCTGCTGGATCTGCGTGCAGTGCCGCCGGGGGACGACGACGAGCTGGCGCGGCTCGTGCTCCGGGCGGAGGCGCCCGCCTGATGTTCGTCGTCGCCACCGCCGGCCACGTCGATCACGGGAAGTCGACGCTCGTCCGCGCGCTCACCGGTGAGGAGCCCGACCGGTGGGACGAGGAACGCCGCCGCGGCCTGACCATCGGTCTGGGGTACGCCTCGACCACCCTCGACGACGGCCGCACGGTCGCGTTCGTCGACGTGCCCGGCCACCGGCGGTTCGTCCCCACCATGCTGGCCGGGGTCGGGCCGGTGCCCGCGGTGATGTTCGTCGTGGCCGCCGACGACGGGTGGATGCCCCAGTCCGCCGAACACCTCGACGCGCTCACCGCGCTGCGCGTCGAGCACGGCGTCCTCGTCATCACGCGCAGTGACCTGTTGGACCCGGACCTCGCGCTGGCCGAGGCCCGCGACGCGATGGCCGGGACACCCCTGGCGGACATACCGGCGGTGTGCGTCTCGGCCGTCACCGGCGCCGGGATGGACGCGCTGCGAGGGGAGCTCGCCCGGCTGGGCACGCTGCTGCCGGAGGCCGATAGCGACGCCGACGTGCGGCTGTGGGTGGACCGGTCGTTCACCATCGGCGGCGCCGGCACCGTCGTCACCGGCACGCTTCCCGCGGGCACCATACGGGCGGGGGACACGCTGGAGCTGGGCCCGGGCGGTCCCCAGGTCACCGTTCGCGGTCTGCAGTCGCTCGGGCAGCGGCGCGACGAGGTGGCGGCGGTGTCGCGGGTCGCCGTGAATCTGCGCGGCGTCGCCGCGGACGATATACCGCGGGGCAGCACCCTGGTCACCCCGCGGCGGTGGCGCCCGGTCGAGACCCTCGACGTGCGCGTCGACGGGCGGATGGACGCGCTGCCGGAGTCGGTGATGGTGCACATCGGATCCGCCGCGACAGCCGCCCACGTGCGGCCCCTCGACGAGGGGCATGCCCGCCTGACGCTCGCGGACCCGCTGCCGTTTCGGGTGGGCGACCGGCTCATCCTGCGCGAACCGGGAGCCGACCGCATCCCGGCGGGCGCCGTCGTGCTGGATCCCGCCCCGCCGGCGCTGCGTCGCCGCGGTGCGGCCCGCCACCGCGCCGAGGAGTTGGCGGCGACACCGGAGCGCCCCGACCTGCCCTCGGAGCTGCGTCGGCGCGGCGTGGCCCACGTCGATGACCTGCGCGCATGGGGGATCGCCATCCCGGTCCGCGACCAGTCCCACCGCGGGTGGCTGATCGACCCCGGGCGCGTCGCCGTCCTCGCCGAGACCCTCGTCGAGGCCGTGCGCGAGCACGACCGCGCCGATCCGCTCGATCCGGGCCTGCCCACCGAGGCCGCCCGCCGCGCGCTCGGGCTGCCCGACGCATCACTGCTCATGGCCGTCCTCGATCACCCGGCCGCGGCCTCGCTGCGGGTGGAGGGGGGCCGGGTGGTCGCCGGGGACGGGCCGGGCCTGCCCCCGGCGGTCCGCGCGGCAGCGGACACCCTGGCCGAGCGGTTCCGGGTCGGGCCGTTCGACGCCCCGACAGCCGGGGAGTTGGCCGGGCTGGGCCTCGGACCGCGTGAGCTCGCCGCCTGCGAACGGGCCGGGCTCCTCACCGGCGTCGGACCCGGGGTGTGGCTGGGTCCGGGCGTGATCGGGGAGGCGGTACGGCGGCTCCGTGAACTACCGCAGCCGTTCACCCCGAGCGGCGCGCGCACCCACCTCGACACCTCGAGGCGTGTGGTGATGCCGCTGCTCGAGGTGCTCGCCGAACGCGGGCTCACCCGCCGCGAGGGCGACGACGGCCACGCCATTGTCTGACCCGACCTGTCGGTTGCCGCGCCGGGCCGCCCCGGACCCCGCCGGCCGGACGAGCCCGCGGGTAGGTCCGGTTACCGCTCGCCCGCGTAGGCCTCCCCGCCACCGCGGGCGTCACGCCGCTCGCGCTGGGGGATGACCACGTACTTCGGGTCCTTCGTCGACGCCATCCCGGCGTGGAACACCGCCCACCGGGTGCACGCCGACCCCGCCGCCAGCGCGAGGCCGGCGACCGCGGACAGCGCCCGGTTGCGTCGCCCGAGCACGGCGCCCACCGCGCCGGCGGTGGTGAGGATCTGGGCGGCGCGGTGGTACGCCCCGGCCCGGCCCTCGTGGAGCGGTTCGGCGGTGATGCCCATCGACTGCTGCATGATCCGGTCGGCGGCGAGCTCGAGCGTCGCGCCGCCCACGGCCAGCCGTCGGGCGGGGCCCGTCTCGTGGAGCGGGTTGAGCATCAGGCCCACCCCGCCGGACGCGGCCGCGGCGCTGCCGACGAAGACGAACGGCAGCTCCCGGCGGGCGGCGCTCCAGCTGGGGGCGGCGGTGTCGGTGAGCAGTACCGCCGTGTACGAGGCGACCGCCGGCGCCACGAGGGCGGCGACGATCCCGGCCGGTCGCGAGGCGCGGGTGATGAGGTCGGTGGGCAGGCGACGCGCGAGGCGGGTGGGCAGCAGCGGCACGATCTCCTGCCCCAGGGCCAGCCCCACGAACGGGCCGTACGCCGACAGGAGCCAGGTGCCCACGCTCATCGGGGAGGTCAGCTTGAACACTCGCAGCATGTGGTGGAACCGCTCCGGGCGTCCCAGGTCGCGGACCAGGTAGTAGAGGCTTCCGGTGATCCCGCCGAGCGCGACGATCCGCGCCGAGCGCCGCTGGCTCGGCAGGCCAGCCAGATCCGCACCCGCGGCGAGAAGGGACGAGCCACCGGCCAACCCGCCGAGGAAGAGGTAGGCCGCGATGTCGTACTCCCACGGCGGGGCCTTGACGATCGGTTTGCCGTAGTAGGAGCGGAATTCCGCGGGGGGCACCACGAGTTGCTCGCGGCCCCCCTTGCCCTTTCGGCGGGTCCGCGTTTTCTGCCCCGGCCCCGGGGTGATGCCCGCCTTGTCGTCGTAGGCCCGGTTGTGGTCGGCTCGGTTGTGGTCGGCCCCGTCGCCGTTGCCCATCAGGACCCGCCCCCCGCGGCGAAGGCGGCCACCGCGCCGCCGAGCAGCGTCACCGCGGCCAGGGCGGCCTGCCGCCACATCGTCCCCACGAAGCGGGTCGTCACCACGGGGTCCGGCGGCAGCCCGTACACCTCCGGGTCGTCCAAGAGCAGGAAGAACGCGCCCGTGCCGCCGACGCCGTTGTTCGAGTCGTGCCCGTAGAGCTGGGCGTTCGGCTCGCCCGCCTCGACCAGCTGGTCCAGGCGCCCGGCCGCGCGCTCGCGAAGCTCGTCGAGGTCACCGAACTGGATCGAATCCGTGGGGCACGCCTTGGCGCAGGCGGGGGTCTGGCCCTCAGTCAGTCGGTCGTAGCAGAGCGTGCACTTCTGGGCGATGCCCACGGCGGGGTCGCCCGCGGGGCCCGAGCGGCGCTCGATCACGCCGTACGGGCACGCGCTCACGCAGTACCCGCAGCCGTTGCAGATGTCGCTCTGCACCACGACGGTGCCGAACTCGGTGTGCATGAGCGCCCCCGTCGGGCAGACGTCCACGCAGGCGGCGTGCGTGCAGTGCTTGCACACGTCCGACTCCATGAGCCATCGGAAGTCGGTGGACTCCCCGGCGTCGGGGGAGTCGCCCGGCAGGGTCGACGCCGGTATCCCGAGGTCGACGGGCGCGGGCGCCGCGGGGGCCGGCGCGGCGTGCGCACCGGACCGGGCCGGCACCTCCTGCTCGATGAACGCGACGTGCCGCCACGTCGACGCGCCCAGCGCCTGGGTGTTGTCGTAGGACATGCCGGTGAGCTCGAGGCCGTCGGAGGGGATGAGGTTCCACTCCTTGCACGCCACCTCGCAGGCCTTGCAGCCGATGCACACGCTGGTGTCGGTGAAGAAGCCCTTGCGCGGCGGCGGGTCGGCGTAGCCGTTGTCCTCGGCGGGGTCGATGTCCCCGAAGAAGGACCGCCCGAGATCGGACAGGAAGGCGGACATGATTCAGCTCTCCGTTCCCGGTTCGGTGATGACTCCCGCGCGCCGGCGGTAGCCCTCGACGAACTCCAGCAGCGCCGGTCCACGCGGCCGTCGTCCCGCGACGATGTCACAGCTCGTGGCCTTGGTCGCGGGAATGGACACGTTGGGATCGAGGGACTGGGCGAGCAGGTCGTTCGCCGGGTCGCCGATGCTCACGCCGTTGCCGCCCCAGTGATAGGGCAGCCCGATCTGGTGCAGGGTGCGACCGTCGATGAGCAGCGGCGTCATCCGCCTGGTCACGAGGACCCGCGCCTCGATCGCGGAGCGGGAGGTGACGATCGTCGCCCAGCCCCCGTTGACCAGGCCCCGCTCCCGCGCCAGCTCGGGGCTGATCTCGCAGAAGAACTCCGGCTGCAGTTCCGACAGGTAGGGCAACGTCCGACTCATCGCGCCCGCCGTGTGGTGCTCGGTCAGGCGGTAGGTGGTGAACACGAACGGGAACACCTCGCTGCCCGGCTCCCCGTGGCCCGGCTGGGTCTCGTTGTACCGGCCGGGGCGTATCGCGCGGGCGGGATTGGCGTCGTGCCCCGGGTAGATCGGGTTCGCCACGGGTGACTCGGGCGGCTCGTAGTGCGCGGGCAGCGGACCATCGGCCAGACCGCGCGGCGCATAGAGCCACCCGCGGCCGTCGTCCTGCATGATGAACGGCTGCGCCCCACCGATGGCGTCCTGCGCCACCGCGCCCTCGGGCGGGGTGTAATCGGGCGCCTTGTCGGCCTCGAAGTCCGGCACGTCCTCGCCCACCCACCGGCCCGCGCCGTCGGCGGCGTCGGGATCCCAGCTGATGAGTGCCTTGCGTTCGCTCCACGGCCGGCCCTCGGGGTCGGCGGAGGCACGGTTGTAGAGGATGCGACGGTTCGCCGGCCACGCCCAGCCCCACTCCGGGGCCACCGGTCCCTGCTCGTGGCGGGACTTGCGCCGCGCGGCCTGGTTGACGCCGTCGGTGTAGACGCCGCAGTAGATCCAACACCCGCACGAGGTCGAGCCGTCCGGCTTGAGCTGGGTGAACGTCGACAGGGGTTCGCCGTCCTCGCCGCGGCCGTTGATCTCGGCCAGCACAGCCTCGGCGTCGGGTTCGTCGTCCGAGCCCGGCTCCATCGGGTAATCCCAGGTCAGGTCCAGCAGCGGCCGGTCTCGGGGGTCGGTGGAGTCGGCCAGCTTCTCCCGCAGGCGACGCCCGAGGTGGTAGTAGAACCACAGTTCGCTGCGTGCGTCCCCCGGTGGCTCGACGGCCTGGTGGCGCCACTGCAGCAACCGCTGGGTGTTGGTGAAGGTGCCCTTCTTCTCGACATGGTTGGCGGCCGGGAAGAAGAAGACCTCGGTGCCGATGTCCTCCGGGCGCATCTCGCCGGTCTCGATCTCCGGGCCCCTGCGCCAGAAGTCGGCGCTCTCGATCATCACGAGGTCGCGGACGACCAGCCAGTCGAGGTTGGCCAGCCCGGCGCGCTGCATCCGCCCGTTGGCGGTGCCCACGGCGGGGTTCTCGCCGACGAGGAAGTACCCGCCGCCGCCTTCGTTGATCTGCCGCTGCACCGTGACGGTCGAGTCGTGCTTGCCCGTGAGCTTGGGCAGGTAGTCGTAGGCGAAGTCGTTGTCCGCGGTGGCGGCGTCGCCCCACCAGGCCTTGAGCAGGCTGACGGTATACGAGCGCATGTGGCCCCAGAATCCCTGCGCCACGTCGTCGGTGCCGATGTAACTGTCGAGGTCCGGCTGCTCGCCGGCGTTCGGCGTGGGTAGGTACCCGGGCATGAGGTCGTACAGCGTCGGGATGTCGGTGGAGCCCTGGATGCTGGCGTGGCCGCGCAGCGCCATGATTCCGCCACCGGGGCGCCCGATGTTGCCGAGCAACAGCTGGAGGATCGCGGCCGTGCGAATGTACTGCACTCCCACGGTGTGCTGGGTCCAGCCGACGGCGTAACAGAACGCGGTGGTGCGTTCCCGTCCCGAGTTCTCGGTCAGCGCGCGGGCGACACGGAGGAAGTCGTCGGCAGCGACGCCGCAGGTCCGCTCGACCATTTCCGGCGTGTAGCGACTGAAGTGCCGTTTGAGGATCTGGAAGACGCAGTGCGGGTGCTGCAGGGTCTCGTCGCGCAGGGGGTCCTCGGTCGTGTCCGACGCGCGGGCGCCGGCGGCGCCGGGGGTCTCGGAGGCCTCGTCCTCGGCATCGTCGTCGTCGCGGCCCTCGTCGGGCATGTCGTTCTGGGCACCCGCGTACTGCCAGGACTCCAGGTCGTAGGTCCGGTCATCGGCGTCGAAGCCGGAGAACAGGCCCGCGAGGTCCTCGGTGTCCTCGAAGTCCTCGCCGATGATCGTCGACGCGTTGGTGTAGGCCAGCACGTACTCCGAGAACCAGGCGTCGTTGGTGAGGACGTGGTTGATCAGCCCGCCGAGGAACGCGATATCCGACCCCGCACGGATGGGTACGTGCTGGTCAGCGAGCGCACTGGTGCGCGTGAACCGGGGGTCGACGTGGATGATCGTGGCGCCACGGCGCTTGGCCTCCATGACCCACTGGAACCCCACCGGGTGCGCCTCGGCCATGTTGGAACCCTGGATGACGATGCAGTCGGCGTTCGCGAGGTCCTGCTGGTAGTTCGTGGCACCACCACGCCCGAATGAGGTTCCCAGACCGGGAACGGTGGAGGAGTGTCAAATGCGCGCCTGGTTCTCCACCTCGATGGCGCCGAGCGCCGTGTAGAGCTTCTTCATGAGGTAGTTTTCCTCGTTGTCCAGCGTCGCCCCGCCCAGGCTCGCGAGACCCCGGGTGCGCCGGACGGTGTCACCGTTCGAGTCCGTCTCCTCCCAGAACTCCTTTCGCGACTCCAGCACGCGGTCGGCGACCATCTCCAGGGCCGTGTCGAGGTCGAGTTCCTCCCACTCCGTCGCGTACGGCTTGCGGTGGAGCACCGTGGTGATGCGGTCCGGGTTGGTGACGAGCTGCTTGCTCGCCGAACCCTTGGGGCACAGGCGGCCGCGGGAGATGGGGCTGTCGCCGTCACCCTCGATCTGGGTGACCTTGCCACCGGAGACGTAGACGTCCTGGGCGCACCCGACCGCACAGAACGGGCAGACACTCTTGACCACCTTGTCGGCGGTGGCGGTGCGGGGGGTGATCTCGAGGGAACGCCGGGAGCGGGTCGCGGAGCCGCGACCGAGCAGATCCTCACCGGTGAACTGCCGCCAGACGGGCCAGTTCAGCGGTGAACCGCGTCGGCCCAGTTCCGGCCGCGACGCGCGCGGCCGGCCGGGGTCGGGCTGGTGTTCCGACCTCGCCTGTTCCGACATCGTCACCTCCCGTTCTCCTGTCCGCACCACGTGGGTTCCGTCCCATGTAACGCCAGCACAATGCCCTTCGCAACCGATTTGGCGAATCCTCTCCCGGGTCCATGATGGTGGGGTGGACGAGCAGACGTGGAACGAGGACGAGGTGTGGGCGACCGTCGGTCTCATGGCCGATCCGGGCGTGCCCCGGAGGGTCGCGGTGGCGATCGCGGACGATCTCGCGGACGACCTGTCCAGCGAACTCGGGGGTCGGTGGCGGGTGGAGGTCGACCAGGAGACCCTCCCGCTCGGACCGGACGGCGAGATCCGGCTCACCGAGCACGCCCCCCGGCTGCTGCAGGAACACGACTGGGACTTCGTGCTCTATCTGACGGACCTCGCCACCCGTTCCGACGGGGACCCGCTGCTCTACGACGTGAGCGGTTCGACCACCGCGGCACTGGTGTGTATCCCGGTTTTCGGCGTCGTCAGAGTGCGTTCGAAGGTACGCAAGCTCGCCCTCAAGCTGGTGCGCGCGGGCACCCACCAGAGTGGGCTGGGCGCACCCGCGACGGACGACCTGCCCCCCGAGCGCTGCCGAGGCTTCCTCAACAAGGCCCGGTTGCTGACGGGGATGGTGCGCAACAACCGGCCCACCCGGATGATGACGGCGCTGACCGGTGTCGTGGCCGCCGGGGCGGGCACGGGCGCCTTCGGCATCTTCTACGGGAGTATCGCCTCGCTGGCGGTGGCGCTGCATCCGCTCCGGCTGCTACTGATCAGCGTGATGGGCGTGCTCACCCTGGTGGTGTGGCTCATCCTCCGCAACGGCCTGTGGACCCGCCCGGATGACGGGCTCACGGCGAGCAGCCGGCGGATGGACAACGCGGCCACGGTCCTGACGGTCGGTACCGGCGTCGGCATCATGTACCTCGGCCTGCTGGCCGCCATGTTCGTGCTGGCGATCGCCGTGATGGACGCCGGATACCTCGAGACGCAGCTCGAGCGGCCCGTCTCAGTCTGGGACTACGTCCACCTGGCCTGGCTGTCCAGTTGTCTGGGCGCCTTCGCCGGGGCGCTCGGGTCGAACTTCGACGACGAGGACGCCGTCCGCGAAGCCACCTACAGCCTGCGTTGGCACGAACGCCGCAAGATGTTCGACAGCTACCAGAGCGGCGACGGCGACAGCGAGGAGCAGGAGGAGCAGGAGCGGATCGAGCGCGAACACGGCGAGGACGAGGACGAGGACGAGGGCGACGAGGGCGACGACAACGACGACGACGACGGCAGCGAGAGCGGGAACGGGAGTAAGAGCTCCCGCGACGGGGGGCCGCGCGAGGTGGAGGACGACCGGCCGAGGGGGTAGACAAGGGATATGACAGCTGCACCGATCGACGCCGCCCCCGCGCAGGACTCCGCCACGACCGCGCCGTCGCTTCCCGTCGCCTGTGGTCCGCTGTCCGAGGCGGTCGTCGCGGCGTTGTCGTCTGGCGCCGTGCAGGACCTGCCGCCGGTACCGGCGGACACCGATCCGCTGGGCCGGGACCTTCAGCTCGCCCTGTACACGTTGTACGAGCTGCACTACCGGGGCTTCGACGGGGTCGACGCGGAGCTGGAGTGGGAGCCGGAGGTGCTGCGGCTGCGGCGGGACCTCGAGCGGGTCTTCCTCGGGCACCTGCGGTCGGCCGTCGAGCCCGGCGACGACCCCGTGGCCGAGATGGACGCACTGTCGGTCGAGGCGACCTCCGGCACCGGACCGTCCTGGTACTTCAAGGACGAGGGGTCGTGGGACCAGCTGCGCGAGTACTTCGCCCACCGGTCCCTGTACCACCTCAAGGAGGGTGACCCGCACGCGTTCACGATCCCGCGTCTGCAGGGTCAGGCCAAGGCCTCGTTCGTCGCGGTGGAGTTCGACGAGTTCGGTGGTGGGCGGGGTGAGCGCGTGCACCAGCGGTTGTGGGCCGACCTCATGAGCGCCGCCGAGCTGGACCCGACCTACCTCGGTTACCTCGACCGGGTGTCGGCAGAGACGCTGGCGACGGTCAACCTCATGTCGATGTTCGGCCTGCACCGGTCACTGCGGGGCGCGGCGATCGGCCATTTCGCGGCCATCGAGATCACCTCGTCGCCGGGATCGGCCCGCCTGGTGGCCGGACTGCGTCGGCTGGGCGCTCCCGAGGAGTGCGTCCACTTCTACGCCGAGCACGTGGAGGCCGATGCGGTCCATGAGCAGGTCATGCGGCACGACGTCGTGGGCGATCTGGTGCGCCGTGAGCCGGAACTGGCCGCCGACGTGGTGTTCGGTATGCGCGCGCTGGACTATCTCGACGACCTGGCCGCGGAGAAGATGCTCGCCGCGTGGAAGCGCGGCGAGTCCTCGCTCCTGCCCTGACACTCTCCCGGCCACTCTCCCGGCGAGCCGCCCGTCCCACCGCCCCGGGAAGATCCGCTACTCCGAATCGGGATTCGCTATGCGCATCGGGGTAGCAGATCCTGATTCCGGGTAGCGGATTCGCGGGAAGGGGTCCGCCGCCGCCCCGGGACAGCGCTCAGTCGTCGTCGCGGGCCGGGTCGGTTGCCCGGACCTTGCGCCGGTGGCTCGTGTCGCACAACGGGTAGGTCTTGCTGCGCCGACACGTGCACACGGCCACCATGAAGCGGTCCGAGCACACGCGCTCGCCGTCGGGCGTCGTCATGTCGACCGGGCCCTCGATGAGCATCGGTCCCCCGGGCACGATCCGCACCCGCCGGGCGTCAGACGCGGTCAACGCGGATCACCACCAGCTCCTCCTCGCGGCGACCGGGCTCGAGCAGGCCGGCGGCCTCGAGTCGCTCGGCGTACGAGGTCATGACGGGACCGAAGTCCACGACGCGGGTGGCGACGGTCCGCGCGGTGAATCCCGACTGCTCGAGCTTGCGGATGGTCTGCGGGGGGTCCGAGAACTCCGAGTGCACGATCATCATGCTCCCGCCGGGCGAGACCAGGTCCGGGGCGAGGTCGCACAGCTGGTCCAGCACCACGCGGCCGTTGGCGCCGGCGTCCCACGCCCGGTTGGGTCCGGTGCCCTCGAGCGGGGCGTCGG
This sequence comes from Dietzia sp. 111N12-1, assembly GCF_001658045.1. Lineage (NCBI taxonomy): Bacteria > Bacillati > Actinomycetota > Actinomycetes > Mycobacteriales > Dietziaceae > Dietzia > Dietzia sp. 111N12-1. The sequence goes on along the minus strand of NZ_LSSV01000104.1, from coordinate 22,618 downwards.
ACGGGACGTACGGCGGGTTGGAGACCACCACGTCGTAGGGGCCGGCCCGGCGGGCGTCGTCGAGGGTGCCGAGCCGGACGTCCACCTGCACCCCGGCCCGCTCGGCGTTGCGGGACGCGCACGCGACGGCGGCGGGGGAGATGTCGTAGGCGAGCACCTCCCTGGCGCCCTTGAGCGCGGTCTCGATGGCGAGGATGCCGCTGCCTGTACAGATGTCGAGGACACGCCGCCCGGCGACCAGATCGCACTGGTCGAGCGCCTCACAGATGAGCCAGGAGTCGTCCTGGGGCGCGTAGACACCGTCGTCGACCTCGATATGGGTGAACCGGGTCTGGGTCATCGGGGCCTCCGGTTGATCTTCGGGACAGATGTTGTCCAGTCAATCGGCGAAGCGCCCCACCTGCAACCGGATGCGGTCCTGTCGGGCCCGCCCGGACCGCCCGGCCCGCCCGTCGGGCCCGCCCGGACCGCGCCCCGGGTGGCCTACTGCCAGTAGAGGCCGCCGGGGACGTCGCCGCCGCCGGTGAGGCGGCAGGTGAGTACGGCGCCGTCGGCGGAGGTGACCGCAAGGCCCTCCTGGGCGCACGGTCCGCCGGGTCGCGCCTGTCCGGTGGCGTCCGCGATCGCGGCCCCGTCGGTCCCGCCCACGCCGCCCTGCGGCAACCACAGGGGGCCGGCGCCGCCGGGGTCCTCGGTGCAGAACAGGGCGGAACCGTCCTCGGCCTGGGCGACCTCGCCGAGCATCTGGCAGGGCCCACCGGTGCCGACGACGTTGGCGGGCAGTCGGGGCTCGGGGGCGGCGGAGACGGGCGGTGCCGGCGCGGGTGGCGCGGAGACGGGCTCCGCGGTGTCGGGGGCCGTGGTGGTGGGGGCGGGAGTCGAGGATGACGACGACGACGAGGTGTCGGGCCGCGTCGTCGGCGAGGTGGCGGAGTCGTCCGCGGTGTCGGCGGAACAGGCCGAGAGTGCGACACCGGCCGCCATCGCGAGTGCGATGACGGCCGGGACACGACGACGCCCCGGGGTGGTGTGCGGGTGGTTCGTCGCTGTGTTCATACGATCCTTCTGCTGCGCTGGTCAGGCCCCGATGATGAAGGCCTCGAGCTCGGCGCGGGCCTTGTCGTCCGCCATCTGCTCGGGCGGCGACTTCATCAGGTACGCCGAGGCGGGCAGGATCGGTCCCCCGATGCCGCGGTCCTTGGCGATCTTGGCCGCGCGGACGGCGTCGATGATGATGCCCGCCGAGTTGGGGGAGTCCCACACCTCGAGCTTGTACTCGAGGTTGATCGGGGCGTCACCGAACGCGCGTCCCTCGAGACGAACGTACGCCCACTTGCGGTCGTCGAGCCACTCCACGTAGTCGGAGGGGCCGATGTGGACGTTGCGGTCGTGGATCTTGTCCTTGAGCGACCCCTCCAGGTTGGAGGTCACGGCCTGGGTCTTGGAGACCTTCTTGGACTCCAGGCGGTCACGCTCGAGCATGTTCTTGAAGTCCATGTTGCCGCCGACGTTGAGCTGGTACGTGCGGTCCAGCGCGACGCCGCGGTCCTCGAAGAGCTTGGCCATGACGCGGTGGGTGATGGTGGCACCGACCTGGCTCTTGATGTCGTCGCCGACGATCGGGACGCCGGCGCTGCGGAACTTCTCGGCCCACTCCGGGTCGGAGGCGATGAACACGGGCAGGGCGTTGACGAACGCGACGCCCGCGTCGATGCAGCACTGCGCGTAGAACTTGTCGGCCTCTTCCGAACCGACGGGCAGGTAGCTGACCACGACGTCGACCTCGGCGTCACGCAGGGCCTGCACGATGTCGACGGGCTCGGCGGCGGACTCCTCGATGGTCTCGCGGTAGTACTTGCCCAGGCCGTCGAGGGTGGGGCCGCGCTGCACGGTGACGCCGGTCGGCGGCACGTCGCACAGCTTCAGGGTGTTGTTCTCGGAGGCGTTGATCGCCTCGGCGAGGTCCATGCCGACCTTCTTGCCGTCCACGTCGAACGCGGCGACGAACTCGACGTCGCCCACGTGGTAGTCGCCGAACTTGACGTGCATGAGGCCGGGAACGGTCTGGTCGATCGCGGCGCCGGCGTAGAACTCGACGCCCTGCACGAGCGAGGACGCGCAGTTGCCGACGCCGACGATCGCGACGCGCACCTTCTTGTCGGTCATTGGGGATCTCCTTGTGATGGGTTCTCTGTCCGGATGAGTTCATTGATCCAGCGCAGCTCGCGCTCGCTGGTCTCCAGCCCGAGCAACGTGAGTTGCCGGGCGTAGCGCAGTTCGGTGGGTCCGGCGCGGGTGGCGGCGTCGCGTTGGCTCTCGCGACGCTCCTCCAGCACCCGACGCCGGCCCTCGAGAAGGCGCACCCGGGCGGGCCCGGGAGTGCGGTCGAAGAACGCGAGGTGGACGCCGAAACCGTCGTCGGCGAACGACGCCGACACCGGCTCGTCGAGCAGGGCCGCCAACGTCCCCTTGCCGCGGGTGGTGATGCGGTAGGTCTTGCGCCCGCGCCGCGCGGTGGCGGGCGGCCTGGTGGCGGTGGCGGCCGAGGAGTCCTCGACGATGTCGCCCTGCTGCTGGAGGCGGCGCAGAGTGGGGTAGAGGGATCCGAAGGACACGGTCCGGACCGTCCCGAGCATCTCGGAGAGTCGCTTGCGCAGCTCGTAGCCGTGCATCGGCCGCTCGTCGAGCAGGCCCAGGATGGCCAGTTCGAGCACTCCACCTCCCCCTTCCCGCGAATCGTGCCTGTGCGCGTCGTGCGCCGTGTGTCATGCGACGGATTCAGACTGTACACCTGCTGATGTATCGGGCCGATATACCGAGTAGTGACATCGGTCCGACGTGTCGGCACGCTCCGCTGCTCGCTCCGGCCCGGGCCCGCTGCGGGGGCCGTAGGCTGGACGCCGTGGACCAGGCCGACTCCCGCTCCCCGCGACCCGGCCCCCCGCCGGGGCCCGAGGACCCCACCGGCCGTGCGGCGCTACAGCGTCGACGGGTGGTGGACTTCGCGCTGCGCCGCCGCGGTGTGCTGGGGGGCCTGCGCGAGGGCGCGCTCTCGCTCCGCGAGGTGTGCGACGCGGACGTCTACCTCCTGCGGGCCGCCGGTTTCCACGGCGTGGAGACGGAGACGGTCTGCCCGGTGTGCCGCAAGGAGAACCTCACGGAGGTCTCCTGGGTGTTCGGCGACGACCTCGGGCCGGCGTCCGGGTCGGCCCGCGGTCGGGACGAGATAGAGCACCTCGCCCTGACCCACGACGAGTTCACCGTCCACGTGGTGGAGGTGTGCCGCAGCTGCTCCTGGAACCACCTCATCCTCTCCTACGAGGTGGGGCTCACCCCGGGTGCCGGAAAGCGCGTGCGACGAGCGGCGCGAGAGCTCCGCCGACACAGCTGACGCCCGCCCGGAGTGCCCGACGCGGGTTCCGGAGTACAGAATCGGTCGCGATTTCGTACACAATGGTCGCCAGAGCACCGCAACCGGGGGACTCCCGGGCCAGACGGGTCGGCTCGCAGGAGGGTAGAACATGTCGCAGAATGGCAGGACGAACCGGTCCGCCGACGAGGGCCGGAGCACCAGCTCGGACCGGCGCGGCTGGGCCCGTCGCCATCCGATCTGGACGACGGTGATCCTCCTCGCCGTCGTCGTCCTCGTGATCCCCCTGGCCATCGCGGGGGTGATGTACAACCGCACCGAGATCCCCAGCCCCGGCAGCGTCCGCACCGAACAGATCTCCGAGATCTACTCCAGTGACGGCACCACGATGATCGGCCGGATCGTGCCCCCGGAGGGCAACCGCACGCTCATCGAGCTCGACGCGATCCCCGTCCACGTGCGCAACGCGGTGATCGCCGCCGAGGACCGCAGTTTCTACACCAACGAGGGGTACGACCCCACCGGCATCGGTCGCGCGGTGATCGGGCAGATCACCGGCGAGGCCGGCGCGGGCGGTGGCTCGACCATCACCCAGCAGTACGTCAAGAACACGATGGTCGGTGACGCCCCCACGTACCAACGCAAGGCCAAGGAGATCGTCATCGCGGCCAAGATGACGAACGAGTGGTCCAAGGACCAGATCCTCGAGGCGTACCTCAACACCATCTACTTCGGCCGCGGCGCCTACGGCATCGCCGCCGCGTCCACCGCCTACTTCAACAAGCCGGTCGAGGCGCTCACGATCGAGGAGGGCGCGCTGCTCGCCGGCGTCATCCAGTCGCCGTCGGCGCTCGACCCGCTCAACAACCGGGCCGCGGCCGAGGGCCGCTGGAACTACGTCATGGACGGGATGCGGGAGATGGGCGCGATCGACGCCCAGCAGCGCGGCAACGCGGCGTTCCCTCAGGTCGTCGAAGACCCGCAGGCGATCGAGCAGAACGTCGGCGACCCGAGCAACGGACCCATCCGCCGTCAGGTGCTGGGCGAGCTCGCGGCCGCCGGGATCGACGAGCAGATGCTCAACACGCGGGGCCTGAAGATCACCACGACGATCGACCCCCAGACCCAGTCGGCGGTCGTCGACGCCGCCCGGTCGAACATGCAGGGCGAGAGGCCGGAGAACCGGACCGCCATCGTCTCGATCAATCCCAAGACGGGCGGCGTGATCGGGTACTACGGCGGCGAGGAGGCCGAGGGCTGGGACTACGCCAACGCCCCCCTGCAGACCGGTTCGACGTTCAAGATCTTCGGCGTCGCCGCCGCTCTCGATCAGGGCATCGGCCTGGGGACCCAGATCTCGTCCGCACCGGTGACCACCGGCAACGTCACGGTCACCAACGTCGACGGCCGGTCCTGTGGCTCGTGCTCCATCTCCCAGGCGTTGCTGCTGTCGCTCAACACCTCGTTCATCCGGCTCCAGCGCATGCTGGACAACGGGGCCAACGACGTCCGCGACATGGCCCACCGCACCGGCATCCCCAAGCAGATCCCGGGTCTACCGTGGGAGACGCTGAGCGAGCAGGGCGAGGATCCCTACGACGGCCTCATCCTGGGCCAGTACCCGATCCGCGTGCGGGACATGGCGACCGGCCTGGCGACCTTCGCCGCAGAGGGCGTCCACCGGCCGACCCACTTCATCGAGCGGGTCGAGACCGCCGACGGCGAGGTGCTGTTGGACAACTCCTCGATCGAGGGCGAGGAGGTGGTCGACCCCGACGTCGCCAACAACCTCACCTCCGCGATGCAGCCCATCGCTGCCTATTCGAACGGTCACTCGCTGGCCGGCGGGCGGCCCTCGGCCTCGAAATCGGGCACCACCCAGCTCGGCGAGACCGGGTACAACAAGGACGCCTGGTTCGTCGGCTACACCCCGTCGATCGCGACGGCCGTCTGGGTGGGGACCGACGACAACCAGCCGCTGCTCAACGCCTGGGGCGGCACCATGTACGGCGCGTCGCTGCCCGCCGACATCTGGAAGTCCGCGATGGACGGCGCCCTGTCCGGCACGGAATGGGAGAGCTTCCCCGAGCCCGGGTACATCGGCGGCCAGGCCGGCGCGTCCCAGGGGCAGTCCTACGGGAGCGGTTCGGGCACCACGGGCGGGACCGGTACCGGTGCCGGCACCGATGACTACGTCCCCCAGGCCAGTCAGGCCCCGGCCCCGGTCCAGCCCGCGCCGGCGCCGCAGGCTCCCGGCCCGCTCACGCTCCAGGTCCCCGGACTGCCGGAGATCGTCATCCCGGGCGCCGGTGCGCCGGCACCCGCACCCGCCCCGGCGCCCGCGCCCGAGCCCGCCCCGGTCCCCGGCGGCGGTGGTGCTGATGCCGGTGGCGGCACCGGCGGAGACGGAGGCACCGGTGGCGCAGGCGGCGGGGACGACGGGGCCTGATCCCGGGCGACCGGCCCCCGCCCCCGCCGCTAGGGTGTGACCGTGCAGAGCAACGGCCGTATCTCCCCGCTGCCGCTCGACGACGACCTCCGCTCCCTGGAGCCGCACGAGCGGGTCCGCCCCGGTGACGGGGTCGGCGCGGAGGCCATCGCGGCGTGGGGTGGGCCGGTCGGTCGTCACGCGGTGGTCGGCCGTCAACGGTTCTGGACGCCGCTGCGCGTGATCATGCTGTTCGCCGTGATCTTCCTGGCGTTCGGGTTCTTCTCCAAGTCCGCCTGCCTGGAGACCACCCACCCCACCGACGGTTCGCAGCCGGGCCTCAACTGGGACGGCCGCCAGTACTACAAGGCGTGTTACGCGGACCCGCTGCCGCTGTACTCGGCCGAGGGGTTGGACACCGGCGCCTTCCCGTACAAGTACATGTGGATCGCCGACAACGGCGAGGTCCGCTACATGGAGTACCCGGTGTTGTCCGGGATGTTCCAGTACGTCACGGCCCAGGCGGCCCAGGCCTGGCACGCGGTCTTCCCCGGCGGGCTCATCGAGGTGGCCAAGTACTTCGTCCTGGGCAGCGTCCTGCTCGCGATGGCGTGGATGATCGCCGTATGGGCCACCTACCAGTCCGCGGGGCGCAGGCCCTGGGACACGCTGCTCATGGCGGCCAGCCCGCTCATCATCTTCCAGGCCTTCACCAACTACGACCTGATGGCGATCGCGTTCGCCTCCGTCGCGCTGTTGCTGTGGGCCCGTTCGCGCCCGGTCTGGGCCGGGGTCGTGCTGGGCCTGGGCGTGGCGGCGAAGCTGTACCCGCTGTTCCTGTTCGGCGCACTTCTGGTGGTGGCCCTGCGCCGTCGGCGCTTCGCCGAGCTGGGTAAGGCGGCCGCGGCGGCGGTGGTGGCCTGGCTGGCCGTGAACCTGCCGATCATGATCCCGTTCCCCGAGGGCTGGCGGGAGTTCTACCGACTCAACTCGGACAGGCCCGCCAATCCCGAGAGCATCTACGCGGTCATCCAGACCCTCACCGGGTGGCAGGGCTTCGACGCGGCCCGCGCGGCGGGGGAGGCCCCCGCGACCCTCAACCTGGTGTCGTTGGTGTTGTTCGCGCTCGGCTGCATCGCGGTGCTCGTCATCGGACTCACTGCGCCCGTCACCCCCCGGGTCGCGCAGTTGGCGTTCCTCATCGTGGCGTTCTTCCTGCTCACGAACAAGGTGTGGAGTCCGCAGTACTCGCTCTGGCTGGTGCCCCTCGCGGTGCTCGCCGTCCCCCGCGTGCGGCTCCTGCTGCCGTGGATGGCGTTCGACGCCCTGCTCTGGGTGGCGCACATGTCGTACTTCCACGGCGTGGACAACAAGGGGATCGGCGCGGACGTGTTCCACCCACTCGTCCTGGTCCGCGACCTGCTGGTCGTGGCGATCTGCGCCGTGGTCATCCTCGAGATCTACCGCCCCCACCTGGACCGCGTCCGCATGACGCACCAGGGCACGCCCGAGGGCCCGGACCCGCTGGCCGGGGTGCTCGCCGACCCGGACGAACCCCTCGTCGTCGCCCCGCCCGCGAGGCGCGACCCCGTCGACGCCCCCCGGAAAGAGGACGCCGCCCCATGAGCACCAACTCCATGATCTGGATGTTCGTCTACATCCTGATCGGCTTCATCTGCATGGTCACCGCTGCCGGCGGCTACCGGGCCGGGTGGCGCCAACCCGTGTGGATCGGCTGGACGGTGGCGGCCTTCCTGTTCCTCACCGTCATCCCGGTCACGCAGGCGTTGACGATCGGCCTCCAACACGGCTGACCGCCCCCGCACCGCCCCTGCCCCCGGTCAGCGGCCCGGCGCTCCCACTGCGCGACCCGTTCAGCCACACAGGTCGAACGGCTCGGTGTCCGGGAAGTGCCGATCCCACTCCTCGGCGGTGAGCTGCACGCCACCGGCGCAGGCCTCGCTCACCACCCGGTCCGGGTCGAGCTGCCACATCCACATGGCGCCCTCGACGCCCACCGCGAGCAGGCCGCCCGTGGGTGAGGCGCTGCGGCCCTGGTAGAGCAGGGGATCGGTGGTCGATCCCAGAACCGCCCACGGTTGCGGCCCGGCAGGGTCGGACACGTCCACCACGGTAACCTGGCCGGTGCTCGAGGTGAGCATGACCAGGTCGTCGTCCGCGGAGAACGCGGTCCAGTAGATCTCCCCGGGCGGCGCGGTGAACGAGGACAGTTCGCGGGGCGCGGTCGCGTCGGCCATGTCCCACAGGCGGATCGTCTTGTCCCCGCCGGAGGTGGCCAGCAGTGGCGAGCCGGGCGCGTACCCGGCCGACGGCGAGGCGCCGATCCCGGTGGTGAGCCGGTGGGCGACGGTCGGCCGGTCGGGGTCGGTGGTGTCGAGGACGACCGTCTCGGGCCCGAGGGTCGGCACGACGAGTTGCCCGGAGTCGGCCGAGAACTCGGCGACGACGCACGGGTCGGGCAGCGGCACCGTGACCCGGAGCGTGGGCTCGGCGGGATCGGTGACGTCGACCAGTCCCAGGTCGGGGCTGGTGTCGCTGCACACGGCCAGGGTGCGCCCGTCGGGGCTGAGCGGGCTGGCCACCACCACCCCGGAGGTCACGGGCAGGGCCGCCACCGGGCGGGTGGCGGGCCCGAACGGCGCGGTGAACACCTGCAGGCCCCCGTCGGCGAGCCCCGCGTAGACGACGCGCCCGTCGGGGGACATGGCCACGGAGCCGGAGAACCGGGTCCCGGCGTCGGGGACGACGCGGCCGGTCTCGCGCGGGACCGGGCCGGTGGTGTCGACGACGGTGTAGTGCAGTTCCGCGGCGGTGACGCCGAGGACCCCGGTGGTCCGATCCGCCGAGGACGCGGTCTGGAAGATCGAGTTGGACTCCGAGGCCGCGCCCAGGCGTCCCAGCGGCCAGAGTCGGACCAGGCCGTCGACCGAATAGGTCACGAGGCGGTCGGAGTCGGTGAAGCGGACCCCGGTCGCGACCTGCGAGGCCGGCAATTCGGTGAGCATCCGGCCGACGGGGTCGTAGACGCGGACCCGCTCGTCGGAGCCGGCGGCGGCGAGCCGTCCCCGGTCGTCATAGGTGACGTCGTGGACGTAGGCGTTCCACCCGGTCAGTTCGGGTAGCGGGCGGGCACCCTCGAGGACGGCGGCGCCGCCAGCACCGCCGTCGCCGTCCAGCTGCCAGCGCTGCACGGACCGGTCGGTGGTCCCGGCCGCAATCCGGGTGCCGTCGGGACTCACCGCGAGGGCGAGCGGGATCGCGACCGGCCCGGTGTCGAGGTCCGGTCCGCGGTGACCCCGGCCGGACGCGTCGGCGTCGAGCAGCGTCTTGACGCCCGCGGTGCGGTTGGCCGCCAGCAGGGTCCGGGAGTCGGGCAGCCATGCCAGCGCTTCGACGGGCTTGGCGACCTCGGCCCCGGGATCGGGGACGGCGACCCGCGCCCGCTGGTCGGTGACGGCCAGCGCCCCGCCGCGCATGTCCAGCGGCCACCGCAGGACACGGCCGTCACCGGTGCCGGCCGCGAGGGTGGTGCCGTCGGGGGAGAAGGCGACGGAGTGGAACGGCCCGGCACCCTCCTCGAGGGCGGCCAGGATCGTGGGCTCCGTGGGATCGCGCAGGTCGACCAGGTGCACCGCGCCCTGTCCGGCGACCCCGAGGACCGAGCCGCCCGGCGACAGGGCGGCGGCGTACAGCTCGTGGCGCTCCCCGGCGCCCAGGGCGAGGGTCGCGACCGCGGCGGGGTCGCCCGCGCGGAAGATGCGCAGGACGCCGTCCGAGCTGACGGCGGCGACACCGCCGTCGTCCGGCAGCGCGATGACCCGTCCACTGCCGGGGGCGGCCTCGAACCGCAGTGGCACGTCGGCGCGGCTGGTGTTGAGTAGCGCCGAGCGCGCCTCGGTGGTGGGGTGGATCCGGTAGGCGGCCAGGGCCAACGCGCGGCCCAGGCCGGGGTCGCGGGAGAAGGCGGTGGTGGAGGAGACCGAGCCGGAGCGGGATAGGGCCACGTCGCGGGTGTGGCGGGCGTCCGCGCCGGCGCGGAGTGCGACACCGCTCGCGACCAGGGCCAGGACGGTCACCACCGCCAACGACGCGGCCAGCACGGTCAGTGTACGGATGCGCCTGCGGTCCCTCCGGGCGACGGATCGGTGATGGGATTCGGCGGCGGCGAGGAACTGCCGCTCCGATTCCGCCAGGTGGGCGCTGGGGCCGTCGTCGTCGTCCCTCCACCTCAGGTAGTCCGCGGTCGCCGACGCGGGGGGCAACGCGGACTCGTCGCGCCCCGACCCCTCCCAGTCGGCGGCGGCGGAGCGCACGCGCGCCAGGGTGCGCAGGCCCTCCCGGTCCGCGTCGATCCAGTCGACCAGGCGCGGCCACGAGGAGAAGAGCACCTCGTGGGTGGGGGTCACCGCCTCGCCGTCGACGGTGAGCAGGCCCGCGTGGGCGAAGGGGGTGGCGACGACGAGGAGGTTCTCGGACAGCTCGGCGAGCGGGGCGTGGCGGCGGACGGGACGGGCGGAACGGACGTCGACCAGCCGGAGGAACAGGGTCCTGCACGCGGCCCGGCCCGCCGGATCCAGTTCCTGGTAGACGGATTCCGCCGACGCGCGGACGGCGCCTTCCACCCCGCCGGAGGAGTAGTAGTCGTCCACGGTGATGCGACGGCGGCGACTGCGCTCCCAGCACACCAGCAGCACGTGGGACAGCAGCGGCAGGAGGGAGCGCTCGTCGGCGCCGCCGTCGGCGGGGGCGACCGCGTCGAGCAGCAGGTTCACCAGCGACGGCTCGACCGTGTAGCCGAGGGAGCGTGCGGGCTCGACGATGATCTCGGCGAGCTGCTCGCGGCTGGGCGGGCCGATCACCACCGGGTCGTCCAGGGCGTCGCGCAGGACGGGCTCGGCGAGGGCGGGCTGGAAGAAGTCCGCGCGCAGGGCGAGGATCGTCGGCCGGCCCCCGGCGGCGCGGGTGGCCAGCGCGTCGAGCACCTCCGCGCGGCGCGCGGGGCTCACCTCGTCCGCCCAGAGCTCCTCGAGTTGGTCGACGACGAGGTGGCCGGTGGCGCTCGCGAGTTCGCCGGTGATCCCGGCCGGGCGCACGATCGCCACGGTCGAGCCCTCGGCGACCCACCGCGGGGCGAGTCCGGCCGCGAGCAGTGACGACTTGCCCGACCCGGAGGCGCCCACCACGACGAGCGGCCGCGTCCGTGAGGCGGTCACGCGGGCCAGGACCTGGTCGATCTCGGCCCCGCGACCGTGGAAGAGGGCGGCGTCGTCGCTGAGGTACGAGCGCAGGCCGACATACGGGCTGCCGGTGTCGTCGGGCTGGGGCACGGCCGAGCGGGGCGTCGGTCGGGCGTCGGTCGGGTCGGTCCCGGCCGGGGCAGCGGGGTCCGTCGACGAGCCGGTCTCCCCGGGGCGGGCGCCGTTCTGCATGCGGCGGGTGGTGCGTCGGGGCCCCGGACGCATCCGGACCCGCTCGACGGCCGCCCGCCACTCGTCGATGGTGGCCGCGGTGGCGGAGTCTGCGCGGGCGGGGTCCGTGCCGGCAGGGCTCGTGCCGGCCGGGTCCGTATCCGAGCCCGCGTCCCCGCCGACACCGAGCAGGCGGAGCAGCTCCACGAGCGTCGCCTCGCTCGCGCGGGTCGGCACGTGCTGGCCCGAGAACCAGCCGGAGGCGGTCCCGAGGGTCAGGGAGGGGACCAGCCGCACAACGTCGCGGACCGAGAGACCGGCCGTCACCCGGAGAGCGGTGAGCGCGGTGCCGAGCTCCTCCCGAGTCTGAATCTGAGAAGGAGCTGATCGTCCAACTGCGCCCTCGACGGGCTCGCGGGGGGTGTGCACGGTCAACATCGTACGGCCGGGCGACCGGCGTACGGAAGGGATTCGGAGGTCATGTGCTGGGGTTTCATACGATCGTAGGACGCATCCGTACGGACTTGTACTGACAATTCGGGGGAAGTTCACGCCGTGACCGGCCGTCGCCAGAATGAATCGGAACTCATCGAACGAGAGGGCGCCATGACCGCCACGATTCCTTTCCGCCCCGCCGCGGCCCGTCCGGACCTCAGTGACCGGGAGGTCGAGGTCCTCATCGCCTGGCTCGCCTCGGACAGCAAGCGCGAGGTCACCGAGCGGCTGTTCCTGGCCGACTCCACCGTCAGCACCTACATCCAGCGGGTGCGCTCCAAGTACGACGCCGTCGGCCGGCCCGCGCGGACCAAGGTCCGGTTGCTGCTGCGAGCGGTGGAGGACGGCTACGTCAGACTCGACGACCTGTGAGGGGGTGGCGCGCCCGTGCGACGGTGCTGCCGCCGCCGACGGTGATTTCGTCTGCCGAGGTCACCGGGGTAGCCTTGAGCGGTTGCTGACGCAACGACCCTCCTGCCACGGAGACACCGTGGCCGAATCTGTAGTCCACAGGAGGTGATGAGGTCCCATGCGTCAATACGAAGTGATGGTCATCCTCGATCCGAGTCTCGACGAGCGCACCGTGGCGCCGTCGCTGGACACGTTCCTCAACGTGATCCGGCAAGAGGGCGGATCGGTCGACAAGGTCGATGTCTGGGGGAAGCGCCGCTTCGCCTACGAGATCAACAAGCAGACCGAGGGCATCTACGCCGTCGCGCAGATCAAGTCCGAGCCGGACGCGGTCAAGGAGCTGGATCGTCAGCTCGGTCTGAACGAGAACGTTCTCCGCACCAAGGTGCTCCGCGCCGACAAGTGACCCGGAGTGTCCGACCGCACCGGTAATCTGGGCGCGGTCGGTCGGCCTTCGATCACCATCCACCTCAGGCTGTAATACGCCGGCTTCAACACGGAGGACAAGCGCATGGCACAGGGCGACACCCCTATCACAGTGGTCGGGAACATCGTCGCGGACCCCGAGCTGCGGTTCACGCCGTCGGGTGCCGCGGTGGCGAACTTCCGGATCGCCTCCACGCCACGTCGCTTCAATTCGCAGACCAACCAGTGGGAGGACGGCGAAGGCCTGTTCCTCACCTGCAACGTCTGGCGGCAGGCGGCGGAGAACGTCGCCGAGTCGCTCCAGAAGGGCATGCGCGTCATCGTCAACGGTCGGCTGCGCCAGCGGTCGTACGAAACCCGTGAGGGCGAGAAGCGCACCGTCTACGAGGTGGAGGTCGACGAGGTCGGCCCGTCGCTCAAGTACGCCACCGCCAAGGTGACCCGCACCAACCGTGAAGGCGGCGGGGGCGGCGGCCAGCAGGGCGGCGGTTTCCAGGGTGGCGGCCAGCAGGGCGGCGGCTTCCAGGGTGGCGGTCAGCCGCAGGGCGGTTACGGCGGCGGCCAGGGCCGTGGTCAGCAGAACGACGACCCGTGGGGCAGCGCCCCGCAGGCCGGCGGTTCCGGTGGCTTCGGTGGCATGGACGACGAGCCCCCGTTCTAGAGCGCGTCGAATTCCCCGGGGCGCCACCCGCGTCCCACCCCATAAGCATGAGACATGACCTCGCGACATCCCGGCCCAGGTCGGGTCCGTCGGAGGAAAGAAAGGTAGACGGATCATGAAGCTGATCCTCACCGCCGACGTCGACAAGCTCGGTGCGCCGGGCGACATCGTCGAGGTCAAGGGCGGATACGGTCGTAACTTCCTGCTCCCGCGCGGGCTGGCCATCGTGGCCACCCGTGGCGCCGAGCGCCAGGTCGACTCCATCAAGCGGGCCCAGGAGGCTCGTGAGGTGCGCGACTCGGACCACGCCAACGAGCTCAAGCAGAAGCTCGAGTCGCTGGCCGACGTCAAGGTCGCGGTCAAGACCTCGGACACCGGCAAGCTGTTCGGCTCGGTCACCGCGGGCGATGTCGCCTCTGCCATCAAGGCCGCGGGCGGACCGACTCTCGACAAGCGCGCCGTCGAGATGCCCAAGGAGCACATCAAGTCGACCGGCGCCCACAGCGTCGTCGTCGACCTGGGTCACGACACCACCGCGCGCGTCGCGGTCGAGGTCGTCCCCGCCTGATTCACCGCGAAGGGCCCCGATCGTCACAGTGACGGTCGGGGCCCTCGCTTTTGTGGACGGCCTGTGGATAACTAGTTGTAATGCCTAGGGTCCGGACGGTTCTCGGATCAGTGCCGTTCATCTTTCGTTATCCATTGTGTCCCTGTTTGTGACGTGGTAAGCGCCGTTCTCCACCGGCGCCGCGACCTGCGACGATGATGGTGACCTGCGGTTTTGCTGAAAGTGGCCAGCGGTTTCCACCGGTTGTCCACAGTGATACGCCCATCGGCCCTGCGTAACCCACATCCATTCACAGTTGTCCACAGGTGCTCTCTCGCAAATGTGGACAAACCTGGGGATAACCGGGTGGGCAGGGCGCCGGGCGTGTCGGCGGGGTGACCTACAGTGGAGAGGTCGCTCGGCGCCTGTTCAGGGTCGGTGCCCATTCGGGTTGGCGCCCGATCGGGTTCGGTGACGGTACGAGTTCTACGGCGGAGAGGAGCGGTCATGGCGCAGGGGGGATTCAGCGGTCCCGGCGAGATGCCGCCTCCGCCGGACGAGGGCGGCGGCGGAGAGTTCGGCCGCACCCCGCCGCAGGACCTCACCGCCGAGCAGTCCGTGCTCGGCGGGATGCTGTTGAGCAAGGACGCCATCGCGGACGTGGTGGAGGAGATCCAGCCGGGCGACTTCTACAAGCCCGCGCACCAGGCGATCTACGACGTCATCCTCGACCTGTACGCACGCGGTGAGCCGGCCGACGCCGTCACCGTGGCCGCCGAGCTCGACCGCCGGGGCGACCTCCGCCGTGCCGGCGGTGCCCCGTACCTGCACACGCTCATCTCCACCGTCCCCACCGCGGCCAACGCCGGGTACTACGCGCAGATCGTCGCGGAGAAGGCGGTGCTGCGCCGCCTGGTCGACGCCGGCACCCGGATCGTGCAGTTCGGCTACTCGGGGTCCGAGGGCGCGGACGTCGCCGAAGTGGTGGACCGCGCCCAGGCGGAGATCTTCGAGGTCACCGAGCGACGCACCACCGAGGACTTCGTGATCATCGAGGAGCTGCTGCAGCCCACGATGGACGAGATCGACGCGATCCACACCGCTGGTGGGCTCGCCCAGGGTGTGCCCACCGGATTCGCCGACCTGGACGCCGTGACCAACGGTCTGCACGGTGGCCAGATGATCATCATCGCCGCCCGCCCCGGCGTGGGTAAGGCGCTGGCCCTCGACACCGTCCTGCCCACGCCCGACGGGCAGACCACCATGGGCGAGGTCGCCGTGGGGGACCGGGTGCTGGATGCCGACGGGCAGCCCACCGAGGTCGTCGCCGTGACCGAGGTGTGGCAGGACCGCCCGTGCTTCACAGTGCGGTTCAACGACGGCACCGAGCTGGTCGCCGACGCCGAGCACGAGTGGCGTATCGAAATGGGCGGCACCGAGCAGGTCGTCACCACCAAGTCACTCGACACCCTCATGCTGGTCTGCGACTTCGGCATCGTCGTCCCCGAGAATCCCGGCTCCGGCCGGGCGGCCCGGCTCATCACCGACGTGCGCAGTGCGGAGAGCGTCCCGGTCAGGTGCATCGAGGTCGCCGCCGCCAATCACCTGTATCTGGCCGGGCCCACCGCGATCCCCACGCACAACTCGACCATCGGCCTGGACATCATGCGGTCCTGCTCCATCAAGCACGGGCTCTCCTCGGTGGTGTTCTCGCTGGAGATGAGCCGTACGGAGATCGTCATGCGCCTCATGAGCGCGGAGGCGCGCGTGAAGTTGTCCGATATGAAGTCGGGCAAGATGAGCGATGAGGACTGGACCCGGATGGCGCGGCGCATGGGGGAGATCTCCGAGGCGCCGCTGTTCATCGATGACTCGCCCAACATGACGATGATGGAGATCCGCGCCAAGGCCCGCCGGCTCAAGCAGAAGCACGACCTGCGGCTGATCGTGGTGGACTACCTGCAGCTGATGTCGTCGGGCAAGAAGGTGGAGTCCCGTCAGCAGGAGGTCTCCGAGTTCTCTCGTCAGCTCAAGCTGTTGGCCAAGGAGATCGACGTCCCATTGATCGCGATCTCCCAGCTGAACCGTGGCCCCGAGCAGCGAACCGACAAGCGGCCCCAGGTGTCCGACCTGCGTGAGTCCGGCTCACTGGAGCAGGACGCCGACATCGTCATGCTGCTGCACCGCCCGGACGCCTCCGAGCGCGACGACCCTCGGGCCGGCGAGGCGGACCTGATCCTGGGCAAGCACCGCGGTGGTCCCACGTCCACGATCACGGTGGCGCATCAGCTCCATTACTCGCGTTTCGTGGACATGGCGCGGGGGCTGTAGCTGCCGCGTGTCGCTGTGCGGTCTAGATTGACGAAATGACCTTCTAGATTGACGGGTGAACCAGCTATTGGGGCGTCAGAATCCTTTTGACCAGGTGAAATCCAGAATCATCAGTAGACCGACCGCTACGGCTCGGTCAATCTAGAAGTTCTGGGAAGTGCATAGATGCTGGTCAAAAGGCTACGAACGTTGTTGGCTTTACGAATGTAGTGGTCGAGTTTTGCGGTTTCGTGGACGGTGCAGGTCACGAGGCATAACGTGAGTTCCGAGGACGGATGTCTACTCCGACCCGTGCTTGGAGGCCAACCATGTCGCCCGCTGATCATGCACCTCGCGTTGATCTTCAGCCTGCGCGAACGGGCAGGCCTCGTTTGCGTGCGCAGCAATTGAAGCCGAACGAGCGAGTCCTCGTTTCCGCGCGGCTGCCCGCGGAGCTGGCCGCGCGGATCTATGAGACGGCGAACCGAAACCAGAAGCCAGTTAGTGGCGTTGTCGCTGACCTTCTTGCGCAGGCTCTTGGGGATTCGGGGGCGGCGACGACTTAGAACAACACGGGCGACGTAGAGCGCCGAAATGCGAAAGAAGGCCGGGGTGCCACCCGACCTTCTCGCTGGATCCGCCCACGCTTTCGCGTGGGACTTCACCTGTGATAGCAGGACTTACCTCAGTGGAGGATTCCCTTGTCTTTTCTAGCAGACAGTTTCGAAACCCGGCTCGTCAACCCCTGGCGAGGTGCCTGATGACCGCAATCACATGGTCTTTCCGGTGGGAAGGCAAGCCGGAGGCACGGGATTGGTCGGAGGGCCTTCCGCCAACCGACTTCTCATGTATCACGCCGTTCCGGAAAGTTCGTGCAAGTACGCGGTCGAAGAACATCCCCGCCAGAGCATGGAGTCAGACCGTCGGTCGGGTGCTGGACGTCGAGTCCGGCCTTGAGCACGACCTCGTGCGGAAACTGGATAGAGACCCGCAAGTGCAGTGGTTGGTCCCTCAACCATGCCGAGTCTCATGGGCGACGCCATCGGGACGAAAGTCCCATATTCCTGATGTCCTGTCGGTTGACGCGTCCAAGTTGGTGACGATCTGGGATGCCCGGCCGGTTGAGAAACAGGACGCGGAGTTCCTCGAAGCCGTTCCGGTCACGAGAGAAGCATGTGCGGCTTTTGGGTGGAGCTACAAATTGTTCGCCGAGCTTGACCGGGTGGAGAAGCTGAATTTGTTGTGGCTGCAAGGATTTCGTCGGCCACCGAGCTGGATCGACTCCGTGCGGCCTCTCATCATCGAGGAGGTTCGACTTCATGCAGTAGTGGCGCTAGGCGAGTTGATGCGCTTGGACCAGGGGGATGGAAGGGTCAAAGCTGGGATTTGGCATCTCATCTGGTCTGGAGACCTCGCGTGTGATCTACAGCGTCGAATCGACCTCAACAGCGAGATTCGAACCTCGGTAGGTGCGCTGTGAGTGTTAGGCGCCCTAACGCGCGTACGCCGATCAAGCGTGGCGACCTGATCCTGATGCCCGGTGGCTTGTACCGCGTCACTGGAGTTCTCCCGGGTGGATTGGAGGTCAAAACGGTTACGGGGGCGGAAGAAGTCATCAACTTTGGCGAGCTAACCGAAGCGCGTCAGATAGACGACGGCAGGGTGGCTGCTGCCTCCGCGGCCTTACAACCGTTGTGGGACGCACTTTCAGTAAGCGCGAGAGAAGCCGCGCTGTTCAAGCTCGAGGTCGTCCAAGAGGTCTTGACAGGCTATCGAGACGGGCACCCGGACCTAGCGCGGCCCGGAGAGCCGCGGCATCCGTTTGGCTCACACAGTGGCGTATCTGAGACAGCTCGAGCAAACGCGATGGCGGCTCATTTGGCAAGCGAGTTTGAGGTGGACCGGACCCGTCAACGCAAACTCGCCCAGGGGGGCAAGGCTGGTAGCTCCCCCTCAAGTAGTTCGATTCGTGGCTGGGTCCAGAATTGGCGACGAGACGGACTTGTCGGGTTGATTGATGGCCGTGCGCTGAAACCCCGGAAGGAATGGGCGCAGATCGATGAGGCCTATCGAGAGGTCGCGGAAACGCTCGCCCGCACCTTCGACGGGGACCGGTCCGCGGTCAACATCGCGGAGCTGGACCGAAGAATCACCGTTGCGCTCAAGCAAAGTGGAGTGGAATACAAACAGCCAGCGAAGCGCATCAAATCCCAGTACCTCTCGTGGCTCATGTTCACGCGTGGTGCGACGACGCGTACCCAGAAGACCCGCTCACTGCGAAACACCTCGGGCTACGAGCACTACCCGGCCATGCGGCCCGGGCAGGTCGTAGCGATCGACGCGACCCGAGCGGACTGTCTGGTGAGGGACGTGGGAACTGGAGAAGTCTTCAGTGTCGAAGTTCTCACCGCGATCGATGTGGCGACACGAGTCGTGCTGGCGTTGCGCGTGGTCCCAAAGTCCGCTGACGCAGTTGACGCGGCTCTACTCCTATACGACGTGTGCCGACCTTTCTCCATGCTCGTCGAAGGGACATCCGTCTCTGACTGGAGGTGGTGCGGATTGCCGGGTCAGGTATCTCTGATGACCACGGCTGACGGGAAGACTGACGTACTGCCGGACTACACAACCCTTCAGGGTGAGCACGCTATCCCGTCAGTGTTGCCAGATGCAGTGCGAAGTGATCACGGCTCTAACTTCATGTCCGCGCACTTTCAAGACACTCTTGCGTCGCTCGGAATCGATTTCCTGCCGACACGAGGCGGCAGACCAACTGACAACCCGCATATCGAGCGGTTCCATGAGACATTGCAACGTGCGTGGCAGCAAATCCCTGGATACAAGGGCAGGAACACTGGCGAGCGCGGCGCCAAGGTCGACACAGAAGCCCTACTAACCGCTAACGAACTAGAGCAGCACCTCCGGAGATTTGTGAGCTTGGACTACCACCGGACAGAACACGCGGGACTGCGCGTTCCGGGAGAGCCCAAAGCGAGATTCACGCCGCTCGAGATGTGGGACATGCTCACCGAACTTACGGGTTGCATCGATGTCCCCCAGCGCGCCGACATGGTTTTCGACTTCCTCCCAATTCACTGGGCAGTAATTTCACATGGCGGAATCAAGTGCAAGAACCTCATCTTCGACGCCGAATGCCTCGATGAGTACCGGAACGGTCGGAAAGGGCGATTTCGTGAGAAGGACGCCGCCGCGCCGTTCTACCGTGATCCTCACGACCTGAGCAGGCTGTGGTTCCGCGACCCAGAAACCAACGAGGTCAACGAGGTTCCCTGGAAGGGCGCCGGATTGACACACGCGCCCATGACTGACGCACTTGTAGATGCCGCGTGGAAGGTTGCCAAGAACCGAGGCGGTAAGAAGATGATCTCCCGCGAGTGGTCCCAGCACCTCATTGCTGAAGAACTTATCGAGCTCACCACGCATGCTGAGAATTTCGACGAGCCAGCGCGGATCCGCGCAGCGCGATTACGACGGCAGCAATCTCGTCGTGACATCAACGAGGCTGTGGATGCGCAATCACGGACTCCTTTGTCTCCGCATCCGACTACGACGGAAACGCTGAGTACGAGCCCAATCGACTTCGACGCCCCTTGGGGCCGGCTGACACTTGACTACGCAAATGAGAAGCAATGACGGCGCATCGGTGGCACCGGGCGAGCATCGCGATGGACGGCAAGGAACCGGACCGACTCACGGCTACGGAGCTCCGCTCGGCTAGCCCTGAAGTCCGTGAACAATATGCAGCTCAGGTCAGAAAGTGGTATCGCACTCAATTTTTTACGACGCCGGACCGGGAGGCTATTGCGCGTCATCTATCCGAGACCGTAAGGGCTAACAATGATTCCCCGCCTGGGGCGAGGACATTCATGTCGGTTACCGGTCCGAACGGCGCGGGGAAAAGCACGTTCGTCAAGCGCTGGGCGATGGAACGATACAGAGAATCGGCGCTGGGGTACCCGACCTCTGGACCGGATGGCAGGCCAGTTTGGTACCCAGATCCTGAGAAGGAGCGCGACGTGGTTCCGGTCTGCTGGGTAAATTTGCCGTCTGCCGCGAAGGTGAAGGACCTGAATTCAGTGATCCTTGAGTTCTTAGCGCTCCCGGGGGAGGGCGTAGCACGTCTCCAGACTGGACGAGTTCTGAGAGCGTGTGAGCGGCATCTCGTGCGATTACTGATCATCGACGACGCACACCTGCTCAACACCGGACAAAAGATCGGAAGAGAGGTACTTGATCACGTCAAGGTACTAAATACTGAGCTCGGTGAACTGGGCGCCTCAATCGTCCTAGTGGGCGCAAACCTCGAGGGGGGTGAGCTGCTCACAGATCCGCAGATCGCCGCGAGGCTGAAAGCACACTTTTTGGGCCCGATAGAAGTTGACACGAACGAAGGAAAGCTAAAGTGGCAGACCATGTTGGTGGCGCAGGAGCGTGCTCTAGCGCTATATCTCCCTGGGCTTTCAACTGGCGTGCTCCACGATGAGTTCGCGGGACTGCTGTGGAAGAGGACACAAGGGTATCTGGGCGATGTGCGTGAACTTCTTACCGAATGTGCCGGCCGCGCAATCGAGGATGGAACCGGAGTGATTACTGGGGCCCATATCAAAGCGGTACCACTTAGCGCACGCGCTGAAGCTCGACAAGCCGCGTTGGAAGGGGCTCGATCATGATCACCACCGACCAGCCCACTCAGCTGCCCACACGCCTCTCACCAGCCAGGCAGGAAACCCTGGCGTCGTTCGTCCAACGGTGCGCTGACGCGAATGACGTTCCCGTATCGCTTCTACTTAAGGGGTGCGACGGGCTGACGCCAGAGAATCTCTCGAACCGCAAGAAAATTCCACTGAGCGAGCTTGCACAGCGCCTGTCCGTGAGTTCAGATGAACTTGATGCGATGTCGGTTCGCCATCGCCAGCGGAGCCCTACTCCCCGACTCGTAGGGCTCCTTCAGGGCAGGCGGTGGGTGTGCCCGGAATGTGAAGTGCACGGAATCCGCTCGCACTGCGAGAAGACCTGGTTGCGTTTTGCCTGCGAAGAGCACGGCGTCTTCCTCGAAGTCAACGACGCAGGGCCGCACAGAGCAGTCGTGGCGAGTGATAGAGTCTTGGCGCTCCAAGCTCGCGCCAACAATCTGCTTCGCGACAACCACGATGCCTTTATCGTCACTGGCCGGCTACTTTCCCACATGAAGCAGTTGCGACGCTTAAGCAAGGCAGTGAGACCCCACGAGGTCCAACCTGGGACAGAGCACGTGCTGACGTGGCTAGAGAAAGTCCAGATCACAACGGGGCAGGCAGTTCTAACCCCCCTACAGGCGGCGATACTGCTCAACTGCCTTCTACCGATCGTGACCTGTAGCGGATTCGACAGGGCAATGGCGACTAACCTCCGAGTTCTCTGCGAACGACCCGCCAGCCAGACGGAGCCTAGGCGAGATCAGGAGGAGGCGCGATTACAGGCGTTGGAAGAAATCTCGAACCTGATGCGAGTCGGAAGACGAATCGCCAAACTCGTCGATGCGGGCGGACTTCACGAAGGCGCTGTCCCGACGATCTACCTCGCTGCAGGGGATCCAGATTGGAACGCCTTACATCGTGAGGACTCACGTGTGCGTGAAGGCGCTGCTGCGATGTGGAACGCGCGCAGACAGGCCTGTAACGACGTTCATGAAGCCGTGACTACGTACAGAAACGGACCGGGCATTCAAGCCCAAGCCACGGCAGGAACTGGCCGCCGCGCTAGTGCTCTGATTGGCTCGGTTGAGGCATCTCCCATCGCATCCTCCACGTTCGCTGCGGAGCTGACAACGATTCTGACAAATCAACTAACACCCGTTTTAACCGCCGGCAGGATCGGGCTACCCGGCCCGGCTGTCAGATGGCTGATGCCAGAAATCGGCAATGACCCGGAAACTCGACAGGTCCTTGAATACTGGCTGTGGATGCAAAGCCCCGAGCAACAGCCGAAGGTGATCTCGGACAGTGTCGTGCCCCTCGAAGACATCTGGCGAGTTGACGCACAATTGACGGTCGAACAGAAGCTGCAGCTTCTCGACCTGCGCGATTCAGTAGTCGCGGAAGTCGAGGGGCGAGGTCTCCAGCGACGCTGCGGTGAGCAAGTCCTCCACCGCATCCAAGATCAAGTCGGATGACTGTCATGGCCAGCCCGACCGAGCCCCTGCCAAGCCGGGTGCAGCTCTCAGACGGAGAGGCACTCGACTCATACTTGGAGCGGGTCGCTCTTGCCAACGACCTGACCACTATGGAATTGCTCCGCTTACTCGATCCTCGAGCCGACGCAGAATCGTTGACCTTTGCCCTCGTTCAACCATCGGACGACCTGCTCGAGCAGATTGAACGAATTACTACGCTGAAACTCTGTCAAGCGAAGAGTGCAACCCTTCAGCGCTTCGCGAACAATCGACCTTTGGACTTCAACGGCTTTGCTGAACCATCTGCAGCGGCCTTCCGAGCGATCTCGGCCCGCGGTTGGTTCCCCTTACAGGCTCTTCGCATCTGAG
>NZ_LSSV01000103.1:0-901 GCF_001658045.1 Dietzia sp. 111N12-1 | reverse complement strand
CTGGGACCAGGTCGGCGAACACCGGGTCATCGATGGCATCGACGCCAAGGCCGAGCAGTGGATCCTAAAGGGAGACCCTCCATCCGCTGTACTTATATACCTTGGGGGGTACATTGCGGGGTGGCAGAACTGCCACAGCTGCTACGAAAGGCTTCCAACATGAGCACTCACCATGCAATTCTGATCATCGGTGGAGGCAACGCGGGAATCAGCCTGGCCGCCCGACTGCGCCACGCGGGACAGGAGGACGTCGGTCTCATCGAGCCCAGCGATACTCACTACTACCAGCCATTGTGGACCCTGGTCGGCGGTGGATGTGCTCCACAGGAGGAATCTAAACGCTCGGAGTCCTCCGTGATCCCTCAGGGTGTTGCGTGGATCAAAGACGCAGCCGTCGATATTGATCCGGAGGCACAAACAGTGCTATTAGGATCCGGAGGTAGGGTTACCTATGACTACCTAGTCGTCTGCCCAGGTATTCAGCTTGATTGGAATAAGGTGCCCGGTATGGCCGAGGCTGTCTCGTCGCCGTCTGCGTCGAGCAACTACGTCTACGATCTCGCCCCGAAGACCTGGAATCTGATCAAGTCCACCCGGTCTGGGACGGCTATATTCACCCAACCTTCTGGCCCCATCAAGTGCGCAGGGGCCCCTCAGAAGATTGCGTACCTTGCGGCTGATTATTGGCGGAAGAAGGGGGTACTTGACGACATCCGTGTCGTGTTGGTCCTTCCAACTCCAGGAATGTTTGGGGTACCAGTGTTCGCCGAGGAGCTTGAGCGCGTAGTCGCCGAATATGGGATCGAAGTCCGCAAGAACAGTGAGATGGTCTCGGTAGATCCTGAGACGAATACGGCGACCATCGCGGATAATTCTGGCTCTTCTGCTGCATCCGTGGGTG
>NZ_LSSV01000102.1:0-905 GCF_001658045.1 Dietzia sp. 111N12-1 | reverse complement strand
GCTTGACATCCATAGGAGCATCCGCGGCCGGGCACCGACGCGTGCGTCGCGTCGGACTTCAGTTCCCGCGCAGCGCCGTCATCCGCTTGTGGGATCCGGCCACGATCCGTCCCCGGTCGACGCCGGAGGAGAACTCGACGCCCTTGCGGTTGTTCTCGCCGCCGCAGACGTGGATCGGGCCGTTGCCGATGGACGCCAGGACCTCCTCGGCGACCTCGGTGGGCTCGCTGACGGTGAAGCCGGGCAGGTCCATGTCCAGGCCGGCGCGGATCATCGCGGGGGTGCGGACGACGCCGAGGATGACCTCGACGACGTCGACGCCGTGCTCCCGCATCTCGAGCCACAGGCCCTCGACGAAGACCCGGCTGAACGCCTTGGCCGCGGAGTACACGCTCATGTCGGCGTGGCCGAGGTAGCCGGCCATCGAGCCCATCACCACGATGCCGCCGCGGCCGCGGGCCTTGAGGGCGGGGCCGAACTGCCGGATGATCTGCATCGGCGAGGTGATGTTGAGGTCGATGACCTTCTGAACCTGGGTCATGTCGGACTCGACGAACTCGGAGCCGTACGTGTTGGCGCCGGCGTTGAGGACGAGCAGCCCCAGGTCGAGGCCCTCGCAGGCCGCGGCGATGCCCTCGGTGGCGCCGGGCTCGGTGAGGTCGACGGACACGACCCGGCACTCGACGCCCTTGGCGCGGACGGCCTCGGCGGTCTCCTCGAGGGGCCCGGCCTTGCGGGCGACGAGCACGGAGGACACGCCCTGATCGGCGAGGCGGAACGCGATCTCGGCGCCCACGCCCTCACTTCCGCCCACGACGAGGGCCCACGGGCCATAGGTAACGGGATCGAACGGCTTCGGATTGACAGGTGTCGACATACTCTAAGAGGTTCCGCCAGTAGGTCAT
>NZ_LSSV01000101.1:0-906 GCF_001658045.1 Dietzia sp. 111N12-1 | reverse complement strand
TGGCCTGCTGCGGTGATCTCGGACGGTGGACCCTCCTAAAGTGAGGGACCTACCGAAATGAGACCCAGCAGTGAGTGCATCACGCAGGCGGTTCAGCCAGGAGTTCAAGGATGAGCTGTGCCAGGAGGTCATCACGACCTCGAAGACGATCAAGGACGTCGCGGTGGCCTACGGCGTGGGCCCCGAGACATTGCGGAACTGGTTGAACAAGTACCGCGAGACCCACGGCGGCACGGAGACCGAGGTGACGCTCGATGAGCGGGCGCGACTCAAGGAGCTGGAGCGGGAGAACTCCGAGCTTCGCGCTGAGACGGCGTTCCTGAAAAAAGCAGCGGCTTACTTCGCGCGGGAGCAGCGACCGTGAGCCGATACGAGTACATCGACTCCTGCAGGAACGACCCGTCCGAGACCAACCCGCTCTACAAGATGTGCGCCTGGCTGGCCGTGTCGACCTCTGGGTTCTACAACTGGCTCTCGCGCCCGACCTCGGCCACCGCGGCCCGCAGACAGGCGCTGACGGCCAGGGTGAGGCACTTCTTCGCCGCCACCGACGGCACGTACGGGTATCGGCGGATCCACGCCGACCTGGTCGACGAGGGCACCGAGTGCTCACCGGAGTTGGTGCGTCAGATCATGCGCTCCGAAGGCCTGGTGGCCTGCCAGCCGAGGCCATTTCGGGTCACCACTGAAGCTGACGACGCTGCTGCAGCCGACATGCCTGACCTGGTGGAACGCGACTTCACCGCCGATCGCGCCGGCGTCAAGTTCGTCGGAGATATTACGTACATCCACACGTGGCAGGGGTTCGTCTACCTGGCGACGGTGATCGACTGCTACTCCAAGAAGGTCGTGGGCTGGTCGATCGCCGATCACATGCGCACCGAGCTCGTTGAGACGGCGCTGAAG
>NZ_LSSV01000100.1:0-926 GCF_001658045.1 Dietzia sp. 111N12-1 | reverse complement strand
GCAGTCTCCTAGGGCGTGTCTCCCAATCGGCGTAGCCAGGTGAGAATTGCACAGAGGGTGACGGCGGCGCGGTAGGTTATCGCGAGTTTGTCGTAGCGGGTGGCCAGCGCTCGCCATTGCTTGGCCAGAGCGAAGGAACGTTCAACGACGTTTCGGTCTTTGTAGAGGCCAGTGTCGAGTTTCGGGGGTCGGCCACCGCGGCTGCCGCGGCGTTCGCGAGCGGCGATGGTGTCGCTTTTCTCCGGGATGACAGCGGCGATACCGCGACTGCGGAGCTTGCGGCGGATCGTGCCGGACGAGTACGCCTTGTCGGCGATCACCGCGTCCGGGCGGGTGCGGGGTCGGCCACGGACTTGGCGAGGAACGTGGATGTCGGCCAGCACTTCGGCGAGCATCGCCCCGTCGTTGCGCTGCCCGCCGGTCACCACATTCGCCAGCGGCCGCCCACGCCCGTCGACCGCGCTGTGGATCTTGGTCGTCAGCCCGCCACGCGACCGGCCGATGCCGTGACCTGCGGGTTCACAGTCCCGGAAGGGCCGGTTCTTGTGATTCGACCGAGCCCCCTGTGTCCTGCTCAGGGCGCGTGGTGTTCGTACCGTGTTGATGAGCGCGGCAGATGGTCGCATCCACCGAGACGTTCCAGTCGATCTTTCCGCCTGCGTCAGCGTCAGCCAGGATCACGTGCAGGATGCGATCCCAGGTCCCGTCCCGGGCGTAGCGGGCGTGACGCTTCCACACTGTCTGCCACGCCCCGAACTCCTCGCGAGGTAGGTCCCGCCAGGGAATACCTGCTCGGTAGCGGTAGATGATCCCCTCGACGACCTTGCGATTGTCGCGAAACGGATGCCCCTGCCGCCCTTCATTGGAGGGCAGCAGGGGCTCTATCCGCTCCCACTGCTCGTCGGTGAACTGGCGAAAACGTGACT
>NZ_LSSV01000099.1:0-939 GCF_001658045.1 Dietzia sp. 111N12-1 | reverse complement strand
CGTGCCGCTGCCGTTGCTCGCGGAGCACGGCGAGGAGTTCGCCTCCCGCCTGCCGGGGCAGGTGGTCCTGATCTGCCAGTCCGGAAACCGCGCCCGGCAGGCGAACGAGCGCCTCGAGGCCGTGGGCGTGGACCCCGACTCCGTGACCGTGCTCGACGGCGGCATCGCCGGCTACGAGGCCGCCGGCGGCGAGGTCGTCCGCGGCAAGGGCGCCTGGGCGATGGACCGGCAGGTCCGGATGGTCGCCGGGTCGCTCGTCCTGGCGGGCGTCACGGCCTCCAAGGTGCTCTCGCCGAAGTTCGCCTACCTCGCCGGCGCGATCGGTGCGGGCCTGACGTACTCGGCCGCGAGCAATTCCTGCGCCATGGCGGCCGCGCTGTCGAAGATGCCGTGGAACCGTTCGACCGACGAGCCCGGGCTCGGCGCCGTCCTGGACTCGCTGCCCGCCCGCTCCTGACCCACCCCACCCGAAGCACCGGCGCCCCCGCCGGAGAAAGGCACCTGCAATGGAGATCACCACGATCATCGTCGTGGCCCTGGCCGTCCTGGTCGGGCTGTCCTTGGGCCTTCTCGGCGGGGGCGGGTCCATCCTGGTCGTGCCGCTACTGACCTACATCGGCGGACTCGACCCCAAGGAGGCCATCGCGACCTCACTGTTCGTCGTCGGCGCCACCTCACTGGTCAGCCTCATCGGTCACGCCCGCAAGGGCAACGTCCAGTGGCGCACGGGCCTGATCTTCGGCGCCGCCGGGATGGTCGGGGCGTTCCTCGGCGGCCTTGCCGGCGGCTACATCCCCGGCACCGTCCTGATGATCGGCTTCGCGGTGATGATGATCGCCACCGCCGGCGCCATGATCAGAGGACGCAAAGACCGCGACGGACAGAGCAACGACCACCACCATCCGCTGTGGCGAATCCTGCTCGACGGCCTCGTCGTGG
>NZ_LSSV01000098.1:0-990 GCF_001658045.1 Dietzia sp. 111N12-1 | reverse complement strand
CCTCCGCCACGGCCGGGCGCGCAGTGTGCGGATACCGAACACTCACTTGCTCCAGCGTCACCGAATTTACGGGCCCGTTCGGCGCGCCAACGCCCCATGCGGTCTGCGGGAAGGGGCCCAGTACGGAGCCGAGGCTGTGCAGCAGTGAGCGCACGGACGGCACTCGGTGCACTGCCGCGACCCACGCGGCGAGAGGCTCGCCCAGCGCCAGGCACAGGAGGGCAATCACACTGGCTCGTTCTGCACCCACCGCCGGATCGGTCACTGCCACGAGCACCGCTAGGAGGCCCGTGCCTGCTGTCACCGCCGCCGTGCCGAGCCCTGTGCCGCGGGTGGCGCGCCGTTCGGCGGCGGCCTGTTTCCGGTTTATCTCGTCGAGTTGGTCGACCGCCGCCGCTGCCACTCCATTACCGCGCAGGTCCGCCGCTGCTGCACTCAATGACGCCGACCCCCGTATCAGGTGGGACCGACCAGCAACCCTGGCCACATCGCCCCCACGTTCGACCGTTGCCACTAGGACCGCGCCGAGTGCCATGGTCGTGACCAAGCCCGCCCCCACCAGCACGGTGAACTCGGGGGTGACCAACCAGGTGGTGAGTGTGGCTCCCAGCAGTACGGCCACTCCGGAGATCAGGGGCGTAACGACCCGGGGGAGTTGATCCCGCAGTTCATCGGCCTGGGTCACGAGGTAGTCCAGCGGCGCCCCACCTTCGAGCAGTCGCCGGGACCCGGTACCTCGTGCTGCGATCGCCCGCCAGAGCCGCAGTCGGAGATCGTCGATGGTCCGGAAGGCGGCGTGGTGGGTGAGTAATTGTTCGGCGTATGTGGCCACCGAGCGTCCGATCCCGAACGCTCGGACTCCGACGATCGCCACCAGGAGATACATGATGTATTCCTCGACGCTCGATCGGACGATCAACCATCCCGAAAGCGCGGTGAGCGCCAAGCCCAGGGAGGTGGCGAGCACCGAGAGTCCTACCGCCCCCGCCC
>NZ_LSSV01000097.1:0-1022 GCF_001658045.1 Dietzia sp. 111N12-1 | reverse complement strand
CGGCTGTGGCGCTACATGGTGCAAGCGCACGATCCCCGGGGCGGGACCGCGGTGCTCGCCACGGATGGCTTAGACGATCTGGACGAGTACTACCTGCAATCCGTGCCGGCCATAGTCGCGGCGATCGTGGTGCCCCCGCTACTGCTGGTACGCATCCTCGCCGCCGACTGGGTCAGTGCACTGGCGATTGTAGTGACGATCCCGCTGGTGCCACTGTTCATGGTCCTGATCGGCCGCCACACCGGTCAACGCACAGATGCGGCGTTGCGTGCTCTGGCCAGGCTGTCTGACCATCTGGCCGAACTGGCCCGCGGACTGCCAGTGCTGGTCGGGCTCGGCCGCGTCGAGGAGCAGACGGACTCGCTGGACACCATCCAGCGGATTTACGGGCGCCGCACGCAGGAGACGCTGAGGTGGGCGTTCCTGTCCGCCCTGGCACTTGAGCTCATCGCGACGATCTCTGTGGCGGTAGTAGCGGTCTTCTTGGGTCTCCGCTTGCTTGGCGGGTCGATGGACCTACAGCCCGCACTGCTCGCGCTGCTGCTCGCGCCAGAGTGCTTTACCGTGTTTCGCCGGGTCGGGGTGGCATTCCATGCGTCACAGGATGGCCTCGCGGCTCTGCACCGAGTGCGCGAACATCTCGAGGTAGCACCCGGGACTGACCTGCGAGAAGCCCACGGGGCCACGGTCCGCGTCGCAGGGCTCGAGGTTCGCTATTCCGGTCGCGGGGCCGCGGCATTGACTGGTCTCGACGCAGAGCTGAGCGGCATTGTCGCCGTGACCGGGGCCAGTGGAGCCGGTAAGTCCACGTTCCTCTCGGCGCTGGTCGGGGCGCTGCCGGTCGATGCGATAGTGCATGGTCGAGTCACTGGAATCGAGGCTGACCTCGTGGGGTGGTCACCCCAGTCGCCGCGAGTATTCGGTGCCACCCCACGGGCGGAACTCGCGTTGTATGGCGCGGATCCCGCGGCCGCTCTGGCCGAGGTCGGACTATCCCGGGTCGCCGAGTCGGCTGCCGCCGA
>NZ_LSSV01000096.1:0-1136 GCF_001658045.1 Dietzia sp. 111N12-1 | reverse complement strand
TAGGTTCGATGTCGGTGGCGGAGGGGGTGGGATGGTGACGACGACGAGTGCACTGTTCGCCGTACCCGAGCCCCTCGGCATGGTCGACAGGGAGGCCGTCAGCGAGGCGGCCCGTGCCGCGACGCTGGCGCAGAACCGCGCCGGGGCCACACGGCTGGAGGCGGCACATGTCCTGGTCGAACAGTTCGCCCGGGCCGAGCAGGCACAGGCGGAGCAGGCCGACGAGGCCGGCGCCGGTTCGCGCCGACCCGCGTACGCCCGGCTGGATCCGGAGGCGCGGGCCCGCGATCACCTCGTGGCGGCGTGCCAGCTCACGTGTTGGCACGCCGCGCGGTTGGTGACGGCCGGGACGCAGATCCACCGGCGGCTGCCCCGTCTGCGGTCCACGGTCGACCGCGGGCTGCTGCCCGAGCTGTTGGCGGTCGATATCGCGTGTCGCCTGGCGGAGGTGTCCGACGCGATCGTGTCGGTCGTGGAGGACGAGGTGGTCGCGCGCTTCACAGGCGATCTCGACGGTGGCGACCGGCCGACCCGCAACGCGGTGGACTCGGCGATCGATGACGCCGTGGAGCGACACGACCCGGCTGCCGCGCAGGACGCCGCCGCAGCGGCGGCCGCCACCCGCTCGGTCCGATTCCGCGGCGACCGGAACGGCATGGCCACGATGTGGGCCAGGCTCACCGCCGCCGATGCCGAACTCCTTCGTCGTCGCATCGAGACCGATGCGTCGGCCGCCTCGGCGGACGGACTGGACGGTTCCCTGGATCAGCTCCGCGCCGACGCCCTCGCCGCGCTCGCCGTCTATCCGCCTGCTGGTGGCCCGCCCGCGACCAGCCCCGGCCCCGGCTCCGGCCCCGGCTCCGGCTCCGGCCCGGCCCCTGCGTCCGAGCACGACGGCATCGAACTCGGCGACGTCAGGCTCGGGGCGGACCTCCCCCGGCCCACACTGGGCAACGCCGCGCGGGCCGGTCAGCCGATCCGCATCAGCGTGATCGCCTCCGCGGCCCGGGGCCTACCCAACCGCGTCGAGTTCGTCCACGGCACCTACAGCAGCGTCGAGTGGCTCTGCACGGAACTGCTCGAGGGCGACGACGCGAGCGTGCGGTTCGACCTCATCGACCCCGCCCCCGGCGTGC
>NZ_LSSV01000095.1:0-1137 GCF_001658045.1 Dietzia sp. 111N12-1 | reverse complement strand
CGAAGTTGTGGCGCGGCGGCGGGCAGGAGGTCGCCCACTCGAGGGAGTTGCCCGCGCCCCACGGGTCGTCGACCGTGACGATCTCCCCGTAGCGCCAGCTCTTGATGATGTTCCAGATGAACGGCAGCATCGCGATGCCGAGGATGAACGAACCGACCGTGGAGATCTGGTTGAGGACCGTGAAGTTGTCCGAATCCAGGTAGTCGGCGTACCGGCGCGGCATGCCCTGGTTGCCCAGCCAGTGCTGTACCAGGAACGTCGTGTGGAAACCGATGAAGATCAACCAGAAGTGGATCTTGCCGAGCCGCTCGTCGTACATCCGGCCCGTCATCTTGGGGAACCAGAAGTACACGCCGGCGAACGTGGCGAACACGATGGTGCCGAAGAGCGTGTAGTGGAAGTGCGCCACGATGAAGTACGTGTCCGAGATGTGGAAGTCGATCGGCGCCGAGGCCATCATCACGCCGGTCAGACCGCCGAAGAGGAAGGTGATGATGAAGCCGAGGGCGAACAGCATCGGCGTCTCGAAGGTCATCTTGCCGCGCCACATCGTGCCGATCCAGTTGAAGAACTTCACGCCGGTCGGGACCGCGATGAGGAACGTCATGAAGGAGAAGAACGGCAGCAGCACCGCGCCGGTGACGTACATGTGGTGCGCCCACACGGCCGTCGACAGTGCGGCGATCGCGAGGGTCGCGAAGACCAGGCCGGCGTAGCCGAACAGCGGCTTGCGAGAGAAGACCGGGAAGACCTCGGAGACGATGCCGAAGAACGGCAGCGCGAGGACGTACACCTCGGGGTGACCGAAGAACCAGAACAGGTGCTGCCACAGGATGGCGCCACCGTTGCCCGGATCGAAGATGCGACCACCGAAGGTGCGGTCGTAGAAGACGCCGAGTGCGGCCGCGGTGAGCAGCGGGAAGATCAGGAGGATGAGGACCGACGCCACGAGGATGTTCCACGTGAAGATCGGCATCCGGAACATGGTCATACCCGGTGCGCGCAGGCAGATGATGGTGGTGACGAAGTTGACGGCACCGAGGACGGTGCCGATGCCGCCGATGCCGACGCCGAGGATCCAGAGGTCCGCGCCGACGTTCGGCGAGTGGATCTTGTCCGCCAGCGGCATGTACATGG
>NZ_LSSV01000094.1:0-1258 GCF_001658045.1 Dietzia sp. 111N12-1 | reverse complement strand
GCCGACGGGGTCGGGGGCCACGGGCGTGCAGTTGGTCGAGTGGGTCAGCGGCCGGCTGGTGGTGCGCGAGCACCTCGGTTCGGCTCACACCCCCGGCGAGTTGGCGGCGTTGATCGAGGTCGCCAAGCAGCGCATCCAGGGCGATCAGCAGGCGTTAGACCTGGAGTTGAGCGAGTGCGGCGCCGCGGTGATCGACGTGCCGGCAGCGACAGCCGCGCGGATCCAGCAGTCCACGGCGCGGATCCTGTGGCAAGGATTGACCGGTACGTACTCCAGGCTCGGCTTCGACGTGGTGGGCGATACGGTGTTCCGCGACCTGGTGCTGTGCCGTGCGGTGGAGCCGACCAGCAAGTTGGACTCGGTTCGGGTCCTGGGCGAACTGGGGACGAAACCACCGCACGTCAACACGCTCTACAACTGTCTACAGCGAGTGGTCGGCCGGGACTACCGCGCGCTGATCGCCACCGCCTGCTGGGCCCACGTCAACCGCGCCGGAGGCCCCGGTGTCGCGTTGGTGCTCTACGACTTGACCACCTTGTACTTCGAGGCAGAAAAAGAAGATGACCTGCGCAAAGTCGGTATGAGTAAAGAGCGCAAGGTCGACCCGCAGATCACCGTCGGCCTGCTGGTGGCCCGGGACGGGTTCCCGCTGGACGTGCACGTCTTCGAGGGCAACAAGGCAGAGACCAAGACGCTAATCCCGGTCATCACGGCCTTTCAGAAGCGCCACCAGATCAGCGACATGGTCGTGGTAGCCGATGCCGGCATGCTGTCGGCGGCCAACCTCAATGCGCTGGAAGATGCGGGCCTGTCGTTCATCGTCGGCTCCCGCACCTCCAAGGCGCCCAAGGAGCTTGAGGATCACTTCGGCCGCCGCGGCAACGTGATTGCCGACGACGGCGTCGTGGAGCTGATCCGCCCAATGGGACAGGGCCGGGACCGGCGAGACCGGCGGGTGGTGTGGCACTACAAATGGGAGCGGGCCAAGCGAGACCGGCGGACGCTGAACGCGCAGATCGACCGCGCCCAACGCGTGGCCGACCGGGCAGAACCACTCAAGAAGCAGCGGTTCGTCAAGGTCACCGACCAGAAGGTAATCCTGGACGAGGCCTCGATCCAGCGGGCCCGCGAATCTGCAGGTTACAAGGGGTATGTCACCAACATCGCCCCGGCCGCGATGGACGGCCATGCCGTCGTGGCGGCCTATCACGACCTCTGGAAGGTCGAGCAGTCCTTCCGCATGGCCAAGGCCGACCTG
>NZ_LSSV01000093.1:0-150285 GCF_001658045.1 Dietzia sp. 111N12-1 | reverse complement strand
TGCCCGCCGCCGCGCCACAACTTCGTGACGCTGCCCCGGATCCGCTCCGAGCGCCCCGCGTTCGAGCTGCACTACCCGCACATGAGCGAGCGGATGCGGGCGGAGGCCCACGTCGGGGGCCGTCGCAAGGCACAGGACCCGGACTCGGCCAAGGATGTGGCCGACCGGGGACCATCCCCGCAGAAGGGCTGATCGCCCGCCCGTACTCACCCACGGGCGTAGGTCCCGGGAACCCCGTCGGCGGCTCGTCCACCGGCGGGGTTTCCGCTTGTCAGGCCCCGCAACATCAGCACCGCCCTCCCCGATCACCTGTCAGGAGTACATGTGAGCACCACCGGCACCCCGGCTCTCCTCACCGTCACCGGGCCCGACCGCCCGGGCGTAACCGCGCGGGTGATGTCCGTCCTCGCGTCCCACCACGCCGATCTGGTCGACGTGGAGCAGGTCGTCGTCAACGGCCATCTGTCCCTGGGGCTCATGGTCCGGGTGGACGACGGCGCCGATGTGGTCACCGTCGTGCGGGAGCTCACCGAGCAGGTCCACGACCTCGGGATGCAACTCGAGGTCCAGTTCGACGACATCGCCCCCGCGGCCCCGCCCTCGACGCACGCGGTCGTGATTCTCGGCAGCCCCGTCCCGGCCTCCGCGTTCTCGGCCGTCGCCGGCTCGCTGGCCTCCATCGGCGCGAACATCGACACGATCCGCGGGATCGCCGACTACCCGGTCACCGGTATCGAGTTGCACGTGTCCACCGCCGGCCGGGACTCGGCCGACGATGCCCGCCTGCGCGAGACCCTCGCCCCCCTCTCGGACGCCCACGGCGTCGACATCTCGGTGGACCGGGCCGGGCTCGGCCGTCGGTCCAAGCGACTGGTGGTGTTCGATGTGGACTCCACCCTCGTCCAGGGCGAGGTGATCGAGATGCTCGCCGCGCACGCGGGCAAGGAGGACGAGGTCCGGGCCGTCACGGAGCGTGCCATGCGCGGAGAGCTCGACTTCGCCCAGTCCCTGCACGAGCGTGTCGCGACGCTGGCAGGTCTGCCCGCCACCGTGCTGGACGAGGTCGCCTCGAGCATCGTGCTCACGCCCGGGGCCCGCACCACCATCCGCACGCTCAAGCGGCTGGGGATCCGCTGCGGGGTGGTCTCCGGCGGCTTCATCCAGGTGATCTCCGGCCTCGCCGAGGAGCTGGGACTCGACTTCGCCCGCGCCAACACCCTCGAGATCGTGGACGGCACGCTCACCGGCCGGGTGGTCGGCGAGGTGGTGGACCGCGAGGCGAAGGCCGCCTACCTCCGCGAGTTCGCCGACGAGGTCGGTATCTCGCTGAGCCAGACCGTCGCGGTCGGTGACGGTGCCAACGACATCGACATGCTCACCACCGCCGGGCTGGGAATCGCGTTCTGCGCCAAGCCCGCCCTCCGCGAGGTGGCGGACGCGTCATTGTCCAAGCCGTTCCTCGACACCGTTCTGTTCGTGCTGGGGATCACCCGCGACGAGATCGAGGCCGCGGACACCGCCGCCGGCACGTACCGCCGCGTCCCCCTGACGTGACCGGCACGCCCGGGGCGGGGGAGGGCGGTCCCGAGACCGGTGGGCCCGTGATCGGCGGCCCGGCGACCGGCGCCGCACTCGACTGGTGCCACGCCCGGCTCCGGGCGGGCTCGGCCGGCGCGGAGGACCCCGAGGATCGTGCGACCGTTCGGTCGATGCCGATCGTGCTGCACCTGCCCAAGGCGGACCCTCCGGCCCGGACCCCGCTGCTCGAGTCGGTGGCCGGCGCGGTCGCGGCGCTGTGCCTCGACGAACGGGTCGCGCCGGGAGGGCCGTGGCACGAGGCCTACGCCGCGTGGTTGGACGCCCGGATGCGCAAGATCGCCCGACGTGCCCGCGGCGCCCAGTGGCGGGCCTCGCTCGAGGTCCCCGGGGTGACCCGGGAGATCGACGGCGCCGCCGCGAGGGCGTTCGTCCCCGGCCCGGTGGACGAGGTGGACCCGCGGCTGGCCAGACTGCAGATCGGCGGCACCGACCTTGAGCGTGACGAGCCCGGCGCGCCGCCCGAGGGGACGCCGGTGGTGTGGATCGACGGTGCGCTCGAGATGTCGACGGGAAAGGCGGCGGCGCAGGTCGGCCACGGGGTCATGCTGCTCATCGCCGCGATGGAACGCGATCGTCTCGATCGCTGGTTGGCCGACGGGCTCCCGGTCGCCGTCCGCGAAGCCGATCCCTCCCGGTGGCAGGACCTGGCCGAGGCGGTGGCCGCCGGGACACCGGGAGTCGCCGCGGTGGTGGACGCCGGCTACACCGAGGTGGCGCCGGGGTCGCTCACGGTCATCGCCGTCGACGCCTGAGCGGCGCCCCGGGGAGCGTTCAGGCGTCGCGCAAGCGCTCCAGGGCGCCGGTCACGACGTCCTTGTCGGTGGTCTGCCAGAACGGCGGCAGCGAAGCGCGTAGGTATCCGCCGTACCGCGCGGTGACCAGACGGGAGTCGAGCACCGCCACCACGCCGCGGTCCTCGGTGCGGCGGAGCAGCCGGCCCACGCCCTGTGCGAGCAGGAGGGCGGCGTGGTTACCGGCGACGGCGAGGAACCCGTTCCCCCCGCGGGCCGCCACCGCACGCTGACGCGCCGAGAGCAGCGGATCATCGGGACGGGGGAACGGGATGCGGTCGATCACGACCAGCGACAGGGTCCGTCCCGGGACGTCGACGCCCTGCCACAGCGACAGGGTGCCCACGAGGGTCGTCTCCTCGTCGTCGGCGAACGTCGCGACGAGGTTGGCCGTGGAGTCCTCGCCCTGGCAGAGGACGGGGGTGTCGAGTCGTTCGCGGAGCAGTTCGGCGGCGGCCTTCGCCGCGCGCATCGACGAGAACAGTCCGAGCGTGCGGCCCCCGGCGGCGGTGATGAGATCGACCAGTTCCTCCTCGGCCGCGGGCGACGGGCCCTCCCGGCCGGGCGCGGGGAGGTGAGCTGCCACGTAGAGGATGCCGTTGCGCCGGTAGTCGAACGGGGATCCCGCGTCGAGGCCCGTCCACCGCAGGGCGCTCGCGTCGTCGTCGGAGGGCGGTTCGAGCGACACCGCGCTCGCGGTGTCCGGGCGTGCCGACGAGGCGGGCGGCAGTCCCCAGGTGGCGGCGAGCCCGTCGAACTTCCCGCCCGTGGTGAGGGTCGCGGAGGTGAGGATCACCGTGGACTCGGCGAACAGGCGGGCACGCAGGAGCCCGGCGACGGACAGGGGAGCGACGCGCAGGATCCGTCCTCGTCGTTCCTCCACGCTCATCCATACGATCTCTAGGCGCTCGGTGACCGGCCGCTCGAACGAGGAGAGGATGCGGTCTGCGGCGTCGGCGATCTCGTCCAGCGCGGCGAGGGTCTTCTGACGGTCGGAGGCACCCTGTGGGTCACCGGCGGCCTCTCCGGGCTTGGGACCCGGGACCGCGCTGCGACAGTTCTCGGCGGTGTGGCGGACAGCGGCCAGCGCGAGGTCCGCGCCCTCGGGCATGAGGTCCCATCGCGCCTCGGGACAGATCTCCAGCAGCGTGGCGAGACCCTCCCCGGCGGCGACCATGCGGTCCGCGGTCTGCTGGTCGACGAGCTTCGCCGCCCGGCGCGCGGCCTGGATCACGGCCGCGCCGGTGAGTTCGGCGGTGGTCACG
This sequence comes from Dietzia sp. 111N12-1, assembly GCF_001658045.1. Taxonomy (NCBI): domain Bacteria; kingdom Bacillati; phylum Actinomycetota; class Actinomycetes; order Mycobacteriales; family Dietziaceae; genus Dietzia; species Dietzia sp. 111N12-1. The sequence continues at coordinate 146,630 of NZ_LSSV01000093.1, read as the reverse complement.
CCGGTCACCCGGTCGGACAGCTCGTGGGCCTCGTCGATCACCACCGCGTCGTGTTCGGGCAGCACGGAGACATCGGTCATGGCGTCGATCGCGAGCAGCGCGTGGTTGGTCACCACCACGTCGGCGCGGCCGGCCTCCTGGCGTGCCAGTTCGGCGAAGCACTCGGAGAACTCGGGGCAGACCTGCCCCAGACACTCGCGACTGGTCACCGACACCTGCCGCCACGCCGCGTCGGAGACACCGCGGGGCAGGTCGTCGCGGTCGCCGGTGTCGGTGTCCTGCGCCCAGTCGTGCAGGCGGGCGATCTCGCGGCCCAGCCACGAGCTCGGGCCGGTGTCCCGGGGGGTGGCCTCACGTGGGGTGCGCGCGGCCGTGGACTCGCCGCCGAGGGGCAGGTCGAACAGTTCCTCGGTCTCCACCTCCTCCGGGTCGGCCTCGTCGACCGGCCCCGAGCTCACCCGGTGCAGGCACAGGTAGTTGCCCCGGCCCTTGAGGATCGCGTGGGAGGGACTCACGCCGAGTTCCGGGCGGAGCGCCTTGGACAGCCGCGGCAGGTCGCGGTCGACCAGCTGGTTCTGCAGCGCGATGGTCGCGGTGGAGACCACCACGGTGTTCCCGGTGGCCACGGCGTGGCGCAGCGCCGGCACCAGGTAGGCCAGGGACTTACCGGTGCCCGTCCCGGCCTGGACTGCGAGGTGTTCCCCCGTCGCCAGGGCGTTGCCCACGGCCTCGGCCATCGTCACCTGGCCCGTGCGTTCGCTGCCGCCCAGGCCCGCGACCGCGGTGGCGAGCAGGTCGGAGACGGGGGGGAGCGAGTCGGTCACGCGGATACCCTAGCGGCCGCACCGGACAGTGGCCCGGGCCGCCGGGCGGCTCGGGGGCAGACCTGGCCGGCTCGGGGGCAGACCCGGTCGGCTCGAGGCCCACCCGGATGCGTCGGCGGACGACCGACAGCTCCGCTCAGCGGGTGGCCGGGGGGATGACCCTCACGGGGATGGCGGGGTCGCCCTGACTCAGCGCGAGCCCCTCCCACGGCAGGGACACCATCACGGCGGCGTGGTGGGCGCGTGACTGCTCGAGGGTCGGGAGCCCGGGGACGGTCTCGCCGCCCCGGATCAGCGGGACCATGAGATCGCGCGTCTCGAGACCGGGCTCCTCGGGGGCGTCCCCGGACCACGGCAGCAGCAACTCCTCGACGGCGGTGCCCGAGCGGCGGTGGTGGCGGACCGCGCGCTTGGCTCCGGGCAGGGACTCCTTCTGTGCGGAGCGTTTGGCCACGGGGATCCCGTCGACCTCGACGAGTTTGTAGACCATGCCGGCGGTCGGGGCGCCCGAGCCGGTCACGAGCCGGGTGCCGACGCCGTACACGTCGACCGGCTCAGCGCGCAGAGCGGCGATCGCGTACTCGTCGAGGTCCCCGGAGACCACGATCCGGGTGTTGCGGGCGCCGAGGGCATCCAGCTGGCTGCGGACCTGCCGGGCGAGCACCCCCAGGTCGCCGGAGTCGATACGGACGCCGCCGAGTCCGTGCCCGGCGACCTCGATCGCCGTCGCCACGCCCGTCGCGATGTCGTAGGTGTCCACCAGGAGGGTGGTGTCCACACCGAGGGTCTTCACCTGCGAGCGGAAGGCGGCCGCCTCGTCCGGACCCTGCGGGCCGGTGTGCAGCAGGGTGAACGAGTGGGCGGACGTCCCGGCGGAGGGCACGCCGTGCCGGCGCGTCGCCTCCACGTTGGAGGTGGAGTCGAACCCGGTGAGGTAGGCGGCCCGGGCCGCGGCGACCGCTGCTTCCTCGTGTGTGCGGCGGGACCCCATCTCGATGATGGGGCGGCCGTACGCCGCGGAGGTCATCCGCGCGGCGGCGGAGGCGATCGCGCTGTCGTGGTTGAGCACGGACAGGACCAGGGTCTCGAGCACGACGCACTCCGCGAACCCGCCCCGGATGCTCAGCACGGGCGAGCCGGGGAAGAACAGTTCGCCCTCCGCGTAGCCGTCGACGTCACCCGTGAAGCGGAAGTCGCGGAGCCAGTCGGTGGTCCGCTCGTCGAGCGAATCCGACAGCGCCTCGATCTCCTCGTCGTCGAACCGGAAGTCCGCCACGCGTTCGAGGAGCCGACCGGTGCCTCCGACCACCCCGTACCGACGGCCGGAGGGCAGGCGTCGGGCGAAGACCTCGAACACACACGGCCGGTCGGCGGTGCCGTCCGCCAGGGCCGCCCGGATCATGGTGAGCTCGTACTTGTCCGTGAGCAGGGCGGTGGACGGTCGCCCGGTGGGGGGCGTGACATGGGAGGGAGTCGGCGGGGTCACGGGGGCGACTCTACGGCGTGGCCTACCCGGCGGGAATCCGTATCCTGGGTTCCATGCACCCTGTGACGACACCGCTTGCGGCCGTCCGGAGCACCGCCCCGGTGATGGCGATGCCGTCGGCCGCGCCCGTGGAGTCCACGGACGCGGACCTCGACGGTGGGGTGGACAGCCCCTGGCTCACCGTGGTCTGGGACGACCCGGTGAACCTGATGAGTTACGTGACGTACGTGTTCCAGCGGGTGTTCGGCTACAGCAGGGAGAAGGCGCATGGCCTGATGCTCAAGGTCCACAACGACGGTCGGGCGGTGGTGTCGTCCGGCAGCCGCGACAAGGTCGAGAACGACGTCCGCAAGCTGCAGGAGGCCGGACTGTGGGCCACGATGCAGCGGGATGCGTGAGGCGGTGAAGGCGTGGCAGCGCAAGGCGTCCCTCGGTGGGGCGCGCATCAAGTCGGTCATGGAGAACCATGAGGTGCAGATCCTGCACGCCCTGGTCTCCAACGTGGTGGACATGCTCGAACAGCGCCGGGACTCCGCCCCGCGCGATGAGCTGGCCGAGATCACGGGGATGCGCAGTGGCCACTCGCAGGTGCCCGCCGAGGCGCCCCTGGCGCGGTTGTTGCCGGACTTCCACCGCCCTGAGGCGGCCGACCGTGCGGACGGGTCCGACACGGACGGTGCGGCCGTCGCGCGGGCCCACAACTCGGGCATGCGGATGATCCACGAGCCGGCGATCATCGACGCGAAACTCGGCTGCGCGGGCGTGGTGTTGCGTTCGTTGCCGTCGCGGGGCGGGACGGTGTCGCTGACCCTCGAGCAGGCGAACTCGTGGATGCGGTGTCTCAATGATGTGCGACTGGGGCTGGGCGCGGTCCTGCTGGAGGCGGGCTCGTCCGACGGGACCGCCGCCACCGACATCCCCGAGTACGTGCCCGACGATGACCCCCGGTCCGCCCAGTTGGACGTGTACCACTGGCTGACCTTCATGCAGGACTCCCTGTGCACGGCCCTGGACGGGCTGTGAGACGACGGGCTGTGAGACGACGGGCTGTGAGACGACGGGCTGTGAGGAGAACATCGTGAACCGAGACCCCCGTTCGCCGTGGCCGGGTACCGGCGCCGGACCGACCCGCCCGGCGGACCCGGGACCGCGGCGCTGGCCGGCCCTGGTCCTGCTGTGGTCGTTCGTCGCCCTGATGTGGGTGGTCGAGGCGGCGGACCAGGTGTTGCTGCGGGTCACCGGGGAGCCCCAGGTGCTCGACGGCTACGGGGTCCAGCCGCTGGCGACGGACGGGCTCCTCGGCATCGTGTTCCAGCCGTTGCTGCACGGGGACTGGGCGCACCTGATCGGTAACTCGATCGCACTGCTCGTGCTGGGGTCGATCATCGCCCTGTCCGGGATCCGACCGCTGGTCGGCGTCACCCTCGTGTCGTGGCTGATCTCGGGAGTGGTGTCCTGGTTGCTCGGCGGCACCGGGACCGTCCACATCGGGGCCTCCGGGATCGTGTTCGGCTACATCTTCTACGTCATCGTCCGGGGCTTCTTCTCCCGGCGCATCCTGCACCTGGTGATCGGACTGGTCATCGGCTTCTACTACGGGCTCGAGGCGCTGGCGGGCCTGTCGCCGATGCTGGACGGGGTGTCCTGGCAGGGTCATCTCGGGGGCGCGATCGGCGGCGTGGCGTCGGCGTACGGCCTCAAGCGCGACCGGAAACCGCAGCAGCGGCAGCTCGCCACGCAGCCGCGGTGGTCCGCCGGACCGCGGAGGTGACGCACCCCGACCCGCAGGCTCCCATCGGGGTGTTCGACTCCGGCGCCGGCGGTCTGACGGTGGCCCGGGCGATCGTGGACCAGCTACCCGACGAGTCGGTGGTCTACGTCGGTGACACCGCCAACGGGCCGTACGGTCCGTTGCCGCTGGCAGAGGTCCGGGCGCACGCCCTCGCGGTGGCGGACCAACTCGTCGACCGCGGGGTCAAGGTGTTGGTGATCGCGTGCAACACGGCGTCGGCGGCGATGCTCCGGGACGCCCGCGAGCGCTACCCGGTGCCGGTGGTGGAGGTCATCCAGCCGGCGGCCCGGCGCGCGGTGGCCACCACCCGCTCGGGCCGGATCGGGGTCATCGCCACCCGCGCGACAGTGGCGTCGCGGGCGTACGACGACGCGGTGGCCGCGGCCGCCGGGATCGAGCTGACGTCGGTGGCGTGTCCGAAGTTCGTCGAGTTCGTCGAGCGCGGCATCACCAGTGGCCGTCAGGTGCTCGGGTTGGCGGAGGGGTATCTCGCCCCGATCCGCGACGCCGACGTCGACACCCTGGTGCTGGGGTGCACCCATTACCCGTTGCTGTCCGGTGTGGTGCAGTTGGCGGCGGGGGACCACGTCACGCTGGTCTCGAGCGCGGAGGAGACCGCCAAGGACGTGCTGCGGGTACTCACCGCGCAGGACCTGTTGCGGCCACACGACGCGGCCGAGCCGGCGACTCACGAGTACCTCGTCACCGGTGATCCCGACGCCTTCCGCCGGGTGGCGTCACGGTTCCTCGGCCCCGGTCTGGTGACCGTCGGGCGGGCGGTGTCGGACTGATGGACGGTGACACGCATCGCGGGCACAGCCGCGAACACCACGACACGCGGTGCGGCGTGGCACGATGGTGCCCATGTTTCTGACTGTCCTCGGGTGCTCGGGAAGTATCGGTGGACCCACCTCGCCGGCGTCCGGGTATCTGGTGGAGGTCGACGGTCTCGCCCCCGTGGTGATCGACATGGGGCCCGGTGTCCTCGGCGCGCTGCAACGACACGTGGCCCCCGAGGACGCGACCGTCCTGCTGTCCCACCTCCACGCCGACCACTGCCTGGATGTCCCGAGTCTGTTGGTCCTGCGGCGCTTCGGCCCCGGTGCGAAGGGCGCGGGCCGCGTGCCGCTGGTCGGGCCGTCCGGGACGGCCTACCGGATCGGGGTGGCGTCGGCGGAGGAGCCGGGGACGGTCGACGACCTGTCGGACACGTTCGACGTGGCCACGTGGGACGTCGCGCCCGAGGTGGAGATGAGGGGCGACGACGACGAGGTGGCCCTGCGCGTGCGGGCCGACCGGGTGGAGCATCCTCCGGAGTCGTACGGAATGCGCCTGACCTCCCGTAGCGGCCGGGTCCTGGCGTACAGCGGGGACACCGCCTATTGCGACGCCCTGGTCGAGCTGGCGGTCGGCGCGGACGTCCTGCTCTGTGAGGCGTCCTGGACGCACGAGGAGGGACGCCCGCCGGGCATCCACATGTCGGGGGCGGAGGCGGGCCTGACCGCTCACCGCGCCGGCGTGGGTCGTCTCGTGCTGACCCACATCCCGCCGTGGGTGGACCGCGAGGCGGTGCGCGCGGAGGCGGCCGTCGAGTTCGGCGGGGAGATCCTGCTGGCGGAGCCGGATCTGCGGATCACCGTCTAGGTGGCGGGCCGGCACCACCCGACCCCTCCCGGCCCCGTCCCTCCCCGCTACGGCCCCTCCCACGCCGCCTGCACCTCAGGCGTGGGCGTCCGGCGGCTAGGATCGGCGGTCGTGACCTCATCGAGCATCAGCAGAGCAGACGGACGCGGCGACGCCGACCTGCGTGACGTGACCATCACGCGGGGGTTCACCTCGCACCCGGCGGGGTCGGTCCTCGTCACCTTCGGGCAGACCCGCGTCATGTGTACGGCAAGCGTCACCGAGGGCGTGCCGCGGTGGCGCAAGGGTTCGGGCCTGGGGTGGCTCACGGCGGAGTATGCGATGCTGCCGGCCGCGACCCACGAGCGCTCGGGCCGGGAGTCGGTCCGCGGCAAGGTGGGCGGTCGCACCCACGAGATCAGCCGTCTGGTGGGCCGCTCCCTGCGGGCCTGCATCGACCTGTCCGCGCTGGGGGAGAACACGATCGCCCTGGATTGCGATGTCCTGCAGGCCGACGGCGGGACACGGACCGCGGCGATCACCGGCGCGTACGTGGCCCTGGCGGACGCGATCACGTGGCTGCAGGCCAAGGGCGCGGTCACCGGCAACCCGCTCACCGGGGCGGTCGCCGCGGTGAGCGTCGGCGTCGTCGACGGCCGCGTCCTGTGCGACCTGCCCTATGAGGAGGATTCGCGGGCCGAGGTGGACATGAACGTGGTGTGCACCGACGGCGGCAAGCTCATCGAGGTCCAGGGGACCGCCGAGGGCGCGGCGTTCGGCCGCGACCTGCTGGACGCGATGCTCGACTCGGCGCAGGCCGGCTGCGAGCGACTGTTCGAGATGCAGCGCGAGGCCCTCGCGGCGCCCTACCCGGGCGAGTTGCCGTCGCCGCCGGCTGCACGGAACCGAGGGCGGTAGTCGTGACCGTTCGCCTGGTGGTCGCGAGCCGCAATGCCAAGAAGCTGGCCGAGCTGCGCCGGGTGCTGGAGTCGGCGGGGATCGTCGGCATCGAGCCGGTGGGACTGGACGAGGTGCCGGAGTACCCGGAGGAGCCCGAGGACGGCGCCACCTTCGCGGACAACGCGCTGATCAAGGCCCGATCCGGTGCGCAGGCGACCGGCCTGCCGTGCCTGGCGGACGACTCGGGACTGGCGGTGGACGCCCTCAACGGCATGCCCGGGGTCCTGTCGGCGCGCTGGGCCGGGCGGCACGGCGACGACGCCGCGAACAACGCGCTCCTGCTCGCGCAGCTGGCGGATGTGCCGGAGGAGCGCCGGGGAGCGGCGTTCGTCTCGGCGTGCGCGCTGGTCGGTCAGGGCGTCCCGCACGCTGCGGGCTCGCCTGCTGCTCAGGACGGGGTGGGCGAGATCGTGCAGGAGGGCCGCTGGCCGGGCCGCGTGTTGCGGCAGTCCCGTGGTGAAGGCGGATTCGGGTACGATCCGCTGTTCATGCCCGAGGGGTCCGACCGCGCCGCCGCCGAGCTCAGCCCGGAGGAGAAGGACGCGGCCTCGCACCGTGGCCGGGCCCTGCGCGCCCTGGTGCCGGCGCTGCGGGTACTCGCCGAGCGGGCCTGACGGCGGCATCCGACCGGCGCACGCTGGCCGACGCGCGCCGGTCGGATGCCGGTGCCGACTAGAGCTCGCTGCGTCCGCGCACGGCCTCCAGTGCCCGCTCGGTCTCGAGCACGCGCAGGTGGGGGACCGGGTCGGCGCCCGACCACAGGACGTACTCGGTGAGCTGCCGACGTACGAGTGCTCGTAGGTCGTCGGGGTTCCACGGCTTGGCGACGTAATAGTCCAGCCCGCCTTCGTTGACCGCGCGGATGGTGTCGGCGTGGTCGGCCTGGCCGGTCACCAGCACGGTCCGCACGTGTGGGTGCCGGCCCGAGGCCATGAGCTCCACGAGGAAGTCGGTCCCGGAGCGTCCGGGCAGCCGGTGGTCGGCCAGGACCAACGCGAGCACGTCGCCGTCAGCCGCGACCTCGTCCAGCACGGCGTGGGCGTCGGGCACGTCCTCGGCGGGTTCTACGCGGGCGATGTCGGCGAACGGCGCGAGATCGGCCTCGAGTGCCTCGCGGACCTCGGGTTCGTCCTCGAGGACCAGGATCGTGAGTCGCGGGTCGGGGACGGCTCGGGCGGATCGGGCGTGCGTCACGTCAGGGGCTCCTCGCTGTGGTCGGCGGCGGGCAGGGTCACCCGGAATGCGGTGTGCCCCGGCCGGGAGTCGAGGTCGATCACGCCGTCGTGGTCGAGCACGATCCGGTGGCTGATCCCCAGCCCCAGGCCCAGCCCGAAGCGTATGCGTCCGGATTTGGTCGTGAAGCGGGGCTCGAAGATCTTGTCGCTGATCTCGTCCGGCACGCCGGGGCCGTTGTCCGTGACGGTGACGATCACCTCGCCGCCGTTCGAGGCCCCGGCACCGATCCGGACCCGGGGGTCGGGCGGGGCCTGCGGGCCGGTGAGGACGTCGGCGGCGTTGGTGAGCAGGTTGATCCACACCTGGGTCAGCTGGCCTGGGTGGGCGGTGACGTCCGGCAGGCCCTCGGCGATGTCGCGGACCACCTGGACCCCGGGCAGACGGTGGGCGGTGATGCGCAGCGCGTCGTCGATGGTCGTGGCGACGTCGGTGGGGACGTAGGCGGCGTCGAGCGGGCGCATGGACGAGCGCAGCGAGGACACGAGGTCGGCGATGTGATCCACCGCGAGGTCGAGGTTGCGGGCCGCCGAGCCGATCGCCGCCGCCGTGACGACGGCCTCGCGCGTACCGGGTGACGACGACGAGAGGGCCCGGAGCGTCTCGTCGTCGTCCAATCCGGCGGCCACCACCCTGCGGGTGGTCTCGGCGTCCGGCAGCACGGCACGGACCCGCCGGCGCGCGCTGCGCAGTTCGGCCGTGGGGCGCGCCTTCGCGGTCCGCGCGCGGCGGAGCGCCCTGGTCACCAGCTCGGCGTCCCCGCCGCGGGCGACGAGGGTCTCGAGGTCGGCCAGCAGGTGGTCGCGGGCGCCCTCGAGGGCGGCCAGCGGGTTGTTGAGCTCGTGGAACAGCCCGGCCGCCATCTGTCCGATCGCGGCGGCGGAGGCCTGGCTCATGAGCTCGACGCGGGCCTCGGACAGGGCGTCGAGGGCGTCGGCGAGCCGCTCGCGCTCCTCGTGCAGGCGCACCGCGAGTTCGGTCTCGGTGAGGCGCTGTGACTCGGCGTGGCGGAGCCGGTCGTCGAGTCCGTGGACGGCGGCCACGCCCAGTGCGGTCCCGACGCGGGGGCTGCGGGTCAGGGCGGTGACGAGTTGTTCCTCGGACAGGTGCACGAGCGCGCAGTCGGTGAGGGTCCGGGTGGTGTGCAGGGCGGTGCGGTCGCCGACGAGGCCCGGCAGCCCGATCAACGGGCCGCCACGGTAGGGGTTCTGGCCCTCGGGGAAGGGGCGGCCCGGGATGAGGACCTCGACCTCGCCGCGCAGCAGGATGTAGAGCCCACCGAGCCGGGCGTCGCGGCGGGACAGGACGACGCCGGGCGGAAGCTCGATCCGCGGGCGGGGGCCGAGGGACTCCTCGAGCGCGTCCACGAGTTCGGCGACGGCGGTCCGCCGCGAGCCCCGCAGCGACGGCAGCAGTTCGGCGGCCCGCGGGTGCACTCCGGGTATCCCGGTGGGGGCGCGGTGGCGCAGGGCGGCGTGCTCGGGCCCGCCCTCGGCGTCCCGGCGGCGCCCGGCGTCCAGCCTGGCCCACCAGATGAGGATCCGCGGGCCCAGTTCGCCGGGCGCCCACGGCACCGCCACGACGCCGTCGAGCAGGCCCGCGTCGACCGCCCGCTCGATCCCGGTGACCGTGGCGCCGGAGGTGACCACGAGCAGTCGCGGCGGCGGATCCTCCGGCCCGGAGGCGGAGACGACCGCGCTGAGGATCGCGTCGGGATGGTGCTCGTCGCCGACCGCGACCACCACCTCCGGACCGGCGGCGGTGCCGCCGAGCGCGGCGACGAGCCGGGACGCGGCCGCGGGATCGTCGGCGCGGTGGACGATCACCTCGGCCGCATCCGCGCCGGCCGGGCTGGCCGTACCCGCGCTGGCCGCGCTGGCCGCGCTGTCGATCTCGCGGGCGACGGCGGCGGCGACCGGGCCGTGGCCCACCACCAGAATCGGCCGGAGGGGCCGGCCCTCGTCACGGGTGATCGGGCGCGGCGGGGTCGTGTCGCGGGCGGTCATGTCAGGCCTGTCAGGGACCACCAGGCGGGCATGACGAACGCCACCAGCACCAACCCGACCACGCCGACGACGATGCCGATCGCGGCCATGTCCTTGGTACGGATCTCGCCGGTGGCGTAGGCGATCGCGTTGGGCGGGGTGGACACCGGCAGAGCCATACCGAGGCCGCAGACGACGGCCAGGGCCACGGCCAGGATCACCGAATCCGAGCCGACGGTCACCGCCAGGCCCGGCACCAGCGGGATGAGCAGATTGGCCGTGGCGGAGTTCGAGATGAGCGTGCCCAGGAGCAGGGCCAGGGTGAGCAATCCCAGTGTGACTGCCAGCCCCGGCAGGGTCGCCCAGTCGACCAGCCCGATCATCCACTCGTCGAGCCCCGTGGCGGCGACCCCGCTGCCCAACGCGATCCCGCCGGCGACCAACCACAGCACCGGCCACTGCAGGCGCCGCAGGTCCTCGCCGGTCATCACAGAGGTGGCCAGCAGCACGGTGACGGGCAGGAACGCCACCGTCGCCGCCGGGATACCGTGCGCGGCCTCGGTGAGCCACAGCACCACGGTGAGTCCGGCGACCACGTAGAACAGGACCGCCCGGGGACGCGTGTCGAGGTCCACTCGCACGTCGATGTCCACGGCCACGCCACGGTCGAGGTAGCGGACCGACAACACGGCCCATGCCACGACCAGCAGGACCATGACCAACGGTCCGGTCGCCAGCAGCCAGTCGACGAAGGTGATGCGGATGCCCTGGTCCGCGAGGGTGCCCACCGCGATCGCGTTGGGCGGCGAACTGACCGGGGTGAGCAGGCCACCCACCGTGGCGGCGACGGGGATGCTCAACGCCAGCCCGGTGCGGGCCGCCGGCGAGGGGGACACCGCCAGCACCGGGATGAGCACCGCGAGCATGGTGGCCGTGGTGGCGGTGTTGGACATGAATGCCGACAGCCCGGCCGTGATGAGCATCAGGCCGAGGACCGTCAGCCTGAGGCTGCCGCGGAACGGGCGGAGCATCACCGCGGTGAGGTTGCGGTCCAGCCGGTACTTGGCCGCCCCGTCGGCGAGCAGGAACCCACCGAGGAACAGGATGATCACCGGGTGCGCCAGGGTGGCGTAGATCGACGCCGCCGTCGGCGCCTCGAAGGCCACCTCGTCCAGCCCGATGACAGCCTCGTCCGAGATGAGCAGGACCTGCAGGAAGATCACCAGCACCGCCGTGGCCACCAGCGGGATTGCTTCGGTGACCCACAGGATCACGGCTACCGAGAACACCGCGAGCATCCGCTGCGCGGGTGCCTCGAGACCCGGTAGATCGGCGACCAGGACCGTGGCCGGCACCAGTACGGCCAGGATCAGCCCGACGCGCTGCAACGGCGTCCCGGGCAGGCGCCTGGCCGCGGCGAGCACCGTCATGTGGCGGGCCGGATCAGATGGCGTACTCGGCGTGGACGTCGCGGGTCCGCTTGTGCTCGAACCAGAACGACAGGAACGGGATCGTCCCCGCCAGCGCGGTGAGCAGGGTCCGAGACGCGGGCCAGCGGGCCTTGATCGCCAGGTCGAGCGTCATGAAGAGGTACAGGATGTAGAACACACCGTGGGCCTGACCGATGTAGGTGAACCAGTCCGGGGCGTCGGACGAGTTCTCCAAGATCAGGTACTTGTAGATCATCTCCACGGTGAGCACGAGCAACCACACGCCGGTGATCCAGGCCAGGACCCGATAGCGCTTGAGCGCGCCGGCGATCCTGCCCCCCGGATCGGGCTTGCGGTTGTCGGTCTGCTGGGTGGCTGCGGCGGTCATGAAGCAGGCTTCTCCTGATGGGTGCCGTCGGCCCGGTCTTTCCGGGCGAGTTCGGCGAGATAAGAGTTGTAGGCGTCCAGGCCCTCGTCCCGGACCGCTTCGTCACGGGCGGGTCGACGCGTCGGCAGCAGGTCCGAGGGGATCTCCGTCATGACGGGGCCGCGGCGCCGGCCGGTTCGGTTCTTCCCGGTGATCGCAGTGACTCCGGAGGGCCGGCCGACCTCGTCGTCGTCGCCGTCGTCGCCGTCGTCTTCCGCGTCGTCCCCCGCGCGGTGCCCACCGTCGACGCCGTCCGCGGCGGCGATCCGGTCACCCTCGTCGGCCTCCATGCGCACGTACTTCAGGTACGCGTAGACGAGGAACCCGGCGAGGAACGGCCACATGAACGTGTACCCGAGGTTCTGCGCGGTCCCGGTGGCCTCCTGGTAGCGGGCGAGCTGCCACAGCCCCATGCCCATGCAGAAGATCGCCCCCAGGACGACGAACGCGATCCACGCCGGGCGGTGCTTGACCCTGGTCCGCGCCGGGTCGCCGGAAGCCGTGGCACTTCCGGTCGCGTGGGAGCCAAGGGTGTCGGACACGCCTCCACGGTACCGCTGACCACACGGTAAACTCATCTCGCCCGGTACCCCCGGGTGACGCGCCCGTGGCGGAATTGGCAGACGCGCTGGATTTAGGTTCCAGTGTCTACGGACGTGGGAGTTCAAGTCTCCCCGGGCGCACTGGTCTTTCCACTCGGATCGGGTGATCAGGATGAGGAACCGGACAGCCGCGAGAGCAGCGGCCGCGTCGCTGATCCTGGTGGGCTGGACGGTGGTGGCCGGCTGCGCGCAGGTGGATGTCGCGGTGGACCGGGGCCTCTCGTCGAAGGCCCCCGGGGGTCAGTCTGCGGTCGAGCCCCCGGCGGAGCCGTCCCCGGTGGAAGCGGAGACGAACGTACAGCGGAGCGAGAACGGCCTTCCGCCCCTGGACGCCAGCGAGAGGCTCCGCGACAGCGCCTGTGCGAAAGCGGACGACATGATCGCGAGGGACTACTGGGGGCACACCGCGCCTGACGGCAGCGGCGGCCCGTCCACGTTCATCCGGGAGGCCGGTGTCGACTACTCCAGGGCTGCCGAGAACCTGTTCTATTCGTCCACGGGCGGTCCGGATCCGGTCGCCAACTGGATGCAGAGCCCGGGCCACAGGGAGAACATCCTCGATCCGGACCTCACCCGCGTGGGTGTCTGCCTGCGGACGGCCGCGTACCAGGGTCTCCCGGAGGCTCATCTCTACGTCCAGCACTTCGCCACCCCGATGTCGGAGAGGTAGAAGGAACCGTCGTGGTCGGTACGGTTCGGGCATGTGGTTCGACAACTGGTCCGACATCCTCCGGATACTTCTCGTGGGCGCCGCGGCGTACGTCTTCCTCGTGGTGGCGATCCGGGCGTTCGGCAAGCGCACCCTCGCCCAGCTCAACGCCTTCGACTTCATCGTCACCGTCGCGCTGGGTTCGACGCTGGCGACCATCATCCTTAGCTCCGACGTGTCGTGGGCCGAGGGCGCGGTCGCGCTGGCGCTGCTCGTCCTGCTGCAGTACGTCGTCTCCCAGTTGAGGCGACTGCCGGGCGGGCGCAAGGCCCTCACCGCACAGCCGACTCTGCTCGTCCGCGAGGGGATCATCCTCGACGACCAGCTGGGGCGGCACCGGCTCACGCACGCCGACATCCGCCAGACCCTCCGCTCCTCGGGTATCGGGGACCTCGGCGAGGCCGCCGCCGTCATCCTGGAGAGCGACGGGAGCAGGAGCGTCATCACCGGTTCGCAGCTGGGCAACGGCTCCGTTCTCGACGACGTCCCGGGGTGGCCGCGACGCGACGCGGACTGACCCGCCGGCGGGGCGCCGACTGACCCGCCGGCGAGGGGGCGCGCCAGCGGGCCAGAACAGGGTCAGAGAGCGGCGAGGACCTCGTCCGCGATCTCGGACGCCGGCAGCGTGATCGGGCAGACGATCCCGGTCTCGTCGGCCTCGAGCGGCTCCACTGTGCTCAGCTGGGACTCGAGGATCCGCTGGGACGCGAAGTGCCCCCGGCGAGCGGCGAGTCGGGCCGCGATGAGCTCGGGGTCGGTGCCGAGTTCGACGAAGAACACCGGGCGCTCCACCTGCCGCAGTATGTCGCGGTAGGCACGTCGCAGCGCCGAACACGCGACGACGAGCCCCGGGCCGCTGCCCGTCGACCGGTCGCGTTCCCGCATGCCGTCCCGGACCGCGGCCAGCCAGGGCGCGCGGTCATCGTCGGTCAGGGGCTCACCGGCGCTCAGCTTCCGGCGGTTGGCGGGCGGATGCACGTCATCGGCGTCGAGGAACGGCGCACCGAGGCGGTCGGCGATCACACGGGCGACCGTCGATTTCCCGGCACCCGAGACGCCCATGACGACGATGTGGGGTCCGGACACGGGCGACGGCGGCGTCAGATGGTGAAGGCCAGCGACCCGAGGATCGTCCGGCCCAGATCCTCGTCGCCACTGATCTCCACGCCGCTGCCCGGTTCGGCGACGATCCGGCCGGTCGCCGCGCGGACGAAGGTCGGGGTGTCGAAGACCAACTCCACGGTGGGCTGCGCGGTGTCGTCGACGTCGGCGAGGGCTGCGCGTCCGTCCACGACGACATCGGTGGCCAGCGGCAGATCGGTGCCCGCCTCGCCCGTGACGCGGAACCGGACCCGGGAGCCGTCCGGCGCGGCGGCCTTCTTGCCGACGATGCGGGGCAGGGCGCCCACGATCTCCCCGACCGCGAACCGTCCGATGTCGCCGCCGAGGTGATGCTGCATCCCGATGGCCTGCCGGATGTCGTCCTCGTGGATCCAGCAGTCGAAGACCCGCACGCCCATGAAACGGCGGAACGGGACGCGGCCGACGGGGGAGTCGGTCTCGGCCTCGAGGTCTGCAGCGCTCATCTCGGAGAGCTGCTCCGTGCGCTCGGCGACGACGTCGCGGAAGTCCTCGAACGCGTCCTCGACAGCCAGCGGACGCGCCTCCTGGACGAACTTCTCGTTGAGCTCCGCGATCGGGTTGAGCACGTACTCGCGGGCGGAGGCGGGCACCTCGATGTCCGGGACCTCCTCGCCGGCGAGCAGGTGCTCGGTGCCCGCCACGTGCGCCACCACATCGCGGACGGTCCACCCCGGCAGAGGGGTCGGTGCGATCCAGTCGTCCCTCTTGAGCCCGGCGAGCAGTTCGTCGAGACGCTTCCACTGTTGGATGAGGTGACGGATCTCCTCGGGGGCCTGCCCGGCGGGCTCGGCGGCGGGGGCGTCGGTCGTGACATCGGGGCTGTTGGTGTCCATGGTCACACGCTACTGCGGCGCCGCCCCGCGGGTAGCGTCTGCGGCATGTCGCCGACCACGACCGACCGTCCCACCCTCGCGATCCTGGGAGCCGGTGGCGACCTCACCGAGCGACTCCTGCTCCCCGGGTTGGGGACCCTGCTCGCCACGGATCCCGACCGCGACGTCACCGTCATCGGCTCCGGGCGGTCCGGGATGGACGACGGCGACTGGCGCGACCTCGTCCGCAATGCATTGCGCGCCGGGGACCGCTCCCCGGAGCAGATCGACGGGATCGTGGACTCGACCCGGTTCGTCGAACTGGACGTGACGGACGCCGAGGCCTTCTCCGACTTCATCGACGGGCTGGACGGACCGGTGGTGCTGTACTTCGCCCTCCCTCCGGCCGTCACGGCCGCAGCGTGTGAGGGCCTGCGCGGGCGCCCACTGCGCGACGACGTGCGGTTCGCGCTGGAGAAGCCGTTCGGCGACGACCTCGCCTCGGCGCGCAGGATGAACGCACTGCTCACCGACCTCGTGCCAGAGGACCGCGTGTACCGGGTCGACCACTTCCTCGGGGAGGCGACCGTGCTCAACATCCTCGGCATGCGGTTCGCCAATCGCATCATGGAGCCGGTGTGGACCGCGGAACACGTGGAGCGCATCGACGTGGTCGCGGACGAGACGCTCGCCCTCGAGGGCCGCGCCGGGTACTACGACTCCGCGGGCGCGCTCGTCGACATGCTCCAGTCCCACCTGCTGCTGGTGATGGCGCTGGCGACGATGGATGCACCCGCGCGCCTCGACGCCACCGAACTCCACGACCTCATCGTCACCACGCTGCGTGCGACGCGCGTGTGGGATGGCGATCCGCTCGTCTCCTCGCGCCGGGGCCGCTACACCGCCGGGCGGGCGGGTGGCAGGGACGTGGTGTCCTACGCGGATGAGGACGGCGTCGACCCGGCTCGGGGGACCGAGACGTTCGCCGAGGTCGTCCTGGAGATACGGAACCAGCGGTGGGCCGGGGTGCCGGTGTTCCTGCGGTCGGGCAAGGCGCTGGGCGAGGATTCGATGCGGGTGACGGTGGCGTTCCGGCCGCCGCGCCACGTGCCCGGGGCGTTCTCGGGGAGTGTTCCGCCGACCCGGCTGACGATCGGGATCGCGCCCGACCGGGTGTCCCTCGACCTGGCGACGAACGCGGCCGACGACCGGTTCACGCTCGAGAGCACCCGCCTGTCCGCTGACCTGGGGGACAGCGAGCTGCTGCCGTACGGGGAGGTCCTCGGACGCATCCTCGACGGCGACCGACTGCTGACGGTCCGCGGTGACGTGGCCGAGGAGTGCTGGCGGATCCTCACTCCGGTGATCGAGGCGTGGGAGGCCGGCGGGGTCCCGCTCGAGGAGTACGAGGCGGGTTCCGACGGCCCGGCGGTGGGCGACCGCCGGGAATGACCCGGCCCCGGGTCCGTGGGCGGAACCGGGGCCGGGAGCTGCGGTTGGGCGGGGTCAGCCCCTGCCGCGTTCCGCCGCTTCTCGGACGGCACCCTCGTCGACCCCGTCGGGGTGGCTCACGTAGTGGACGATGCTGGCGACGAGTCCGCCCCAGATCACGAGCAGGAACAGGACCATCATGATGATCGCGGGAGCATCCATTGCTCAGGCCTCCTTGGTCTTGCGGGGGGACGCCGTCGCACCGGACGGGCGGTCGGCGGCGGGAGGGGTGAGGCCCTCCTCGTAGGCGAAGTCGCTCGGATCGTCGTCGACCGTCGGGGGGCCGTCGAGCTGACGGGACCCGCGCCACGGCAGGAGGGACAGGACCACCGACAGCACGAGGATCGTGGCGATCATGCCCCAACCCCAGACGCCGAGGACGGATGCCTCGTACCCCTCGTACGGTTCGGAGATCAGGGTCATGATCTCGCGGATGAGGGAGTAGCCGAGCACGAGCGGCGTGATGACGGCCAGGCACACGATCCAGAACGTGCCCACCCTCCACGAGGACACCGAGTTGAGGTGATCGCGCAACTGCGGGGCGAGGCGCATGCCGAAGATCACCACGACCAACGCGATGAGCGAGATGCCGACGATGCCCAGACTGTTGACGAACTTGTCGAGGATGTCGAGATTCTGCAGGCCGGTCTCTGTGGGCATGAGAAGCAGGGAGATGGCGGCCATCGGGACACCCACCGCCAGCGTGGCCGCGGTGCGCGAGGACCCGATCTTGTCCTGGAAGGACGAGATGACCACCTCGGTGATGGAGATCAGGGACGTGAGGCCCGCCAGGATGAGGCAGACGAAGAACACGACGCCCCAGATCGGCCCGCCCGGCATCTGCGAGATGAGGGCGGGGAAGGCGATGAACGCCAGGCCCGGGCCGCCCCCGACATCGTCCCAGCCGGCTCCCGCCGACGTGGTCACCAGGAAGCCGAGGGTGGCGAAGACGCCGATGCCCGCGAGGACCTCGAACGCCGAGTTGGAGAAGCCCACGACCAGACCGGAGCTGGTGAGGTTGGTCTTGCGCTTGAGGTAGGACGAGTAGGTCAGCATGATGCCGAAGCCGACCGACAGGGAGAAGAAGATCTGACCGTAGGCGGCGATCCACACGGACGGCTCCGTGAGGACGCCCCAGTCGGGCGTGAAGAAGTTGTTGAGACCCTCGAGCGCGCCGTCGAGGAAGAGGGAGCGGACCACCAGGGCCGCGAACAGAGCGACCAGGAGCGGGACGAAGAACATCGCGGTTCGTCCGATGCCCTTCTGCACGCCGGCGAGGAGGACGCCGAGGGTGACGATCCAGACCACCGCGAGGACGATGGCGATGCCCGGCACGAAATCGATGCCGAACCCACTGCCCGCGCGGAGGAAGTCCTCGGCGAAGAAGGTCGCGGACTCCTCGTAGGTCGAGCCCCACCGCTCATCGACGGAGAACCAGGCGTAGCTGGCGGCCCAGGCGATGATGACCGCGTAGTAGACCGCGATGACGAAGGAGACCAGGACCTGGATCCACCCGATGGGTTCGGCGAACCGGTTCATCCGCCGGAAGCTCAACGGGGCGGATCCGCGGAAGCGGTGACCGATGGCGTAGTCGAAGAACAACAGGGGGAGACCCGCGGTGAGAAGTGCCACCAGGTAGGGCAGCAGGAAGGCGCCGCCACCGTTGTCGTAGGCCACGAAGGGGAAGCGCCAGATGTTGCCCAGGCCGACGGCGGAGCCGATGGCGGCGAAGACGAAGACGGAGCGACGGGAAAACGTCTCCCGCGGCTTCACCCCGCTTCGGGTGGTTGGTCGTGTCATGGGACGACTCCTTGTCGACGGGCGGGCCCGCGGGCCCGCGCGGTCCTGTCATGGGACGGTGCGTGCGTCCCCGGCGTGTACCAACTTCTAGCCCGGCCGTTGCGTGTTGGTGACCGGATCGACGCAATCGCTGCATCGAGATGTGTGACTCGTGGGAATACGGTAAGCCCATGAGGACCGATATCGGCACACGAAGCGCGGAAAATCGCACGTCTGCATTCCGCGCGGTGGCGTCGGCGGTCGTCGCCGGTGTCCTCGCGGTGGGGGCGGTGAATCCGGCGATCGCCTCCGCTCCGAGCCCGACAGGCCCGGCCGGCTCACCGGCCCCCGTTGCGGCGCAGGATCCCGTGGTGGCGCCGGTCCCGGTGCCGGCCGACCTCGTGGAGGAGACGGGGTCGTGGTTCGCGCACGGATACACCCTGGATCTTCGCGCGGACGGGACGGGAACCTTCGCGGTGTGGGTCGGGGCCTTCGACGGGACCCGGATCGACGTGAGCCTCATCCCCGCTCCGGGGCCCGCCACCGTCGCAGAAGTGGTGGGTGTCGAGACGGTCGGCGCCGGCGCCCTGGGGCCGGACGGGACACCGGGCATCGGGGGACTGGTGACCATCGCCTTCGGCGCTCCGGTGCGGACGGCGCATGTCGAGTGGACGTCGGGGCCGCGACGCCTCTCCGCCGATCTGTGTCCCACGGAAGACCTCGACGCGGTCGCCATGGCGATCCTGCGCTGCGGCGCCTGACGCAACCGGTCGCTGTCCGCGACACGCCGTGGGGGGCGTCCGCGACACGCCGTGGGGGGTCGAGGAACGCCTGAGAACGAGATAACGATCAGGTAACGGGACCGTCGGCAAACCTGAGGCCCCCCTCACCTGTTGATATGAGGCTCGCGTCATGTCCGAATGTGACACGGATCACCCGACGCGCGATCACCGGGTCGCGTGTTTCGGTCGCGCGTACCCCCTCGAGCTGAGGAACCCCTCAAGTTCGTGTGGCAATCTGTGTCCTGCGCCGTAACCGCTGGCCGGCCGACGCGATGTCCCTGACGCAGTGCCCAAGGAGTTCCCCACGTGACGATCGATGACCGCGACCTCACCCCCCGCCCGCTCGAGACCGGCTTCGCCGCCCGCCGCGGCGCCCCCGCTCTCGCAGACGAGCTCCGTGAGGGCACGGCCTATGCGCTCGCCTTCGGTGGACAGGGCATCGCCTGGCGCGACGCGCTGAGCGACCTCATCGACGGCACGGGTATCGGACCGGAGCTCCAGGACCTGGTCGACGCCTCCGTCGCGTTGACCGAGCCCGTCCACGACGAGATCGCCGTCGTCCGCACGCACGGCTTCCGGCCCATCGAGTGGGCCAACACCACCACCGGTGAGGACGAGGACGGCGCGGACCTGCCCGACGACGCCTCCCTCTCCGCTGCCGCGGTCTCGCTGCCCGCGGTGCTGCTCACGCAGATGGGTGCCCTGCGGGCTCTCGCCGCCGAGGGCTTCGACGTCAATGACACGACCCCCGCGGCCGTGGTCGGCCACTCCCAGGGCATCCTCGCCGTCGAGTCGGTGGAGACCTTCGGGTCCATCGACGACCGGCTGCTGGCCGTCGCCGAGCTCATCGGCGCCGCCGCCACCCTGGTCGGACGGCGCGTCGGTCTGTTCCGCCGCGGCGAGGCGAGCCCCATGGTGGGCGTGTCGGGGATCGACGGCGAGGACCTGCGCACGCTGGTCGACGAGCTGTTCGCCGGCGTCGACGCCACGATCCGCCCCACCGTCTCCATCCGCAACGCGCAGCGCCGCCACGTCGTGGTCGGTCGACCGGACGATCTCGAGGAGCTGCGTCGCCACTGCGCCGACCTCGAGGCCGAGTCGCGTCGTCGTCGCGAGGCCAAGCTCACCGGCGGCGAGATCTTCGCCCCCGTCTTCGACCCGCTCGACGTCGAGGTCGGGTTCCACCACCCCGCGATGGCCCCGGCCGTCGACGTCGTTTCCCGCTGGGCGGAGCGTTGTGGCCTGGACGCCGACCGCGCCGCCCACCTCGCCCGCCAATTCTTCGCCGAGCCGGTCGACTGGGTCGAGGAGATGGCCGAGACCCTGCACGCCGGGGCCCAGTGGATCCTCGACATGGGCCCGGGCGAGGCGCTGACCCGCCTCAACCGCTCCGTGATCCGCGGCCAGGGCGTCGGCGTGGTCGCCGCCGCCACCCGCGGTGGCCTGCGCAACCTGTTCACCCCGGGTGCGACCCCGCCGATCGAGCGGCCGTGGACCGCGTTCCAGCCGCAGTTGGTCACCCTGCCCGACGGCAGCGTCCACGTGGAGACCTCCTTCACCCGCCTCACCGGCTGCTCGCCGATCCTCCTCGCCGGAATGACGCCGACCACCGTGGATCCCGCGATCGTCGCCGCCGCGGCCAACGCGGGCCACTGGGCCGAGCTCGCCGGTGGCGGCCAGGTCACCGAGGCGATCTTCGCCGAGAACACCCAGCGCCTCACCGAGCTCCTCGAGCCCGGTCGCAGCGCCCAGTTCAACTCGCTGTTCCTCGACCCCTACCTGTGGAAGCTGCAGGTCGGAGGCAAGCGTCTCGTCCAGCGTGCCCGCGCCGCGGGCGTGCCCTTCGACGGTGTGATCGTCACCGCCGGCATCCCCGAGCTCGACGAATCGGTCGCCCTCATCGAGGAGCTCACCGAGGCCGGCCTGCGGCACGTGAGCTTCAAGCCGGGCACCGTCGCCCAGATCCGCCAGGTCGTGCGCATCGCCGCCGAGGTCCCCCACATGCCGGTGATCGTCCAGGTCGAGGGCGGCCGCGCCGGCGGTCACCACTCGTGGGAGGACCTCGACGCCCTCCTGCTGGCCACCTACGCCATGCTGCGCGAGCGGCCCAACGTCGTCCTCTGCGTCGGCGGTGGCATCGGCACCCCCGAGCGGGCGGCCGACTACCTCACCGGGTCCTGGGCCAACGCCCACGGCTACCCGGCCATGCCCGTCGACGGCATCCTCGTCGGCACCGCCGCCATGGCCACCCTCGAGGCCACCACCAGCCCCCAGGTCAAGCAGATGCTCGTCGACACCGTGGGCGTCGACGCCTGGGTCGGTGCCGGTCAGGCCGACGGCGGCATGGCGTCCGGCCGCAGCCAGCTCGGTGCGGACATCCATGAGATCGACAACACCGCCGCGCGCACCGGGCGCCTCCTCGACGAGGTCGCCGGCGACGCCGAGGCCGTGGCCGCCCGCCGCGACGAGATCATCGCCGCGATCAACGGCACCGCCAAGCCCTACTTCGGCGACCTCGACTCGATGACCTACGAGCAGTGGCTGCGCCGATTCGTCGAGCTGTCCGTCGCCGCCGATCCTGCCGCCGGCACCGCCTCCGAGGCAGTGGCCGACGACGACCGTTCGGTGTGGCTCGACCCCACCATCCGCGAGCGCTTCCACCGCATGGTGCAGCGCACCGAGGCACGACTCGACGCCGCCGACACCGGCCGCATCGTCTCGGCGTTCCCGCGCGAGGAGTCCATGGAGCGCCCGGCCGAGGTGATCGCCGCCCTCGCCGCCCGGTACCCCGGGCTCGCCGACGCCGTGCTGCACCCGGCCGACGCCGCCGAGTTCCTCGACATCTGCCGTATGCCCGGCAAGCCCGTGCCGTTCGTGCCCGTCATCGACGGTGACGTGCGCCGCTGGTGGCGCTCGGACTCGCTGTGGCAGGCCCACGACCCGCGCTACGACGCCGACGCCGTGTGCATCATCCCCGGCACGACCGCGGTCGCCGGCATCACGCGTGCCGACGAGCCCGTCGGTGACCTCCTCGACCGCTTCGAGGCCGCCACCGCCGAGCGCGTGTCCGGCTACATGCCCTCCACCGAGGCCGTGAGCAGCCGCCGCCGCGGGATCGTCACCACCGCCTCCGGGCCCGTCGCCGACGTGCTCAACAGCCCCGACGTCACCTGGGCCGGCCGTCTCGTCATCAGCCCCGTCCACCGCCTCGGTGTGCTCCACGCCTGGGAGATCGACGCCGAGGGCGTCGGCCGCCACCCCGTCTCCGGCGCCGTGCTCACCCCGGCCGCCGACGGCCGGACCGTCGACCTGACGCTGCCCGTCGGCCCGACCGAGATGACCATCACCATCACCCTCGGCGACGCCGTGGCCACCGGCGCCGCGCCGGTCGTCACCGACGCCGCCGCCGAGGCCGCCATGCGCACCCTGCTCGCCACCGCCGCCGGCGTCGGCCGCGGCGGTGCGGGTGGCTCCGTGATCGATGCCCTCCCCGAGGTCGACGGCAACACCGCCACCGCGCGCTTCACCTTCGAGCCCACCCTCGTCGTCGACCACACGGGCGTGACCGCGGGCAGCCTGCCCACCTCGCTCGTGCCGTCCGCCGGCGTCCCGGACGCCCTCGTGGGCGCCGCCTGGCCCGCCGTGTTCGCCGTGCTCGGCGAGACGAGCCGCCCGAGTGGCACCGGCACCGTCGTCGAGGGACTGCTCGATCTGGTCCATCTGGACCACGGTGTCCGCATGCACGCGGCGCTGCCGCAGCAGGAGACCTACCTCGTCGTCGTCGCCCGGTCCGGCGGTGTCCGCGACACCGACCTCGGTCGGGTGGTCGAGGTGTCGGTCGAGGTGGCCGCGGAGGAGTCCGACGGCACCCGCACCCCGCTGTGCACCCTGTCCGAGCGGTTCGCGATCCGCGGCCGCACGGGCCGCGCCGAGGTGGGCGACCCCCGCCCCGCCGGCGGCGCCCTCGTCACCCCGTCCGGTGGGGCCGCGGAGCCCGCCGAGACCTCCCGCCAGGCGCGCGTGTCCACCACGATCACGGCGCCGCACGACATGACCGCGTTCGCTCTGGTCTCGGGCGACCACAACCCGATCCACGTCTCCGACACCGCGGCCGAACTGGCCGGACTGGGCGGCGTGATCGTCCACGGCATGTGGCTCTCGGCCGCCGCGCAGCACGCGGTGCAGGCCTCGGACGGGAAGACCCCCGCCCTGCGGATCGCCGGCTGGACCGCCCGCATGCTCGCCCCGGTCCGTCCGGGCGACCACATCAAGGTCCGTGCCGTGCAGACCGGCCGCCACGCCGGCGGCCAGGTCCTCGAGGTCACGTGCACGGTCGACGGCGCCACCGTCATGGCCGCCACCGCGCTGACCGAGGCCCCGCGCACCGTCTACGCCTTCCCCGGCCAGGGCATCCAGGCCAAGGGGATGGGCATGGAGGGCCGCACCCGCTGCCCCGCCGCCCGCGAGATCTGGGACCGCGCCGACAAGCACACCCGCTCCGCGCTCGGCTTCTCGATCCTGGCGCTCGTCCGCGAGAACCCCACCGAGGTCACCGTCCGCGGTGAGGTCCACCGGCATCCCGACGGCGTGCTCTACCTGACGCAGTTCACCCAGGTCGCCATGGCCTGCCTGGCGGTGGCGCAGCGCGCCGAGCTCGAGGCCGACGGCCTGCTCATCGAGGACGCGTACTTCGCGGGTCACTCGATCGGCGAGTACGACGCCCTGGCCGCCATCTCCGGTGTGCTGGCGTTGGAGCCGCTGCTGGAGATCGTCTTCCAGCGCGGGTCGACCATGCACCAGCTGGTGCCGCGTGACGCCCACGGCCGTTCGGACTACCGCATGGCCGCGATCCGCCCGTCCCAGATGGGGATCTCGGACGACGAGGTCGCCGACTGGGTGGCCGGCGTGTCCCGCGAGTCCGGCGAGTTCATCGAGATCGTCAACTACAACCTGGCGGGCTCGCAGTACGCGCTCGCCGGGACCGTCGCCGGGTGCAAGGCACTGGAGAAGGCCGTCGAGCGCGAGCTCGCGGTCTCGGGCGGCAAGAACGCCTTCATCCTGGTGCCCGGCATCGACGTGCCGTTCCACTCCACCGTCCTGCGCGGCGGCGTCCCGGACTTCCGGGCCACCCTCGACGAGCTGATCCCGCACGACATCGACATCTCGGTGCTCGTGGGCCGCTACGTGCCGAACCTCGTGCCGCGCCTGTTCAGCCTCGAGCGCGACTTCGTGCAGGAGATCGCCGATCTCGTGCCGGCCGACTCGCTGGCCGAGGTCCTCGCGAACTGGGACGAGTGGGCCGCCACCCCCACGCGACTGGGCCGCCTGCTGCTCGTGGAGCTGCTGGCCTGGCAGTTCGCCAGCCCGGTCCGGTGGATCGAGACCCAGGAGCTGTTCTTCACGCCCGTAGAGCGTGGCGGACTCGGTATCGAGCAGTTCATCGAGGTCGGTGTCTCCAACGCCCCGACCGTCGCGAACCTCGCCTCCAAGACCCTCGACCTGCCCACGCACCGCGGCCCCCGGGCCCAGGTGATCAACATCGAGCGCGACTCGGCGACGTTGTACGGCACCCTGCCGCCCAGCGTGGAGGTCGACGACGACGAGCTGGACGCCGGCGACGGCTCCGCCTCCACCGGCTCCACCACCACTGGTTCGACCAACACCGCGGCTGCCGACCAGGCAGCCCCCACAGACCCCGCACCGGCCGTCAACACCCCCGGCACGGCCGGTGCGGACCGATCAGACGCGGCTCCGGCCGCGACCGCCGCCCCCGGTGCACCCCGCCCGGACGACCTCGAGTTCGGCGCGCCCGCCGCCACCCGCATGCTGGTGGCGCTGCGCACCAAGGTCCGTCCCGAGCAGATCGCGTCCGGCGACTCCATCGAGACGCTGTGCGACGGCGTGTCCTCGCGCCGCAACCAGCTGCTGCTGGACCTGGGCACCGAGCTGAGCCTGGGCGCCATCGACGGCGCCGCCGAGGCGGACTTCCCGACCCTGGCCGACCAGGTCTCACGACTGGCACGCGGGTACGCCCCGTTCGGCCCCGTGCTGTCCGACGCGGTCGGCGAGGCGCTGCGCGCGGTCCTCGGCCGCACCGGCAAGCGGGCCGCCTACATCACCGAGCGCGTGACCGGTCCCTGGGAGCTCGGCTCCGGCTGGGCCCAGCACGTGATCGCCGAGATCGCGCTGGGCACCCGTGACGGCGCCTCCATCCGTGGGGGCGACCTGGCCACTCTCGACGCCTCGGGCGTCAAGGACGTGGCCGGCCTGGACTCGCTCATCGACGCCGCCGTGTCGGCCGTCGGTGCCGCGCACGGTGTGGCCGTCGCGATGCCGTCGTCCGGCGCCGGAGGCGGGGGAGTCGTCGACTCCGCCGCGCTGACCGAGTTCGCCGACGAGATCACCGGCGTCGACGGTGTCCTGGCCCGCGCCGCACGCGGCGTGCTCACCCGCCTCGGACACCTCGAGCCCGAGACCGTCGACCTGCTCGCCGAGGCCGACCCGGACTCCGAGCTGGCCGACCTCGTGGCCGCAGAACTCGGCGCCGACTGGCGCCGCGTGGTGGCCCCGGCCTTCGACGCCGGCCGCGCCGTCCTCATGGACGACCGCTGGGCCTCGGCCCGCGAGGACTTGGCCCGCCTGTGGACCCGGTCCGACGTGCCCGCCGACGCGGCGGACGCCTTCCGCGGTGCCGGCGAGATCGTCGCCGAGCAGGCCCGCTGGTGGGCGGCCCGGGCGACCGATGCCCGCCGCGACGCCCTGGCGAGCGCCTACCGGGAGATCTCGGAGGTCGCGGCCGAGGAGTTCGTCGGCGAGTACGCGGGTGACGTCGCCGTCGTCACCGGCGCCGGCAAGGGCTCCATCGCCGCCGCCGTCACCGGACGCCTCCTGGCGGGCGGCGCCACCGTGGTGGCCACCACCTCCAACCTGGACCAGTCCAAGCTGGCCTTCTTCAAGGACCTGTACCGCAGCAACGCCCGTGGCGGCGCGGCGCTGTGGGTCCTGCCGGCCAACCTGACCTCCTACTCGGACGTCGACGCGCTGGTCGAGTGGGTCGGATCCGAGCACGCCGAGTCGGCCGGTGGCCAGACCACCGTGCTCAAGCCGGCCCTCACCCCGACGCTGCTGTTCCCGTTCGCGGCCCCCCGCGTCCAGGGCTCGATGGCCGACGCCGGCCCGCGCGCCGAGACCGAGATGCGCGTCCTGCTGTGGGGCGTGGAGAAGCTCGTCGCCGGACTCGGTGCGATCGGTGCCGACACCGACGTCGACTCCCGCCTGCACGTGGTCCTGCCGGGCTCGCCCAACCGGGGCATGTTCGGCGGCGACGGCGCCTACGGCGAGGCCAAGGCCGCGCTGGACGCCATGATCGCCAAGTGGGGCTCGGAGAAGTCCTGGTCGGAGCGCGTGACGTTCTTCCACGCGATCATCGGCTGGGTCCGCGGCACCGGCCTCATGGGTCACAACGACCCGCTCGTCGAGGCCGTCGAGGCCGCGGGCGTGTCCACCTGGTCGACGGCCGAGATGGCTGCCGAGCTGCTGCGCTGGTGCACCCCGGACTTCCGTTCCGCGGCCGGTGACGCCCCCGTCACCGTCGACCTCACCGGCGGACTCGGCACGGCCGACCTGGACATGTCGGCCCTCGCGGCGGACCGTCCGGCCGCCCCCACCGAGGCCTCGACCGAGGACGCCGCGGGCACGATCGCCGCGCTGCCCTCGCTGCCGACGGTCACCGCCGATGAGCGTCCCGAGTGGGGCGAGGTCACCCAGCAGCTCGAGGACATGGTCGTGATGGTGGGCGCCGGCGAGGTCGGCCCCTACGGCAGTGCCCGCACCCGCTTCGAGGTGGAGACCACCGGCGACCTCACCGCCGCCGGTGTGGTCGAGCTGGCCTGGTCGACCGGGCTCATCACCTGGGAGGACTCGCCGCGCGCCGGCTGGACGGTCACCTCCTCCGGTGACCCGATCGACGAGGCCGACATCGCCGAGCGTTTCCACGACGAGGTCCTCGCCCGGGTGGGCGTGCGCACCTACGCCGACGATTCGCGCGCGGAGATGTTCGACAACACCTCGCCGCAGCTCACCTCGGTGTTCCTGCCGGAGGATCTGTCCTTCGTGGTGGACGACGAGGCCCAGGCCCGCGCCTACCAGTCCGACGACCCGGAGAACACCGTCGTCACCCGCAGCGAGGACGGCGAGTGGACGGTCACCCGCAAGGCCGGCACCGAGATCCGGGTGCCGCGCCGCGCCACCCTGACCCGGGTGGTCGGTGGGCAGATCCCCACCGGCTTCGACCCCACGGCGTGGGGCATCCCCGCCGACATGGTCTCCGGTATCGACCGGGTGGCGGCGTGGAACCTGGTCGCCACCGTGGACGCCTTCATCTCCTCGGGCTTCACCCCGGCGGAGCTGCTGGCCCACGTCCACCCGGCCGACGTCGCCAACACGCAGGGCACCGGCATGGGCGGCATGACCAGCATGCGCTCGCTGTACATCGACGGCATCCTCGGCCGCAGCCGCGCCAACGACACGCTGCAGGAGGCGCTGCCGAACGTGGTGGCCGCGCACGTCATGCAGTCCTACGTCGGCGGCTACGGTTCGATGGTCCACCCGGTGGCGGCCTGCGCCACCACCGCGGTGAGCGTCGAGGAAGGGTTCGACAAGATCCGCGCCGGCAAGGCCGAGTTCGTGGTGGCCGGCGGGTTCGACGACCTGTCCACCGAGGGCATCCAGGGCTTCGCCGACATGTCCGCGACCGCCGACTCCGCGGCCATGGCGGCCAAGGGGATCGACGAGCGGCACTACAGCCGGGCCAACGACCGGCGGCGCGGCGGGTTCGTCGAGTCGCAGGGCGGCGGCACGATCCTGCTGGCGCGCGGCGACGTCGCGGCCCGCATGGGCCTGCCGGTCACGGGCGTCGTGGCCTGGGCCGGGTCGTACGCGGACGGTGCGCACACCTCCATCCCGGCCCCCGGCCTGGGTGCGCTCGGTGCCGGTCGCGGTGGGCAGCGCTCGCCGCTGGCCCGCGGGCTCGCACAGCTCGGCCTGACCGCAGACGACGTGGCCGTGGTGAGCAAGCACGACACCTCGACCAAGGCCAACGACCCCAACGAGTCCGACCTGCACGAGCGGCTCGCCGCCGCGATCGGTCGGTCGGAGGGCAACCCGCTGTTCGTGGTGTCGCAGAAGTCGCTCACCGGGCACGCCAAGGGTGGCGCCGCGGCATTCCAGCTCATCGGGCTGACCCAGATGCTGCGGTCGGGCACGCTGCCGCCGAACCGCGCCCTGGACTGCGTCGACGACGTCCTGGACCGCCACCGCCACCTGGTGTGGCTGCGGGAGACCCTGCAGCTTGGCGGTGACCTGCCGCTCAAGGCCGGTCTGCTGACCTCGCTGGGCTTCGGCCACGTCTCGGGCCTCATCGCCGTCGCCCACCCGGAGGCCTTCCACCGGGCG
This sequence comes from Dietzia sp. 111N12-1, assembly GCF_001658045.1. NCBI lineage: Bacteria > Bacillati > Actinomycetota > Actinomycetes > Mycobacteriales > Dietziaceae > Dietzia > Dietzia sp. 111N12-1. The sequence continues at coordinate 118,099 of NZ_LSSV01000093.1, read as the reverse complement.
GTCGCCGCGGAGTACGGGCAGGACGAGTCCGAGCGCATCCGCGAGGCCGGCCTGCGGCGCGAACGTGAGGGCGCCCGTCGCCTGACCGATGCCATCTACGGCGGGGAGGCGCTCTACGCCCGTCCCGAGGCGCGTCGACTGGGCGAGGGTTCCGCCGACGAGGTCAAGGAGCGCGAGGCCGCGGTCCTGCTCGATCCGGCCGCGCGACTCGACGCCGACGGCATCCTCGCGGCTGCCGGGTCCGCGGAGACCGCCGGCCGGGCAGTGATGGCCGGGCAGTGACGACCGGGGTGAGAGGCGTCGGGGTCGACATCGTCGACCTCGGCGCCTTCGCCGCGTCTCTGGCCGAACCCGGCACGCGGCTCACCAGGGCGTTCTCGGCCACCGAGCGCAGGCAGTGCCGCGAACGCGCCGAATCCCGCGGGGCGAGACCGGGGGAGGCCACGGTGTCGTCGTCGTCAGGTGCGTCGGGGGCCTCGGCGCCTGGGACCTCGGGGCCGGCGCCCGCCCGCCGGGAGGACCCGCTGGCGCGTCACCTCGCTGCCCGCTGGGCGGCGAAGGAGGCGGTCGTCAAGGCATGGTCGGCGGCGCTGTATGGCGAGCCCCCGCCCATTGCCCCGGACCTGCTGCGGTGGTCCGAGATCGAGACCGTGTGCGATAACTGGGGTCGACCCTCCGTGCGGCTGGGGGGAGAGGTGGCCCGTCAGGTGGCCGCGACAATCGGCGAGGGCGCTCGTTGGAACGTTTCACTCAGCCACGACGGTGGATCGGCGATCGCGTTCGTGGTGCTCGAGGGCCCGGGCGGCTAGTAGCGCGGCCGCCAGCCGCTGTGCGCGCCGGGCTGCCGTTTGCGTCCGGCCACCGCCTGCGCCCGGCCACCGCCTGCGCCCGGCCACCGCCGCGCCGGCGACTAACGCGTCCTCTTCGGCTTGTGCGTCCGGTCTGCTCGCAGATGGAGGGGCAGTGCGCTCTGAATGGTCCATTCCGGGCGCGCACCTGTCGGTGGAGTCGGTGCGACGCCACCGGGTCGGTAGCGCCCACCCGCGGGAACAGGCCCGTCGGGCCGCCGCCAGGCGGGTCAGTCGCTCTGGGCTGCTTCCTTCTCCGCCAGCCAGAGGTAGGCGGTGAGCATCCGCTTGAGCTCGGTGACGGTGGCGTCGTGGATGTCCTCGCCACCGGCCGAACCGCTGCTCGCGCCGGAGGAGACCCCGCTGCCATCCCCGGGGTCCGCGCTGGTGACGGGGCCCGGGGGGACGTGGCCGGCGCTGACCGAGAAGTTGAGCATCGAGTACGCCACGTGGACCAGGGCCTCTGCCATGAACGCGCGGCGCTCACGCTCGGTGGCGGGCATGAGCGGTGCCAGCACGCTGGCGATCATCCGGGCGATCTCGCGCTCGTTCACCGCCGCCGTGGCGCGGGTGGCGGGAGTGGCCTGCGTCGCGAGCCAGACCGCCCGACGGGAGGGGTCGCGCAACCACAGGTCGGCCAGGTGGTCCAGGAAATCGTTGAGCAGCTCGGGCCAGTCCAGCGCCGGGATCTTCTGGGCGAACCGCTCGACCTCCTCGATCACCCCGTGGGCGTCCTGGCGGTCCAGCTCGCACACCAGCACGTACTTGTTGGCGAAGAACTGGTAGAGCGTCCCGATCGGAACGCCCGCACGTGAGGCGACTTCCTCGCAGGTGAACGAGTCGAATCCCACCTCGACCAGCACTTCCCGGGCCGAGGACAGTAGCGCCTGGAATTTCCTGCGGCTGCGCTCCTGGATGGGCCGGCGGCGGGGGACGAGGATGTTCGGTTCGTCCTGGACGGCCTCGTCGGTGGGATCCTGCGGCGGCTCCTGCGCGCGTTCGGACGAGTCGGTGGTCATGGGTGGGTCAGCCCTCCGCGGGATCGGATTCGGGCAACTCGATCTCGAGCAGCTTGGCGACCATCGCCACGTGGCCCTTGGCGCGGACGTTGTACCGGGCCATCGACACGGTGCCGTCGGAGTCGACGACAAAGGTCGAGCGGATCACGCCCATCACCGTTTTGCCGTAGTTCTTCTTCTCGCCGAAGGCTCCCCACTCGGTGAGCATCGTCTTGTCCGGATCCGACAGGAGGGGGAACGTGATGCCGTACTTGTCACGGAACCGCGCCAGCTTCTCGGGGGCGTCGGGGGAGACGCCGACCACGCCGAGGCCAGAGTCGTTCAACTGTTGCAGCGCGTTCTCGAAGTCCACGGTCTCAGTGGTACAGCCCGGTGTCATCGCGGCCGGGTAGACGTACACGAGGACCTTCCCGTGCTTGGCGAGGAGCTCCCGGAGCGACGTGGGCGTGCCGTCGGCGTCGGGGAGGGTGAAGGTGGGGGCCGTCTGGCCCACCTCGAGCCGTGGTGCGGTCACCGGTGCTCCTGGGGGTCGGGTCGGGGCGGCGGACCATCCCAACCTATCCGATGCTTCGGCGCACGGGCGCGGATCCACGCCGGGTGCAGTAGCGTGGGCGGGGTCAAGAACCCGCGGGGCGCCCCGCGGACGAGCGATCGACGGAGGTCTCGTGTCCAGGAGTTACGACAGCATCGAAGGCGACATCGCCAAGGCGCGTGACGATCTCGCGACGACCTTGGACGAGATCATCGACCGGGTGAATCCGAAGAACCTCGCGTCCGAGGGCAAGGAGCGCGCCACCGCGGCACTCAAGGACCCGCGCGTCCTGGCGGTGCTCGGGGGTATCGCGACGTTGGTCGTCGGCGGGATCACCGTGTCAATGGTCAACAAGCGCAAGGAGCGTCAGCGCATCGAGGCCTACCTGGCGGCCCGTCGGGCCCTCTGAGTCGACCGGCCTCGCCCGGGCGTCCGGAGCCCCGCCCGGGGACCCTGTCCCGGCGGAGTCGTCGCCGCCCGACTCCCGAGAGCGTTCCGCCCACCCCCGTCATCGGGGGCGTGTGCGGGACGCTCTCGCCGTTTCCTCTCGGCTTCCCCGGTCGTCCCGTCCGACCGGCCACCTGTTGAGCCCCGCTCTGACAAGCGATCCGGTGCGGGGGAGGCGGCCCGGCACACGAGAAAGCCCCGGGTCGTGGACCCGGGGCTTTCTCTCTTGTGCGCCATCAGGGACTCGAACCCCGAACCCGCTGATTAAGAGTCAGCTGCTCTGCCAATTGAGCTAATGGCGCTTGCTTGGTGCGAGAGAAACAGTAACAGCAGCCGGGCTGGTTCACGAAATCGCCTGGTCAGAAGGGGTGAGACGGGGTTGAGGTCCCTGCGGCCCCAGGAGTTTCGATATGGAGTGCGGCCATGTGACCAGGCATACTGGAGGGGACATCTTCTCGGCCGCGGCTGCGTCCGGGGGGAAGCGCACGTCGGAAGGGGCATCAGTGAACGTGAGCACAACGGATCGGACGGGGCGGCGAGCGACCGGAATCTGGTCGAAGGCCCGCCTCGGACTGGCCGTGGCGTTCACGGGGACGCTCCTGCTCACCGGCTGCACCATCGGCGACGGCGGTGCGCAGGACACCCAGGTTGCCGAGGCACCGGCGGAGCCCTCCGCCGTGATCGACCTGTCGGTGGCGGAGGGTTCCACCGACGCCAACCCGGTCGAGCCCATCGTGCTCACCGCGACGGACGGCCGGTTCGATTCGGTGGTGATGCGCAATCCCGAGGGCCTCCAGGTCGAGGGCGAGTTCAACCCCGAGTTCACCGAGTGGCGCACCACCGAGGAGCTCGGCTACGGCCGCCAGTACACGCTGGAGTCGACCGCCACGGACGAGGCCGGCCTGGTCACCCGGAGGAACGCCAGCTTCAGCACGCTGACGCCCACCATCATGACGGCGGCCTACCTGACCACGGGTGAGGGATCCGTGGTGGGCATCGGACAGCCGGTCGCGGTGATGTTCGACGAGCCGATCGCGGACCGTCGGGCGGCTCAGGACAACATCCACATCACGACCGAGCCCGCGGTCGAGGGCGCGTTCTACTGGGTCTCCGACCAGGAGGTCCGCTGGCGTCCGGCCGAGTACTGGGCGCCCGGCACCAAGATCGACGTCCACGTCGACATCTACGGCCAGGACCTCGGCGGCGGGATGTACGGCCAGCAGGACGCCCAGAGCAGCTTCGAGATCGGCGACGCCGTGATCTCCCGGGTGGACGACTCGACCAAGCAGATCGTCATCGAGCGCAACGGCGAGGTCGTCAAGACCATGCCCACCTCGATGGGCAAGGCCGCCACCCCGACCCCCAACGGGGTCTACGTCATCGGTGAGAAGCACGCCTCGATGATCATGGACTCGTCGACGTACGGCGTGGCCGTGGACTCGGCCGAGGGGTATCGCACCCCGGTGCAGTACGCGACCCGGATGTCGTACAGCGGCATCTTCGTCCACGCCGCGCCGTGGTCGGTCTGGGCGCAGGGAAGCCAGAACACGAGCCACGGCTGCCTCAACGTCACTACGGCGGACGCGAAGTGGTTCTACGACAACGCCAAGCGCGGCGACATCTTCGAGGTCACCGGCACGGTGGGCGACACGCTGCCGGGCTGGGACGGCCTGGGCGACTGGAACGTCCCGTGGGAGACCTGGAAGGCCGGTAACGCCGAGCAGGGCGCGGCCTGAGCCCATGGACTCCTCTCGGCTGGGCTTGTGGATCGGCATCGGGATGGGGATCGGCGTGGCGTTCGGTGCCGCGCTGGACAACATCGGGCTGGGCGTGGCCCTGGGCCCGTCGGTCGGGGTCATGATCTGGGCGGTGGAGGCCGCCCATCGCGAGTCGCGCGGCCCGGATGGTGACGAGCTCGACGCGGGGACCGGCGACAGCCGGGACCTCGAGTAGAACCCCCGGGTGACCGGCGGGCCCCGAGTGCAGTGGTGAGAACCCCGAGGCAGGGGTGAGAACCCCGTGGCGGGGGTGAGAACCCCGTGGCGGGGTTCAGGACGACTTCAGGACGACGACGACGACGAGGTGGGCGACCTCGGATCGCGCTCTGCGGCCGCCCGGAACAGCGCGCGTCCGGGTGCGGCGGTGAGGCCGTGCGCGACGGTACTGGCCACGACGATCAGCGTGCCCGCGCCGAGCAAGACCGGGTCCGCACCCACGCGGGAGGCCTCCTCCGTCAGGTAGAAGACCGCCGCGACGCCGACGGGCCCGAACCAGCCGAGGTAGGCGGCGCCGCGCGGCTTCAGCCCCAGCGGCTTCATCACGGCGAGGATCAGCGGCGGCCTGCGTAGCAGCAGCACCGCGGCCGTGAGCCACACCGCCCCCCATCCGAGGCGGCCCCACTCGGTCCAAGGGATCATCGCGCCGAGAGCGACGAAGAAGGGGATCACGGCGAACTGGTTGACGGCCTCGTCGATCTCCACCTCGGTCCGGCGTTCGCCGCCGGAGCTGGTGACGTTGAACGCGAGTCCGGCGACGAACGCGCCGAAGATGCCGTTGACCCCGATGATGCCCGCCACTCCCAGGACGAGCAGCGCCAGGAGGAGCGTGTACAGCAGAATCGGCCCGGTCTCGGTGTCGTGGTGTCGTTCCGAGAAGTGCAGCGCCTTGGCGGCCGCCACGCCCGCGATGATCCCCACGACGAGGGCGCCCGCGATCTGCCAGGCGGCCTCACCGGCCGCCTGCCCGGCAGTGAGCGGGGTGGCGACCGCCAGGGCGACCAGGACGAGTGGGAGGGCGAGCCCGTCGTTCGCGCCCGATTCGAGCGACAGAAGCTGACGGTCGTGCTCCGGCAGGTCCTCCTCGGCCTCCTCTCCGGTGACGACGCTCGACGCGAGGACGGGGTCGGTGGGGCAGATGGCGGTTCCGAACAGCAGGGCGAGTGCGAAGGGGATGCCGAGCACCCACATCGCCAGCCCGGTTGAGACGAGCGCCATCCCGGGCAGGACGAGCACCAGCAGCAACGCGAGTCGACGCCAGTGCGTCCTGATCGCTGAGAAGGGGTACCGCAGGGCCACGCCCATCACCGAGATGGCCAGGAGGATCTCCGCGCCGTGGTGGAGGGTCGAGTGCTCGGCCACGATGTCGGGCACGTCGAACACCCCGAGGACTGCCGGCCCCAGGACGATCCCGGCGACGAGCGCGAGCAGTGGCTCCGTCACGGGCCACTGGCGTAGTCGCGCGGAGAAGGCCACGATCACCACCCCGAGCGCCCCGACGATCGCCAGCAACACATCGAGCGTGGACAACGGTTCCTCCCCGGGTCAGTCGGATCACCCCGCACCATAGGAGAGCCCGGGCGCTTCCGCATCCGTGCCCTCCGCCCGCGGCGGCCCCTCGCCCGCCGCGGCGCGGGCACCTGGAAGAGTGATCCCATGACCGAGCGCGAGATCACCCGGCCCGTCGACCTGGCCCGCGGCCGCCGGCTCAACCCGGAGGCGGTGGGCTGGTCCCGGGCGCCCGTGCACCGCACGCGTATCGCCGGCTGGGGTCGCACCAAGCGCTGGGAGTACTGGGGGATCGTCACCGACCGTTTCGTGGTGGGGCTGACGGTGGCAGGTCTGGACTACCTGGCCAACTGCGCGGTTTACGTCCTGGACCGCCGGACGGGCGAGGAGACGACCCGCAGCGGCATCCGGCCCCTGCACCGGCCCCGCTTCGGCGACGACCCCGGTGACGGGAGCCTGCGCGCCGCGGCCGGCGTGGGTGCGGGGCGCGTGGGGATCGAGGTCGACGACGACGAGGGTCGCACCTCCATCCGTGCGCAGGCGCGGGGACTGCAGGTGAGCCTGGAGGTCACCCGGCCCGGACACGACAGTCTCGCGGTGGTGGTGCCGTGGAGTGAGCGCCGGTTCCAGTACACGCTCAAGGATCTCGCCAATCCCGTCACCGGCACGGTGACCCTCGACGGCGCGACGCACGAGCTCGGCACGGGGTGGGCGGTCCTGGACCGCGGGCGTGGCCGCTGGCGCTACGCCACCACCTGGAACTGGGGCGCCGGCAGTGGGGTGGTGGACGGTTCGACGCGCGCGATCCAGGTCGGTGGGAAGTGGACGGACGGCACCGGGTCCACCGAGAACGGGATCCTGGTGGACGGCCGGATGCACAAGCTCGGCGAGGACCTGCGGTGGAGCTACGACCTCACGGATCCGGCGGGGCCCTGGCGGGTGCGGGGCGAGCGCCTCGACGCGACGCTCACGCCGTTCCATCTGCGCCGCGACATCACCGAGCTCGGTGTGCTGGCGGTGAAGACGCACCAGGCGTTCGGCGTCTGGAACGGTACCGGGGTGCTGGACGACGGGTCGCAGGTCTCGCTCGACGGGCTGGTCGGCTGGGCCGAGCAGTCCCGCAACCGCTGGTAACGCTCTGCTTTGGTCCTGATGTCATCGGCGTTTCAGCGTGGTACGAATAGATTTCCTCGACGTAAGGCTGCTCATGCGCTCGATCCTCGCGATTGCCGCCGTGGCACTTCTTGCCCTTGCTGGATGTTCCAGCCCGAGTGCCGAGCCCGAAGCCACGCAGACCACAGAGGTGATCACCACCGCTCCAGTTGAGCCCACCGAGACCTCGATCGCGCTAGGTGAGCCGTTCACCATCAACGGTCCGAACTACACCGCGGACGTCACGATCGAGCGCGTCTACCTTCCCGCACAGTGCGGCGATTACCCGAACACCAATATCGCCCTCGAAGTAGACGTGGAAGTCGTGACCGGAGACGGAACGAGGGAAGTGTTGAACACGGGGACCATTCGCGAACGGGATCCGGACGGGTACATCACGCGGGATCGGACGGTGTCGACTACCTGTGGGGACATTGAGGAGTTGGATGCGCGGGACGTACAGAGTGGTGACAAGTTCCGTGGGGTGCGGTGGCTCCACGACGACGTCAACCCTGAATCGGAGATCCTGATAAACACCCCGACACCGCAGGGCGACCCGATCGCTGAAGTCTTCGTCCTCGACCTTGCTGAGATTGACATACAGTCGGCGTCATCGACCCCTGATCCGCCGGCAGCGCCTGTACCTCCAGCAGCAGCACCTGCTCAGTCATCCCCGGCTGCTGCTGCCGAACCGTACGTCGTTGAATGCCTCTTCGGTACTCCTGGGCCGTCCCGGATGTCGGACGGGACGATTCAGAGCACCGATTACTGCGCCAATCAGCCGGGCGCAGCCGAGAGCCGGTACTTGGAGGGGAACTGTTCAGATATGGCGTGGCGGCAGGGGATGGGTCTTGAGGGTGATCGCCTCTGCGGATCGTCTCTCTTCGAGGACGGCACCCTGGGCGGCAACTAGGTTCGAAACGACGAGAAGCCGCCCCGCCAAGCTAGGTGGGGGCGGCTCCTTCAATTCTTGCGGCGAAAGGCGAATGGCGGGTGACTCGCACGAAGTGCGCGTCACCCGCCATTCAGTCGGGGTGGCTGACGGGGCTCGAACCCGCGACATCCAGAATCACAATCTGGTGCTCTACCAGCTGAACTACAGCCACCACCGCCGTCCTTGCGGACAGCGCTGACGACTTTACCCCGTGGGCCCCGTCGCCGAGAAATCCGCAGGTGGAGTCAGTAGCCGCGACCCGGGCGGGGGTCAGTCCACCGGGGGCAGATCGGCGGCGGCCTGCTTCACCTCGTCGCTGGTCGGGCCGGGCTGGGGCACGAACGCGGTGGCCCGGTAGTACGCGAGCTCGCGGATGGATTCCTTGATGTCCGCCAGGGCCCGGTGCGACATGCCCTTCTCCGGCTGGCCGAAGTAGATGCGCGGGTACCAGCGGCGGCACAGTTCCTTGATGGAGCTGACGTCGATCATCCGGTAGTGCAGGTACGAGTTGAGCTCGGGCATGTCCCGGGCGAGGAACCCGCGGTCTGTGCCGATCGAGTTGCCCGCCAGGGGAGCGGACCCCGCCACCGGGACCCACTCGCGGATGTAGGCGAGAACCCGCTCCTCGGCCTCGGCGACCGTCACCGTGGACTCGCGGATCTCCTCGGTGAGGCCGGAGGAGGCGTGCATGTCGCGTACGACCGGCACCATCTCGTCGAGCTCGGTGTCGGGGGCGTGGATGACGATGTCGATCCCGTCGCCGAGCACGTTGAGCTCGGAGTCGGTCACCAGCGCGGCGATCTCCACGAGCGCGTCGGACTTGATGTCGAGGCCGGTCATCTCGCAGTCGATCCAGACGATGCGGTCGTTCTTGGACTCCTGGTGGGGCGTCGGCGAGGACGTGGGGGCAGGGGTCTCGGCGAAGGTCGGCTCTGGCATCACTCGACTATATCGCCGCAGGATCGCGGCCCCCGCGCCGGACGATCAGGCCCCGCCCTGCTGCCCTTCGCCGAGCTTGGCGTAGAACTTTCCGACGATCGGCGCCATGATGCCGCGCGGGGTGTAGTTCCCGGCCACGGACATGGCCTGGCTCAGCGGGCCGGGGACGATGCGCATCTTGTTGCGGGCGAGCGCGTCCAGTGAGACGCGGGCGGTGTACTCGGTGTCCACCCAGAGCCGGTCGGGGACGAGGCGGTCGACGAAGGTCTTCTCCTCCTCGGCGATCTCCTCGGTGCGCACCGGGCCGGGCGCCAGCAGCGTGACGGTGACGCCGGAGCCCTTGAGCTCGCCCCGCAGCGACTCGGAGAACGTGTTGAGGAACGCCTTGGACGCGGCGTAGGTGGCGTTGTTGGGGATCGGCATGTTGCCGGCCGCGGAGCCGACGTTGAGGATCGCCCCGGAGCGCCGCTCGACCATCCCGGGCAGCACCGCCAGCACCAGGTCGTGGCACGCCACGGCGTTGACCTGCACCTGGTGCTTCTCGTACTGCGGGTCCAGCGAGGCGACGGGGCCGAAGGTGGCGATGCCGGCGTTGTTGCACAGGATCGAGATCTCGCGTCCTGCCAGCTCGTCCAGTAGCGGCTGTCGTGCGGCGGGGTCGGCGAGGTCGCACGCGCGGACCTCCACGGTCACGCCGAACTCGCCCTCGAGCCGGGCGGCCAGCTCCTGCAACACGGCCTCGCGTCGGGCCACCACGATCAGAGAGTGCCCACGCCGGGCGAGTTCGGTGGCCAGGGCCATGCCGATCCCCGAGGAGGCGCCGGTGACGACTGCTCGGTTCGACGCGGTGGGCGTGGGCAGGGACATAGGGCTCCTCGGGTCTTCCACTCGGCTCGCCCGCGTACGGCGGGTGTGGCAGCGCTGACCTTACCCGCGTGCCGCCCTCCGGAGCGTGGTGGAGGTCCTAGCCTGATCGGCGTGAGCAGCATCGGAACACCGCCCCCGTCAGCGACCACCTCGTCGTCGTCACCATCGCGCCGTGGCGTCGCCCGCGGGCAGGTCCTGGCGTGGGGGATGTGGGACTGGGGGTCGGCGGCGTTCAACGCGGTGATCGTCACCTTCGTGTTCTCCGTCTACCTGACCGACTCGGTGGGCGCGGATCTCGACGGGCCGTTCTCGGCGGCCACGTGGCTGTCGATCTCCATCGCCGTGGCCGGGCTGGTCATCGCGCTCACCGCGCCGGTGATGGGGCAGCGCGCCGACCGCGGGGGCCGGCGTCGCCGCGCGCTGGGCCTCTGGACCTACGCGACGGTGCTGCTCACGGCGCTGATGTTCCTCGTCGACTCCGACGCGCCGTACCCGTGGTTCTTCGTCGGTCTGGCGCTGCTGGCGGTCGGGTCGATCACGTTCGAGTTCGCCGAGGTCGCGTACTTCGCGATGCTGCGCCAGGTCTCCACGCCGTCCACCGTCGGCCGCGTGTCCGGCTTCGGCTGGGCGATGGGGTACTTCGGCGGGATCTTCCTGCTGCTCGCGGCGTTCGTCGGCTTCATCTACGGCGACGGCCCCGTGCGCGGGGTGTTCGGCATCACCACCGACGGTGGCCTCAACGTGCGACTGGTCTGCCTCGTCGCCGCCGTGTGGTTCGCACTCTTCGCGCTGCCGGTGCTGCGGTCGGTGCCCGAGCACCGCCCGGGGGCGGGGAGGAGCGACGACGACGCCCTCGACAGCGACGACGACGAGCCCGGCTTCCTCGAGTCGTACCGCATCCTCTGGCGCGACCTCAAGGCTCTCTGGCGGCGGGATCCGCGGACCGTGAGGTTCCTCCTCGCGAGCGCGATCTTCCGGGACGGGCTGGCGGGGGTGTTCACCTTCGGGGCGATCCTGGCCGTGACGGTCTACGGACTCGCCCCGGGGGACGTCCTGATCTTCGGCGTCGCGGCCAACGTGGTCGCGGCGCTGGGGGCGGCGGTCGCGGGACTGATCGACGACACGGTGGGACCCAAGGCCGTGATCATCGGGTCGCTGGTGGCGATGATCGCGACCATGACCGTCCTGCTGGTCGTGGACGGCACGGGCATGTTCTGGATCTTCGGGCTGCTGATGTGCCTGTTCGTGGGGCCCGCGCAGTCCGCGTCCCGGTCGTTCCTGGCCAGGCTCGCCCCGCCCGGCGGCGACGGCCAGATGTTCGGCCTCTACGCCACCACCGGCCGTGCGGTCTCGTTCCTCGCGCCGGCGCTGTTCGGGCTGTTCACGTGGGCCTTCTCCGCGGACCGCGCGGGCATCGCCGGGATAGGGCTGGTGCTGCTGGTGGGGCTGCTCCTGCTGCTGCCGGTGCGCACCCCGAGCCGCGCCGAGGCGGAGAGCACCTGGGAGGACGCGGAGCCCGCACGCTGAAAGGGCCGGGGAGTGCGGTCAGAGCCGGCCGGCGTTCAGCAGGTCCAGCACCGCGGCGGCGTCGTCGACGATCTCCGAGAACCCGGCGGCGCGGAACTCCGAGTCGCCGATGCCGCCCGTGCGCACCGCGACCGAACGTATGCCCAGCTTGGTCGCCGCGATCGCGTCCCAGGTCGCGTCGCCGACCATGACGGCATCCGCGGCGTCGACACCGGAGCGCTCCAGGGCGATCTCGACGATCGTGGGATCGGGCTTGGCCCGGTCGACGTCCTCACCGGTCGTCACGGCGTCCACGTAGTCGTCGATGTCGAGCAACTCGCGGGCCTCGGCGAACTCCGACGGCGGCGCGGACGTGGCCAGCACAGTGATCCACCCCTGCTCCTTGGCGCCGCGCACGAGGTCGCGGGCACCGGGGAGCACCCGCAGCGACTCGGCCTGTTCGGCGTAGTACTCACCGTGCAGGTCCTTGGCCCGGCCCGCGATGCTCTCGCGCTCCTCGTCGTCGTCGATCCCCGCGATATCGAGCAGCTCCTCCACGATCGTCGAACCGTCCTTGCCGATCCGACGGTGGACGTCCACGAACGGCACCGGCGCACCGGCCTCGGCGAGAGCGCGGACCCAGGTCCAGACATGCACGTAGGTCGAATCCACGAGAGTGCCGTCGACGTCGAGGAGAAGAGCGCGCTGGGTAGTCATGTGTTCGACGGTGCCGCGCCCCGGGCCGGGCGGCAACCGCTTGGGGGTGTAGGGAGCCAGGCACGTGCGGCGGCGTCGATCCGACGCGGGGACCGGTGGCATCGCGGGACGGCCGCGCGCACGATCGATAGGCATGACGCGATTCGGATACACCCTCATGACCGAACAGTCCGGCCCCAAGGAACTCGTGCGCTACGCGGCCAAGGCCGAGCAGGCGGGGTTCGACTTCGAGGTGGCCTCGGACCACTACTTCCCCTGGCTCAGCTCGCAGGGGCACGCGCCGTACGTGTGGAGCGTGCTCGGGGCGGTCGCGCACGTCACCGAACGGGTCGACCTGTGCACCTACGTGACCTGCCCGATCCTGCGCTACCACCCGGCCGTGGTGGCGCAGAAGGCCGCGACGATGCAGATCATGTCCGACGGCCGGTTCATGCTCGGCATCGGCGCGGGGGAGAACCTCAACGAGCACGTCGTGGGGCAGCGCTGGCCGTCGGTGGACGAGCGCCACGAGATGACCGTCGAGGCGCTGGAGATCATCCGCGAACTGTTCGACGGCGGGTTGGTCACCTACTCGGGCGAGCACTTCCGCGTGGACTCCGCCCGACTGTGGGACCTACCCGATAAGCGCGTGCCGATCGGCGTGGCCGCCGGCGGCGAGAAGGCCCTCGCGCACCTCGGACCGCTGGGCGACCACCTCATCGCCACCGAGCCCGAGAGCAGCTACATCGAGAAGTGGAACGGCCTCGAGGGCCAGACCCGGATCGGTGACGGCGCCCGCGCGATCGCACAGATCCCCATCAGCTGGGACCCCGACTCGGAGTCCGCCGCCGTCGAGCGCGCGCACGACCAGTTCCGGTGGTTCGCCGGCGGGTGGGCCATGAACTCCGACCTGCCCACCACCGCCGGGTTCGCCGCCGCCACCCAGTTCATCCGCCCCGAGGACGTGGGGGAGCAGCTGGCGTGCGGGCCCGACCTCGACGCGATCGTCGAGAAGGTGCGGCCCTACTGGGAGGCCGGGTACACCGACATCGCGCTGATCCAGATCGGCGACTCCACCCTCGACCGGTTCCTCGAGGAGGCCGCCGAGCCGCTGCTGGCGCGGCTGCGGGAGGCCGCGGGCTGATCGCGGGGCCACGCAGTGGCTGTCCGGCCGCCCGGGGCGAGTGCCTCGGTCGGCCGGGCCCTTCGCGACGTCCCGCGGTCAGTGCTCGGCGCGGCCCTGCATGGCGGAACTGCCCAGATCGCTGCCGGTGAGCTCGGCCCCAGACGAGACGGACTCGACCCAGGCGTCGGTCGTGGCGACCGCGGCGAGATTCGAGTTGAGCACTGCCATCAGCGTCTCGTGGACCTGCTGTGCCGGGACCGACCCGGCGGAGTTGGAGATGTGGATCGCACCGGTGGCGTCGGAGAGGACCTCCACGGCGATGCCCAGCGGTTCCGCGGTCACGGCGGTGCCGAGAATGCAGTTGTTGGTCATGTAGCCGACGAGCGTCACCCGGTCGACGCCCTGCTCCCGAAGCGAGTCGACCAGCCCGGTGCCGTCGAAGACGCTGGCATAACTCTTGGTCACGCGCTTCCACTGCGGCTGGAGGCGGCTCTCGAGGTCCGCGTGCAGGGACCACCCGGCGCTGCCGTTCGCGAACACCGGAGCGCCCTCCGGCAGGTCGTGCTGGACGACCACCACGGGCATGCCGGCCTCGCTCGCCGCGTCGACCGCACGGACGATCTGGGCGAGCGACTCGTCACGGGGTGGGTACTGGATCTCGAGCGGACCGTCGAAGTACTCCTGCTGTACGTCGACGACGATCAACGCGCGATTCTGCGAACTCATGTGGATCCTCCGGATAGGCGGTACGGCCGGGAACTCGGCCGTTACCCCGATCCTCGCGGACCGACCGCGCTACCGTGAGTGGCACAAAGGAACACTTTCGATGGAAATGGGCCAATCTGTGCGTATCGCCGTTCACGTGTTCGACGGCATCACGATGTTCCACCTCGCGGCGCCCCTCCTCGTCTTCGGCGAGGTGACCCGGCTCGGACTCGCGGACGGGTGGCAGGTCGACACCTGGAGCACAGACGGCGGAGACGTCCACACCGCCGAGGGGATCGTGCTCGGCGACCTCGACGGGCCCGCGACGGCGGAGCAGGCCGACATACTGGTTTTCCCCTCATGGTCTCCGGAACTCCCCGACCGGGATCCGTGCCTGTTATCGATCGTGCGTGGCGCCCATTCCCGGGGCAGCCTGGTGGCGGGGTTGTGCCTCGGTGCCTATCCCGTGGTCGCGAGCGGAGTGCTGGACGGTCGTACCGTCGTCACCCACTGGGAGGGTGCGGCGGAGCTCGCCCTGCGGTACCCGGCGGTCGACGTCCGCTCGTCCGACCTGTACATCGACCACGGGGATGTGATCACCTCCGCGGGGACGGCCGCCTCGCTCGACGCGTGCGTCCACATCGTCCGATCCCGGCTCGGTGCCGCGAAGGCCGCCGTGCTGGCCCGCCGGATCGTGGTGGCGCCGCACCGCGAGGGTGACCAGGCGCAGTACGTGGAACTGCCGGTGCCCGACGGGGGAGACGACGGGGAGATCAGGGAGACGATCGACTGGGCCCTGGCCAATCTCGACCGGCCGCTCTCGGTGGACGACCTCGCCGGACACGCCTGCATGAGCAGACGCAGCTTCGCCCGGAAGTTCCGCGCGACCACCGGCACGAGCCCCGCGCGATGGGTGCTGTCGCGTCGGCTCGACCACGCGCGGACGCTGCTCGAGACCACGACCCGCTCGATCGAGGACATCGCCCGCGACTGTGGGTTCGGCAGCGCGGTGACGTTCCGGCAGAACTTCGACAGGAAGTACTCGACGACACCGTCGTCCTACCGCGCCCGGTTCGGGGAGGCGCAGGAGTGAGTTCCACCAGGCCCGTCGCCCCGGACCATGCGGACGCGTCCCGACCGGTAGGAACGGCGCCTGCCCGGTGCGGAACGCGGCCGCAGACGTCATGGCCACGATCTGTGTGACCAGACCATCTAGCCGCCGGACAGGGGCAGGTAGTCGTTGGTCATGGCCGCGGCGCCGTCGACCTCGGTCTCCAGCAGTCCGTTGCCATGCATCCACGACGCGTAGGCCGCCCAGTCCCGGGCTGTCTGCCGCCCGAAATCCTCCTCGGGTAGAAGCGCCAGCGTGGCGTCGATCATCTTCTCTAGCATGTCGGGCTCGTAGGAGCCCTCGGTCACCGGGGTGAGGGACTCGAGGGCAATCCGGCGGTCCGCCAACGCGGCCTGCTGCCCGGCCTCGGTTCCGGTGAGGAAGTCGCCCACGCGCTCGGCATAGTCGGCGTCGCCGGCGAGCCGGTTCGGGTTCGCGATGATCACCAATTCCGCGTAGTCGGGCACCCCGAGTTCGGTGACCGGCATGATCTCGACATCGCCCCGGGCGCCGAGTTCCACGCCTTCGATGTTGCGGAACGCCCCGAAGATCGCGTCCACCTGGTCGGTGAGCAGCGACTGGTTGAGACTCTGCTGCACATTGGGGGTGGATATCGAGTCAGGATCGATTCCGGCCTCACGGGCGATGAAGTCGAGGGTCGGTTCCTGGGAGGCCAGCCCCGACAACCCCACGGTCTTGCCCTCCAGCTCGGCTGCGGAGGTGATGCCCGACTCCGTCCTGGCGATCAGGGAGGTCAAGGACGTCGGGATCAGTGCCGCGACCGAGATCACGTCGAGTCCCTGTTCGACGGCGATGAGCGTGTCGGGCTCGTAGGAGATGGCCAGGTCGACCCGCCCCAGGGACACCTCCCGGGCGGCGTCGGCCGTGTTGGACGGCGTCGTGAACGTCACGTCCACGCCGGCGTCGGTGTAGGTGCCGGTGTGCTGCGCGGTGTACAGCGCCACATGGTCGGGATTGGGGCTCCAGTCGAGCAGAACACTGACCGGGGCGTTGTCGGTGGCTCCCGACTCGGCGGCTCCGGGCGCGGCGGTGTCCGGGGCCGCCTGACACCCGGTCAGAGCCACCGTGGCTGCGGCCGCGATCGCGAGCACGCTCACCCCGGGTCGCGAGAGAGTCCGGCGTCGGATCCTGCTGGGTCGTGTGTCCGTCATGATGGGTTCCTTTCCCCGGTGGGTGTGTTCCACGGGCAGATCAGGCGTTCGAGGATGGTCACGCTGGCGAGGAGGACGCTGGACATGATCGTCAGCACCGCCACCTGGGCAAAGACGAAATCGGTCTGGAGCCGGGGGATCGCCTGGAGCATGAGGTAGCCCAGGCCGTTGGTGGAGCCGGTGTACTCGGCGAAGACGGCGGCCACCGGCGCGAAGGTGACCGAGACGCGCAACCCGGCGAAGCCGCGAGGCGCGGCGAAGGGCAGACGCACCCGCCAGAAGAGCGACCACCTGGTGGCGTGCAGGCTCCGCAGGGTGTCGATCATTCGGGCGTCGACCGAGCGGATTCCGGAGAGGAGATTGAGGGCGACCGGGAAGAAGCACAGCAGGGCCACCACGATGACCTTCGGCGCCATGCCGTAGCCGAGGGAGATCGTCAACAGTGGGCCTATCACGATGACCGGGATGGCCTGGGAGGCGACCAGCAGGGGGGTCATGGCCTGCCCGATGGTGGGCACGAATGCGCTGACGATCACCACCGCCACCGCGACGACCACTCCGAGGACCACCCCGACGACGGTCTCCGTGGCGGTCAGCAATGTGGCCGAGCCCAGCCGGTCGGGCCAGGTGGATACGAGCGAGTCGAGCACGGCGAGGGGTGAGGGAATGACGTACTCGGGCACGAGCTCGAGCGTGGTGACCGTGATCCACGCGGCGAGGACCAGTAGGAGCGTGACGCAGGCAGGGGCGGCGGACCGGAGGAGTCGCACGGTCATCGGTCGGTTCCGCCCTCGGCGAGGTGCGATTCCCGGGCCAGAGCCTGGAGCACTTCCCGGCGAACTGTGGCGAAGTCCTCGTCCCCGAGGAGGACCTCGCGGGGCCGGTCGTCGCTGAACCAACCCGACCAGGTGCGGACCACACGCGCCGGGGCGTGGGCCTCGTCTCGTGCCAACAGGACCACGCGTTCGGCGAGGAGCAGCGCCTCATCGACGTCGTGCGTGACCATGACGAGGGTGGCCGAGGTGTGGGTGATGGTGTCGCGGAGCCACTGCTGGACCTCCGCACGGGTGATCGCGTCGAGCGCACCGAGCGGCTCGTCGGCCAGCAGCACGGGTTTGCGCGCCAGCAGAGCCCGCGCGAGAGCGGCGCGCTGGCGCATGCCCGCGCTGAGGGCTGAGGGACGGGCATCGGACCAGGCGCCCAGTCCCACACGGTCCAGCATGCGCTGGGCCTCGGATCGGGCCACGCGCCGGCGCACTCGTTGGTTGCGGAGACTGATCGCGACGTTGTCGAGCAGGGACAGCCAGGGCAACAGGCTGTCGCCCTGGGGCATCAACGCGCAGGACTCCAGGCGTCGTGCGGGCCGGCGGTCATCGAGGACGGCGGCGGTCCCGGTGGTCGGTTCGACGAGGCCGGCGATCACCGACAGCAGCGTCGACTTACCGCATCCGCTGCGTCCGACAACGGCGATGTGCTCGCCTACCGGAACGGACAGGTTGAGGTCTGCGAGAACCGGGCGGAGCGCGCCCGGATAGGTGTGTCCCAATCCATTTAACGCCACTGCCGTGGTTCCTGGGCGGCTCACGAAAGCCCATGCCAGCGCATCTGACATTCCTCCGCTCGTGTGAACGAGTTCAGGTTCAGCGGGTGTGATCTCAGCCCCGTTCGGTAGGGGCACCCCGTGTCATCGAAGCTGATCTTGCGAATCAGCTCGAAGTCCGAACGTACCACCGGCACGTCTCGGGATCTGATGTGCGTCCATGGCTGGAGCGAGGCGCGGGCGGGCCGCCGTCAGTGGAGAGCGGATTGCCGGCCCGTGTCGGCATGAGTGCGCCCCCGAGAGGATTCGAACCCCTGACCAGCCGGGTAGAAACCGGATGCTCTATCCACTGAGCTACGGAGGCCTGGCGACGCGCGCGTGGGGCGTCGCCGGGAGAATGGTAACCGATCCGGGGGGTGGGTCCGACAGTGGCGAATCGGCCCGGGGGCGCCGCGGTTCCTACGATGGTGGTCATGACGTCGTCGAAGACCGCCCCCGCCACCGCCGGGCGGTTCGGAACCCGCAACATCGTCGCCCTGGTACTGCTCCTGGCGGCGGTGGCGGCCGCGGTGGTGATCCCACTGTCGGCCATGTCCGCCGAGGTGGCGCTCGAGCTGGTGGGCGTGCCCGATCCGGGTCCGCTCACCACGGCCGGCCTCCCGGCGCTCCGGTCGATCGCCGAGCTCCTCGCCGCCGTGGCCGTGGGGGCGGCGCTGTTCGCGGCGTTCTTCACCCCGCCGCAGAAGGACAAGACCCTCGACGTCGACGGTTACCGCATGCAGCAGATCTCGTCGTGGGCGAACATCGCCTGGGCGATCGCCGCGGCACTGCTCATCCCGCTGACCCTGTCGGACGTCTCCGGGCGCACCTTCCTCCAGTCGCTCCCGCCGGACCAGTGGTTGGTCGCGATCAACCAGATCGACATCGCGTCCTCGTGGCGGTGGGCCGCGATCATCGCGCTGGTCGCCGGGATCGGGCAGCGACTCACGCTGAGCTGGCGCTGGTCGGTCATCTGGCTCGGCGTCACCGCCCTCTCGCTGCTTCCGGTCGCGGCCACGGGCCACGCCTCGGGTAGCACCGCGCACGACCTGGCCACCAACTCGCTGATCATCCACCTGTTCGGCGCCGCCTTCTACATCGGCGGGCTCGTCGCGGTGATTGCCCACACGTGGCGCGGCGGCTCGCGCGTCGCCCTGGCCCTGCGCCGCTACTCGGTGGTGGCGACGGTCGCGATCGTCGCCCTCGGGTTCACGGGCGTGATCAACGCGCTCGTCCGCCTGCACCCGGGTGACCTTCTCACCTCCACCTACGGACTGTTGGTGGTGTCCAAGGCGTTGGCGCTGTGCCTGTTGGCGCTGTTCGGTCTGGCGATCCGCCGCTGGATCATCGCCAAGATCGAGTCGACGGGGGCCAACGCGCCGGTCGACCGGCCCACGCTGCTGCGGATCATCGTGGTGGAGGCCGTCGTCATGGCCGGCACCCTGGGTCTGTCGGTCTCTCTCGGCCGCACCCCGCCGCCGGCGCCGCTGTACGTGCCCACGAGGCAGGAGGCGCTACTGGGCTTCGAGTTGCCCGGGCCCTTCTCGTTCGGAACGGTCTTCGGCACCTGGCGCTTCGACCTGGTCCTGGGGCTGGCCGCGGTGGTCCTGCTCGGCCTGTACCTCTGGGGCCTGGTGCGCCTGCGCCGCCGCGGGGACGCCTGGCCGCTGAGCCGCACCGCGTTCTGGGTGGCGGGCTGCGTGATCCTGTTCCTCACCACCAGTTCCGGCATGGGGATGTACATGATGGCCGACTTCGCCAGCCACATGGTGGGCCACATGCTCATCTCGATGCTGGTGCCGGTCCTCCTGGCGCTCGGTGGCCCGTTCACACTGGCCCTGCGCGCACTCCCGGCCGCCGGTCGCGGCAACCCTCCCGGGCCCCGCGAGTGGCTGGTGGAGTTCATCAACAACCCGCTCTCGCACTTCCTCACCCACCCGATCGTGGCGTCGGTGCAGTTCGTGGCCGGTTTCTACCTCATCTACTTCGGCGGGTTCTATCAGACGTTGGCCTCGGAGCACCTGGGCCACATGTTCATGAACGTGCACTTCCTCATCAGCGGCTACCTGTTCTACTGGGTGATCATCGGCGTGGACGCCGCGCCGCGGCACTTCTCGCCGATGTACAAGCTCATGGTCCTGCTGAGTTCGCTGCCGTTCCACGCGTTCTTCGGCATCCTGCTCATGAACACCAAGACCGTGCTGGCCGAGTCCTGGTATTCGGGCATCGGCCTGCCGTGGATCCCGGATCTGCTGCAGAGCCAGCAGGTCGGCGGTGGCGTCGCGTGGGCAGCGGGGGAGATCCCGCTGGTGATCGTCATGCTGGCCCTGGCGTGGCAGTGGTACCAGAGCGACATGCGCGAGGCGCGGCGCGGCGAGCGGCAGGCCGACCGTGATGACGATGCCGAGCTCAAGGCCTACAACGAGATGCTCCGGGAGATGTCCCGCGCCGACCGCCGGCCCTGAGACCGAACACCTCGTCGTCGTCACAGGCGCCGGTTCTCCACACCCCCGCCCCCCTCCACAGGGCGGCCACCGCGGGCGGTGGGAACGAGGGGTGACGACGACGAGGTGGGGCACGCTGCAAGTCACGAGGCCGACGCACGGTCGGCCGAACGTGACAGGAGTGACCCCATGAACGAGACCCACACGACCGTCCGCGGAACCGTGATCACCGACCCCACCACCCGGAGAGTGGGCGACGATCAGGTGTTCACCTTCCGGGTGGCCAGCAACAGCCGCTACCAGGACCGGCTCACCGGCGAATGGAAGACCGGCGGCACTCTGTACTTCTCGGCCAACTGCTGGGGACGCCTCGGGCAACGGGCGTCCGGCGCGCTGTGCAAGGGCGACGGCGTGATCCTGCACGGCCGGCTGCTCACCAACGAGTACGAACGCGACGGCCGCATCATGCGCGACCTGGAGATGCGGGTCAGCGCCGTGGGGCCCGACCTGTCCCGCATGGACGTCACCGTGCGCCGCGCCAGGACGGACGCGCCGGCCGAGGGGGCCGGCGTCGACGGGGCGGGCGTCGACGGGGCGGGTCTGCGGGGAGCGGCCGAGGACTCCGACGCCATGGCGCTCGGGTCGCTGGACCCGGATGAGCCGGGGTCCGAGCAGAGCGAGGCGGACGAGTTCGTGGGGGCGGCCGGCGCCTGATGCTCCCGGGGGTGGGGCCGGCGTCCGCCGCGGACGCCGGGGCCGCGGGCGGACACGTAACATGGGGGTCGTGCCCGCGGCCGACCCGCGGTGAAGTGAACTATATGCGCAGGTGAGAGGGTAGAATGGCCGAGTTTATCTACACGATGAAGAAGGTACGCAAGGCGCACGGGGACAAGGTGATCCTCGACGACGTCACGATGTCCTTCTACCCCGGTGCGAAGATCGGCGTCGTGGGCCCCAACGGCGCCGGCAAGTCCTCCATTCTCAAGATCATGGCCGGGATCGACCAGCCCTCCAACGGCGAGGCGTTCCTCGATCCCGAGGCGACCGTCGGCATCCTGCTGCAGGAGCCGGAGCTCGACCAGTCCAAGACCGTCAAGGAGAACGTCGAGGACGGCCTCGGCGAGACGATGGTGCAGCTGCGTCGGTACAACGAGGTCGCCGAGGAGATGGCGACCGACTACACCGATGAGCTCATGGAGGAGATGGGTCGGCTGCAGGAGCAGCTCGACGCCGTGGACGCCTGGGACGTGGACTCCCAGATCGAGCAGGCCATGGACGCCCTGCGCTGCCCGCCGGGCGACTCGCCGGTGACCAACCTGTCCGGTGGCGAGGCGCGTCGGGTGGCGCTGTGCAAGCTGCTGCTGAGCAAGCCCGACCTGCTGCTGCTCGACGAGCCCACCAACCACCTGGACGCCGAGTCCGTCCTGTGGTTGGAGCAGCACCTGGCCGCCTACCCCGGCGCCGTCCTGGCCGTCACACACGACCGGTACTTCCTCGACCACGTCGCGCAGTGGATCTGTGAGGTCGACCGCGGTCAGCTGCACCCCTACGAGGGCAACTACTCCACCTACCTCGAGAAGAAGGCCGAGCGCCTCGAGGTCCAGGGCAAGAAGGACCAGAAGCTGCAGAAGCGGCTCAAGGCCGAGCTCGAGTGGGTGCGCTCCGGTGCCAAGGCGCGCCAGTCCAAGTCCAAGGCCCGTCTGGCCAAGTACGAGGAGATGGCCGCGGAGGCGGAGAAGCACCGCAAGCTCGACTTCGAGGAGATCCAGATCCCCACGCCGCCGCGGCTCGGCAACGTGGTGGTGGACGTCGACAAGCTCACCAAGGGCTTCGACGACCGCGTCCTCATCAAGGACCTGTCGTTCACGCTGCCGCGCAACGGCATCGTCGGCGTGATCGGCCCCAACGGCGTCGGTAAGACGACGCTGTTCAAGACCATCGTGGGCCTGGAGGAGCCGGACTCCGGCACCGTCAAGGTGGGCGACACGGTGAAGCTGAGCTACGTCGACCAGAACCGCGCCAACATCGACCCGGAGAAATCGGTGTGGGAGGTCGTGTCCGAGGGCAACGACTACATCGAGGTCGGCCAGAACGAGATGCCCTCGCGTGCCTACGTCAGCGCCTTCGGCTTCAAGGGCCCGGACCAGCAGAAGAAGTCCGGCGTCCTGTCCGGTGGTGAGCGCAACCGCCTCAACCTGGCGCTGACGCTCAAGGTCGGCGGCAACCTGATCCTCCTCGATGAGCCCACCAACGACCTCGACACCGAGACGCTGGGCAGCCTGGAGAACGCACTCGAGGACTTCCCGGGCTGCGCCGTGGTCATCTCGCACGACCGCTGGTTCCTGGACCGCACCTGTACCCACATCCTCGCCTGGGAGGGCAACGTGGACGAGGGGCAGTGGTACTGGTTCGAGGGCAACTTCGAGGGCTACGAGAAGAACAAGGTCGAGCGTCTCGGCCCCGACGCGGCGCGCCCGCACCGGGTCACGCACCGCAAGCTCACCAGGGACTGACCGCAGATGGCCACGCCGACCACCCAGGGCTCGGACGCCCCGACCACCGGAACCTCACCCGGGGCCGCCACCGTGGCGGGGGCCGTGCACCGGGTCCGGATCCCGTTGCGCATCTCCGACTTCGTGGGCATGCACGTCAACAACGTGCGGTTCCATGAGTTCTCGCAGGACGCCCGCCTGATGTGGTTCCGCGAGAAGTTCGGGGTGCCGGGCTCCCGGGTGCCGAGCGCGCTGGCGCGGTGGATGGAGATCGACTTCCGTCGCACCATCGCCATGGGCGTGCCCGAGGTGTGGGTGGACGTGCAGGTGGTGCGGGTGGGCCGCACCTCGTTCACGATGCGGACCTCGATCGGCTCCGAGTCGACCGGTGCCGAGCCCTGCGCGGTGGTCGACACCGTGATGGTGGTGACCGCGGATGACGAGACCACGACACTGGAGATCACCCCCGTGGAGCGCGCGGCGCTGCTCGGGGACCGGGAGGAGGCGGGATGACCATGCGCGACGCCGTGGACGCCGGAACGTTCCGTTGCACCCTGCAGGTGCGGTGGGCGGACTTCGACCAGTACGGCCACGTCAACAACATCAAGTACCTCGAGTACGCGCAGGAGGCGCGGATCCTGTTCATCCGCAGCCGATTCGGGCCGTTCGGCCTGGGCAACCTGCCACAGGTCGTGCGGCGCACCGAGATCGACCACCTGCGGCCCGTCCTGCGTGACTCCACCTCCGTGGACGTGGAGATCGACGTCGAACACGTCGGGACCACGTCGTACCAGATCCGCCAGACCATCCTGGACGCGGCGGGCGAGATCTGTTGCACGCTGCGGGTGGTCATGGTCGCCTACGACTCCTCCACCTCGACCGCGGTGGAGATTCCCTCCGGTGTCCGCAACGTGCTGGAGGCGGCCACACAGCCGGCGGCGATCACCGACCAGGGGCCCGCCACGTGACCGACCAGCTCGTCTACGAGACCGGCGGCCCCCTGGGCGTGTCCGGAGAGCCGGGCCGCAGGGTGTTCACCTCGGCGATGCCGGTCCGGTGGTCGGACCAGGACCTCTACCACCACGTCAACCACGCCCGGATGATCACGCTCATCGAGGAGGCGCGGATCCCGTGGCTCTTCTCCGAGGGCATGCCCACCGCGACGCTCACCGCGGGTGCGGTGATGACCGACCTGGCGGTGAAGTACCGGGGCCAGGTCAAGCACGCAGACGGCCCCATCCGCGTGCGCATGTGGTGCGAGAAGGTCGGCGGGGCGATGTTCGTGGCCCGGCACGAGGTCCGCGGCCGCATGACGCCGGACTCGGCGCCGCCCGCGGTGGACTGCACGGCCACCATCGCCGCGTTCGACTTGGCAACCCAGCGCCCGCGCCGGTTCACCCGCGCCGAGCGCGACTACCTGCTGGAGTTCCGGCACGAGGACCCGGCGTGATGGCACCCGGACCGGACGCCGGGATGATCCGCGTGCCCGACCCCGCCGACCGCGACGACCTGCGCACCCTCCTCCGGCGCATCCTCCGCCTCGACGAGGCCGCCGTGGTGCGGCTGACCTCCGGGGCCGGGGGCCGGATGCGCGTGTGGGCCCGCACCCCCTTCGGGGCACTGGTCGTCCGCGGACTCGGCGGCGACTGCCCCGGCGGCGACGTCGTGGCCGGTGCGGACCACCTGCTCACCGAACTCGACGTCCTGCCGCGCGGAGACATCGACGGTCGGATCGACCCCGGCATGCCGCTCCTCTCGGCATGGCAGGGACTGCTGCCGCCCGCCGACGGGTTCCAGCCCGTCGAGGACGTGCCGGCCCAGGTGCTGCTCGACCTCACCCGGTCGGGCCGGGAGGCCGCGCGGGAGAACGCCGGGCCCGCCGGCTTGCCGCCGTCGCTGCTCGACCAGGTGGCCCTCACCGTCCGAGCGGACACCGCCCACCCCGTCGGCGTGGACATGCGGACGGTGTTCTCCATGGTGATGTGCGGGTTCGTGCCGGAGAAGGCCGGTTCCGCCCCGGAGGGCGAGCCGGTCCGCGTGAGCGAACGCGGCGCCTGGCTCCGCCTGGACGCCCGGTACGGCACGGTGTTCCGCCGGACCGACTCCCTCACCCTCGAACCACTGCGGTGACCGCTCCCGACTTCTCCATCTCCTGGCCCGGGCGGGGCCGCGCCGCGGCCTCGGGTGCCGACGGACCGGTCCCGCGGATCGAGGCCCTCGTCACCGGCGACGCGGATCGCGCTGACGGGGCCGGGGTCGTCACCGAGGGGGCCGTGCTGGTCGGCGACGGCGCGCGCATCGCCGAGGCCCACGACGCGCTGGACGCGCACGGCCTCGCGCCCTGCGGCGCCGCGCAGGTGGTCTACCTCGACCCGCCGTACAACCGCGGGGGCCGGTTCGACGCCTACCACGACAACATGCCGCGCCACGAGTGGCTCGACTACATCGAGACCCGGCTCGTGGTGGCCCGCGACCTGCTCGCCGAGACCGGAACCGTGTGGGTACACCTCGACGACGCCGAAGCCCACCGGGTGCGTTGCCTGCTCGACGAGATCTTCGGCGCCGACGCGTTCATCGCGGACCTCACGGTGGAGAGTAACCCCAAGGGACGGCAACTGGACCGCTTCTTCGCCGGTTCGCACGACCGTCTGATGGTGTACGCCCGTGACCCCGAGCACGTGCGGCTGGCGGGCGGGGTGGCCTCGGCGGTCGATCCGGCGGACTTCCCGCACCGGGGCGTCGACGGGGTCAGCTTCCGGCTCCTACCGCTGCGCAACACCAACAAGCGTTTCAACCCGCGGACCACGCCCACCATGACGTACCCACTCTACGGCGACCCGGTCACCGGCGAGGTGTCGGTGGAACCGGGCGGGGGACTGGAAGAGATCCTCCCGGTCTTCGGCGATCTCACCCCTGCGGTGTGGCGGTGGTCGCGAGAGCGGGCGCGGGAACGCGTCGGCGACCTGGTGTGCCGGACGGTGAAGGGTCGCTCGGGACCCCGGGTCGACATCTACCAACGGGACCGGTTCGAGGCGGGTCGGATCAAGAAGCTCAAGACCATCTGGCTGTCCCAGGAGGTCGGCTCGACGGACACCGCGCGAGCCGAACTGAGGGCGGCCGGGGTCGACGGGTTCCGCACCCCCAAGCCGGAAGCGCTGATGCGGCGGGTCGTCGAACTGGCCACCGACCCCGGCGAACTGGTCGTGGACCTGTTCGCCGGGTCCGGGACCACGGCGGTCGCGGCCCGTGCACTGGGCCGGCGCTGGGTGGTGGTCGAACGCAACCCCGAGACGGTCCGCGACGTGCTGGTGCCGAGGTTGCGCGTCGGCTCTGACGACGGTTAGCGGAGCATGAGCCCGCCGCCGTCGACCATCATCGTCTGGCCGGTCATGTACGACGCGTCGTCGCTGGCCAGGAAGACCGCGACCCGGCCGATGTCGGACTCGGGATCCCCGAAACGGCGCATCGGGGTGCCGGACAGGAGCCGCTTCTCGATCCCCGGGTTCGCCTCGATGTAGGCTTCCACGCCCTCGGTGAGCGCGAGGGGGGAGATGACGTTGACGTTGATCCCGTCGCGCGCCCACTCGTTGGCGGCCACCCGGCTGATCGCGCGGATCGCCTCCTTCGCCGCGGCGTACGACGCCTGGGTGGGGCTGCCGTCGATGCCGGCGCCGGAGGCGAAGTTGATCACCGACCCGTCCCGCCTTGCCAGATGCGGGTGCGCGGCCTTCATCAGCCAGAACGTCGGGTAGAAGCCGGTGGAGAAGGACAGGTCCATCATGTCGCCGGTGGTCTCGAGCAGTGGTGCCTGTCGGGACGCGTGGGCGTTGTTGACCAGGACGTCGAGGTGCCCGAACGCCTCCACGGCGGCCGCGACGATCGATGCGGCGTTGGCCTCGACCGAGATGTCCGAGTGGAGGTAGCGCACCTGCTCACCGAGCTCGGCGGCGAGCGCGTCCCCGGCGTCGTCGTTGATGTCCACCACGAGGACGTTGGCGCCCTCCTTGACGAACGCACGGGTGATGCCGCGGCCGATCCCGCCGGCACCGCCGGTGACGATCGCGGTCTTGTCGGAAAGTCGCACGTCGAAGCCCTTCAGGAGTCCTGCAGCCACACGGCGGTGTCCGGTGGCAGATCCCTCCCGTCGAGTGGGCCGGAGGCGAGGAGGATCTCGCCGCCGGGCAGGGGCACCGTCCGAGGGGATGTATTGATCATGCACAGGATCCCGCCGCCTTCGCGCCGAAACGCCTGACACCCGTCAAGTTCACTTTCCCAGTCGATCGCATCCGTGTCCGCCGTCGGCCAGGACTGCCTGATCCCGATCGCCGACCGGTACAGCGACAGCACGGAGTCGGGGTCCTCCCGCTGGGCGGCGACCGTGAGGTGCGACCATCCCTCGGGCATCGGCAACCAGGTGTCGTCGGCGGTCGAGAACCCGTACGGGGGCCGGTCGCCCTCCCACGGGATCGGCACGCGGCAGTGGTCACGGCCCATCTCGGCGTGACCGGTGCGCTCCCAGGTCGGGTCGGTGAGTCGGTCGTGGGGGATCGCGTAATCGCTGGGTAGACCGAGTTCGGCACCGTTGTAGACGAACGCGATCCCCGGCAGCGCCAGCGTCACCAGGAGCATGGCGCGGGCCCGGGCCGTACCGACGGCCCCGTTGCCGTAGCGGGTCACCTCGCGGACGACGTCGTGGTTCGACAGCGCCCACGTGGGTGCCGCCCGCGAGACCCGTGCGGCCTCGAGCGTGGAGTCGATCGCCTCGCGCAGGGCGCGCGCGTCGAACGGGGCGCCGGTGAGGGCGAAGTGGAACGCGAAGTGCAGCTCGTCGGGCCGGAGGTAGCGCGCGAACCGCTCGGTCGGTCCCACCCACACCTCGCCGAAGGCGGCGGCGCCCGGGTAGTCGTCGAGGACGCGGCGGATCCGTCGGTGGATGTCGTGGACGCCGGGTCGGTCCCAGCGCGCGTCGCGGGGGTCGACGACGAGCTGGGCGATCTCCACGTCGTCGGGTAGATCCGCCAGGTCGTCGGGTTTGGCCAGCCCGTGGGCCACGTCGATCCGGAAGCCGTCGACCCCCAGGTCCAGCCAGAACCGCAGGGTCCGCTCGAGATCGTCGGCGACCTCGGGATTCGTCCAGTCCAGGTCCGGCTGTTCGGGGGCGAAGAGGTGGAGGTACCACTGGCCGGGCGTGCCGTCGGGCTCGGTGACGCGGGTCCAGGCGGGTCCGCCGAACACCGACGGCCAGTTGTTCGGCGGTTCGGAGCCGTCCTCGCCGCGGCCGTCCCGGAAGAGATAGCGCGCGCGTTCCGGGCTGCCCGGTCCGGCGGCGACCGCGGCGGCGAACCAGGGGTGCTCGATGCTGGTGTGATTGGGCACCAGGTCCATGATGAGCACCTTGCGGGCGGCGTGGAGCCGCCCGAGGAGCTCACGCAGCGTGTCGACGCTGCCGAACAGCGGATCCACGTCCCGCGGGTCGGACACGTCGTATCCGTGGTCGGCGCCGGGGGAGCGCATGATCGGGGAGAACCACACCCCGTCGACGCCCAGATGGTCCAGGTGGTCGAGGCGGTCGATCACGCCCTGCAGGTCACCGACGCCGTCGCCGTCGGAGTCGGCGAACGACCGCGGGTAGATCTGGTAGAGGACCATGTCCTCCCACCGGCGCGTCACGTGGGAGGGAGGCCTCACCCGATCTCCGCGGAGTTGACCATCATTGCCGCGGCGCGGGTGAGGTAGTCGACGAGCGCCGCCCGGTGTTCGTCGTCCAGCGTCTCGCGGTCGATCGTGTCCACGGCGGCGAGCATGTGGGTGAGCCAGGCGTCGTGGGCGGCGCGGTCGACGACGTACGGGTTGTGCCGCATCCGCAGCCTCGGGTGCCCGCGCTGCTCGGAGTAGGTGGTGGGCCCTCCCCAGTACTGCTCGAGGAACATCCGCAGGCGGTCCTCGGCCGGCCCCAGGTCCTCCTCGGGGTACATCGGGCGCAGCACGGGGTCGCCCGCCACCCGGCGGTAGAACTCGTGGACGATCTTCCGGAACGTCTCCGCTCCACCGATCTCGTCATAAAAGGTGCTGCTGCTCATGCCTCCCATCATGCCTGCCCAGGCGCTCGTGGGGCCCCTGGGCAGGTGGTGGCGGGTGGGCGGTGGTGGGGGCAACCCCCCCGGGGACGACGACGACGAGGTCCCGCGACGGCGACCCGGATCCGCCCGCCCGCCGGGCCGAACCGGCCGGGTCGTCCACCTTCTGCTAGGCGTTAGCCGCACGAAGTGTTCACCGAAGGTGCATCATCGTGGCAGGCGAGGTTCACGACGAGCCCGGACACGGCTGATGCACTGGGCTCGGGGCAGACGAGCGGAGACCGACCATGGGCACTGCAGTGCGCGAGAACACGGAGTACCGACAACGGGGTTCACGAGCCCCCTCCCGGCTGGAACCGGTCCCGGACCGGCACGTCCCGCTCGCGTCCGCCCCGCGCGTCCTGCTGCTCAACGCCAGCTACGAGGCCCTGACGGCCCTGCCCGCCCGCCGCGCGGTGGTGATGCTGATCGGAGGCAAGGCCGACGTGGTTCACGACCACCCGGTCGAGCTCCTGGTCCGCTCGGTGGACACCGCGATTCGCGTGCCGTCGGTGATCCGACTACGCGAATACGTGCGGATCCCGTACCGGTCGCAGGTCCCCATGACCCGCGCCGCGCTCATGCACCGCGACGGCCACAGGTGCGGCTATTGCAGCGCCAAGGCCACCACCGTCGACCACGTCATCCCGCGCAGCCGCGGGGGAGCGCACGGGTGGGAGAACTGCGTGGCCTC
This sequence comes from Dietzia sp. 111N12-1, assembly GCF_001658045.1. NCBI lineage: Bacteria > Bacillati > Actinomycetota > Actinomycetes > Mycobacteriales > Dietziaceae > Dietzia > Dietzia sp. 111N12-1. The sequence continues at coordinate 88,436 of NZ_LSSV01000093.1, read as the reverse complement.
CTGTGCGCCGTGCAACCACCGCAAGGCCGACAAGCTGCTCTCCGAGCTCGGCTGGGAGCTGCGGGTGCCCCTCGCCGCGCCGCGGGGCCGGACCTGGCGGTTGGTCTCCCAGTTGCGGGAGATCGGCCCGCACTGGGAGGACTACCTCTACCTCGACGCCGCCTGACCGACCGGTGTGGCCGCCCGGCCGACCGGCCGACCGGCCGGTCAGCCGGCCTCGGCCGCGTCGACGGCCCGGGCGTCCAGAGCCCGGACCATGTCGGCGGTCTGCTCGGCGATGATCCGCCGGAGGGCCGACGGGTGGGTCTCGTCCGCGACGACCTGCTCGAAACGCTCGACGGTGTCGCGGTCCACCGCCCAGGACGGGAAGAGCCCCTCGGCGACGGTCTGGGCGAGATCGCCGGGTCGTGCCCTCCACAGCGCAGTGACGTCGTCCAGGTAGCGCTCGCAGAGGCCGGTGAGCAGGTGCTCCTGACCGGGCAGGTCGACACCCAGGAGCGTGGCGCGCACGATCGCGTTGGTGGGGGCGTCGGCACCGGTCTCCAGCAGCAGCTGCTCTGCCTCCTCCTTGGCTCCGACGGTGGGGCGGGCGGCACGCGCGGTGGCGGCCCGCCGGGCTCCGCCGGCGGTGTCGTCGGTGGCCAGTTCCGCCTCGATGCGGTCGGTGTCCGCGGCGCCGGCGGCGACCAGCGCGGTGAGCACGGTCCAGCGTAGGTCCGTGTCGACGACGAGGCCGGGCAGTCCCGCCTCGTCGGCTCCGGCGTCGAGGAGCGTGGCGAGCACGCGCCCCTGATCGACACCGATGGGGCAGGCGCACAGGGCGGTGAGGAACGCCAGCTGGTGATCGGACCCCGCCTCGGCGTCGCGGGCCGCGGTGAGCATGGCCGCGGAGAACGTCTTCCAGCCGGTGGCGGCGGCCCAGTCCGGGTCGGCGTACCGGGCCAGGGCTGTCTGGGCCTGGGTGAGTACCCTCTGCACCACGCCGATGTGGGACTCACGCGGCACGGCCCGGGCCACGACCTCGACGAACCGGCGGGCCGGCAGGCGCCCCTCCCGCGTCATCTCCCACAGTGCGGACCAGCACAGCGTCCGCGCCAGCGGGTCCGCGACGTCCTCGAGCGACTCCAGGACGGTGGCCAGGGACCGCTCGTCGAGCCGGACCGAGCAGTAGGTCAGGTCGTCGTCGTTGGGCAGGATCAGATCGGGCACGTGCTGCCCGGCGAGCGAGGCGACGGGCGTCCGCTCACCGGAGATGTCCAGCTCGGCCCGTTCGGTGCGCACGATCGCACCGGACCCGTCGCGGCTGTACAGGCCCACGCCGAGCCGGTGGGTGCGCAGCTCGCCGGCGCCCGGGGACGCCGGGCCCTGGACCACGGTCAGGTCGTCGATCGTGCGGGAGTCGCCACCTGTCGTGACCTCGACGGAGATCGGGTTGATGCCGGTCGTGCGCAGCCACTGGTCGGCCCAGCCCGACAGGTCGCGCCCCGACGATGCCTCCAGTGCGGAGAGCAGGTCGTCGAACCGGGCGTTACCGAAGGCGTGGTCGGCGAAGTACGCGCGCAGACCGGCCAGGAACGGCTCGCGACCGACATAGGCTACGAGCTGCTTGAGTACCGAGGCGCCCTTGGCGTAGGTGATCCCGTCGAAGTTCGTCTCCACCGTCTCCAGGTCGGTCATGTCCGCGGCGACGGGGTGTGTGGAGGGCAGCTGGTCCTGGCGGTACGCCCACGACTTCTCCACGATCGCGAAGGTCGTCCAGGCGTCCGTGTACTGCGTCGCGTCGACCTGGGCCAGCACCGAGGCGAACGTGGCGAAGGATTCGTTGAGCCACAGGTCGTCCCACCAGAACATGGTCACCAGATCGCCGAACCACATGTGGGCCATCTCGTGCAGGATCGTCTCGTTGCGCCGTTCGTAGCGGTAGCCGGTGGCCCGGGAGCGGAAGACGTAGTCCTCGAGGAACGTCACGGCACCGGCGTTCTCCATGGCACCGGCGTTGAACTCTGGGACGAAGATCTGGTCGTACTTGCCGAACGCGTACGGCAGGCCGAACTCACGGTGGTAGAAGCCGAAGCCCTCCTTGGTCTCGGCGAACAGGCGTTCCGAGTCGAGGAACTCCGCCAGCGACGCCCGGCACAGCAGGCGTAGAGGAATGGTGCCGTGATCGTCGGTGTAGGCGTCCTCCACCACGTGGTACGGGCCCGCGATGAGGGCGACGAGGTACGTCGACATGATCTCGGTGGGGGCGAAGCGGTGCACCACGCCACCGCCGGGGGCCGGGGACTCCTGGGCCGGGGTGTTGGCCACCACCACCCACTGCTCGGGCGCGGTCACCGTCAGGGTGTAGCGGGCTTTGAGGTCGGGCTGGTCGAAGCAGGCGAACACCCGCTTGGCGTCCGCCGTCTCGAACTGCGAGTAGAGATAGACCTCCCCGTCGGCCGGGTCGACCATCCGGTGCAGGCCCTCACCGGTGGTGGTGTACGCCAGATCGGCGTCCACGATCAGCTCATTGTTCTCCTGCAGGTCGGGCAGGGTGATGCCGTCCTCGTCGTCGTACCGCTCGTCGCCGGGGGCCGGGAACAGTTCCCGGCCGTTCAGGGTCGCCGACCGGATCACGGCCGCGCGGAGGTCGATGAAGGTCTCCGCACCCGGACGCGAGCAGGAGAACCGCACCACGGTGCGCGAACGGAAGGTGTCGGTCCCGGGACTGCCGTGGCCGTCGGTGAGATCGATCTCCACGTCGTACGACTCGACGGCGAGCAGTTCCGACCGGGCGGCGGCGTCGGCGCGGGTGAGGTTGAGCGAGCGCATCGGTGAGGACCTCGGTTCGGTGGGGGGTTCGGCTACCGCACCAGTCCTACCACCCGGCGGGGAGCCGAGGCGGCCGCAGTGGCGGCGGCCGCCGGAGACGGGGAGGATGGGGTCATGACATCAACTACCCGGTCCGCCACCCGCTCCGTCGACTTCTGGTTCGACCCGCTGTGTCCGTTCGCGTGGGTCACCAGCCGCTGGATCCTCGAGGTGGAGAAGGTCCGCGACATCTCTCTGACGTGGAACGTCATGAGCCTGTCCGTGCTCAACGAGGGTCGCGACCTGCCCGAGGACTACACGGCACTGATGCAGCGCGGCTGGGGGCCGGTGCGCGTGGCCATCGCCGCGGCGAAGCTCCACGGTCCGGAGGTCCTCGGGACGCTGTACACCGAGTTGGGCACCCGCATCCACGATCAGGGCCGCGGCATCGAGGACCCCACCGTGATCACCGAGGCGCTCCAGGCTGCAGGCCTGGACGCCGACCTCGCCGCCGCCGCGGGGACCGACGAGTACGACGACGAGCTGCGCGCCTCCCACCACCGTGGCATGGACCCGGTGGGCGACGAGGTCGGGACCCCGGTCCTCCACGTCGACGGCACCGCGTTCTTCGGTCCCGTCCTCACCCGCATCCCGCGAGGCGAGGACGCCGGCAAGGTCTTCGACGGCGCCGCCATGCTCGCCGATTACCCGTACTTCTTCGAGCTCAAGCGAAGCCGTACCGAGGACCCGCAGTTCGACTGAGACCCGGGGGTGGGGTCGCGGTCGCGCGTGGCAGAATCTCCGTCATGCGCATCTACCTGGGGGCGGACCACGCCGGCTTCGAGACCAAGAACGCCATCGCCGAGCACCTGAAGGCCTCCGGGCACGAGGTGGTCGACTGCGGCGCCCACACCTACGACGCCGAGGACGACTACCCGGCCTTCTGCATCGACGCGGCAGCCAAGGTCGTCGCGGACCCGGGCAGCCTCGGGATCGTGCTCGGCGGCTCCGGCAACGGCGAGCAGATCGCGGCCAACAAGGTCCCCGGCGCCCGCTGCGCCCTGGCGTGGAGCGTCGAGACCGCGCGGCTGGCGCGTGAGCACAACAACGCCCAGCTCATCGGCATCGGGGGCCGCATGCACTCGGAGGAGGAGGCGCTCGCGATCGTCGACGCCTTCCTCGACCAGGAGTGGTCGGGGGTCGAGCGTCATCAGCGGCGCATCGACATCCTCGCCGAGTACGAGCGCACCCACGAGGCCCCGCCCGTCCCCGGCGCCTGAGTCCCCGTGCCTGAAGGGCACACCCTTCACCGGCTGGCCCGCCTGCACACCGAGTACTTCGCAGGCGGGCCCGTTCGTGTGTCCAGCCCGCAGGGGCGGTTCGCCGACCACGTCAGCGTCGACGGTCGGCACTTCGACCACGCCACGGCCGTCGGTAAGCACCTCTTCCACCACTACGAGGGCGGCCTGGCCGTCCACATCCACCTGGGCCTCTACGGATTCTTCAACACCCACCTGGTGCTCGACGGACACGAGCCGCCCGCGCCGGTCGGCCAGGTGCGGATGCGCGTGAGCGACGCGCGCGGCGACGGCCCCGCCCACGTCATCGACCTGCGCGGGCCCACCCGGTGCGAGGTCATCGACGAGAAGGGCGTGGCCGAGGTGCACGCGCGTCTGGGTCCGGACCCCCTGGACCCGGGCGCCGACCCCGATCGGGCGTGGGCGCGGATCTCCCGCAGTTCGCGCACCATCGGCGCGCTGCTGATGGACCAGAAGGTGCTGGCCGGGGTGGGCAACGTCTACCGCGCCGAGGTGCTGTTCCGGGCCGGCCTCGACCCGTTCCGGCCGGGTGTGGAGTTGGGACGCGCTGAGTTCCACGCCCTGTGGGACGACCTCGTGGCGCTGATGGCAGTCGGTGTGGACACCGGGGGGATCGTGACGATCCGGCCCGAACACGACCACGGCGACGTCCCCAGGCGGGGCGCGGACCGGCCGCGCAACTACGTCTACCAACGTGACGGGTGGGCGTGCCGGGTGTGCGGGGACGAGATCCGCCTGCAGACCATGGAAGCCAGGACGTTGTTCTGGTGTCCGACGTGTCAGGCAGCGGAGTGATAGCCACGGGGATCCGGGTCGTCGAGATTTGTCGCTGATTTCACCGAGAAGGCCCGGCGTTGTCAGCCGGCGGGGGACGACAGCTGGCAGGGTCTGGCGTGAATTCGGTTTCTAGAGGCCGACCGGGACGCCGTCGGCCAGAGGAGGATCGGTGTCGTCGGAGACCGCCACATCCAGGCTCAAGTGGCAGCTCGCCGCAGTGGCGGGGGGTGCCATCGCGACCTCGCTGATAGTGGACAAGCTGCGGGACACGATCGTTCACCGTCAGACGGTGGGCCACTGGGACTGCCTACAGTCCAAGCGGGAGTACTCCACCTTCTACGGGCTCGTCCTCGATGCGCTCCCGGAAAAACCGGTGGTGCATGAGATCGCCACCGAGTTCGGGACCGTGCGCGCGCTCGAGTGGCGGGTCGAGGGTGGGGGGACACCCGTGCTCCTTCTCCCCGGCATGCGGTCGGGTGCCGTCATGTGGCAGGAGAACCTCGAGGAGTGGATCGGCCAGAGGAGCTTCCTGGCGGTCGACCCGCTCGGCGATGCGGGATTCTCCGCGCAGACCGTCCCGCTCCTGCGCTTCGAGCAGCAGGGCGAGTGGATCGCCCAGGTCGTCTCCACCCTTGGACTGGACAAGGTGCACGTCGTCGGACACAGCTTTGGCGGGGCCAGTGCGTGCGCCCACGCGATGGCCAGTCCCGAGCAGCTCGCCTCGTTGACCGTGATCGAACCGGTCATGGTGATCGATCGTCTTCCCGTCGGCGCCTTTCTCTGGGCGACGATGGCGCAGATGCCGTTGCCCGCCGGATGGCAGGCGATCGCTCTCGCCCGACTGGGGGGCACCACCGTCGAGGAGACACGCCGGGGCTCCGCGCTCGCCGACCTGATCGCGACGGCCTCGAAGCACTTCAGTCCGGCTCTGCCCGTGCCTCGCACTCTCACGGACGACGAATGGCGTCAGCTGCCCATGCCGGTGCGCGCTGATATCGCCGGGACGTCGTCTCTCGCGGGTGGACAGAAGGCGGTGGACCGCCTCCGCCGTCTCCGGCCGGAAGCTGACGTCACGCTCTGGCCGGATGCGACCCACTCACTGCCCATGCAGGAAAAGGAGGCGATCGGTGCCCAGCTTCTCGAATACTGGCGACGGATCGACGGTAGCGGGGCGATTCCCGCGGGATCTGTGGAGCGGGTGACGGGAATCGAACCCGCGTAGCCTGCTTGGAAGGCAGGGGCTTTACCATTAAGCTACACCCGCGTCGGCAGCCTGACCTGGCGTTTCATCCACGGTCACGCTCACGCCCGGACAACACTACCGGACCCTGGCGGCGCTCCCAACTCCCGGCCCGACAAGTCGGAATCGGCGGGCGGATGGCCCTGTCGTACACTGGGCGAGTTGGTTTGCGGCCCGGCGGATGTCCTGTGCATGATCGCGGGATGGTCGGCCGCGCGACTCACCGGGATGTGGCGCAGCTTGGTAGCGCATCCGCTTTGGGAGCGGAGGGTCGCAGGTTCGAATCCTGTCATCCCGACCAGCGGAGCCGAAAGACACGAACCCCACATGACTTCCTAGGAGAACATCACCGTGAAGAGCACTGTCGAGCAGCTCAACCCGACCCGGGTCAAGATCACCGTGGAGGTGCCGTTCGCGGAGCTCGAGCCGGATTTCGCCAAGGCCTACAAGTCGCTCGCCGGCCAGGTCAACATCCCGGGCTTCCGCCCGGGTAAGGCCCCGGCCAAGCTCCTCGAGTCGCGGATCGGTCGCCCGGCGGTCCTCGAGCAGGTCATCAACGACATGATCCCGTCGCGCTACAGCCAGGCCGTCGACGAGCACGAGCTCGTCGTGCTGGCCCAGCCCGAGATCGAGGTGACCAAGCTGGAGGACAACGACGTCGTCGAGTTCACCGCCGAGGTCGACATCCGCCCGGAGATCACCCTGCCGACCTTCGAGGACCTCGAGGTCACCGTCGAGGCCCCCGAGACCGACGAGGCCGCCGTCGACGCGGAGTTGGACAACCTGCGAGCCCGCTTCGGCACCCTCAAGGGCGTCGATCGCGGCGCCACCACGGGCGACTTCCTCTCGGTGGACCTGGCCGCGACCGTCGACGGCGAGCCCGTCGACGAAGCCTCCACCGAGGGACTGTCCTACGAGCTCGGCTCGGGCACCCTCGTCGAGGGCCTGGACGACGCGGCGGCGGGTCTCAAGGCCGGCGAGTCCAAGGAGTTCACCTCCTCGCTCGTCGCCGGTGACCACGCCGGCAAGGAGGCGGTCATCACCGTCACCGTTCAGTCCGTCAAGGAGCGCGAGCTGCCCGAGGCCGACGACGAGTTCGCGCAGATGGCCAGCGAGTTCGACACCCTCGACGAGCTCAAGGCCGATCTGACCGAGAAGGTCGCGCAGCAGGCCAAGGCCGGCCTCGCGGGCGAGATCCGCGACAAGGTCCTCGACGCGCTGATGGAGGCCACCGACGTCCCCACCCCGGAGGCGGTCGTCGAGTCCGAGGCCCACGCCCAGATGCACCAGCTCATCGACCAGTTCGGTGGCGACGCGTCCATCCTGGACCAGGCGCTGGCCGCCGAGGGCACCGACCGCGAGACCTTCGAGGCCGAGACCCGTGAGGGTGCCGCCCGCGCCATCCGCAGCCAGCTGCTGCTGGATGCCGTCGCCGAGCAGAACTCGACCGATGTCTCGCAGGAAGAGCTCACCCAGCACATCCTGTTCCAGGCCCAGCGCTACGGCATGGACCCCAACCAGTTCGTGCAGCAGATCCAGCAGGCCGGTCAGCTCGGCTCGCTGTTCTCCGACGTCCGCCGGTCCAAGGCTCTGGCCGACGTGATCGGCAAGGTCACTGTCAAGGACACCGAGGGCAACGTCGTCGACACCAGCGAGTTCTTCGGCACCGTCGAGGCCGACTCCGCCGACGGCGCCGATGACGCCGAGGCGACCGCGTCCGACGCCGACGAGACGGCAGCGGACGAGAAGGACTCCGAGGCCTGATCGTCCCCTGATCGACCCCCGACAGGGCCGGGACCGCATCACGCGGCCCCGGCCCTGTCGTCGTGGCCCCCGCGGCGGTACTGGTGGCCCGACGCTGAGAGCGAACACCCGCCCCGTCGGGACGGTTCCGTCGTGGGCGTTGGTTACTGTTTGACGTAACGGATACCCGGCCGCCGGACGGCCGGGCACCGCGGGAGCGGTGAGACGATCAGCGAAGGTAGGTACCCCGTGGCCCAGAACGGTTCAGCGGCACAGTCCGGTTCGATGCAACCCGCCCTCAGCTCGCCCGGATCCCCCGGGTTGACCCTCGGCGACTCGGTGTACGAACGTCTTCTGCAGGAGCGGATCATCTTCCTGGGCTCCCAGGTGGACGACGACATCGCCAACCGCCTCTGCGCCCAGATCCTCCTGCTCGCGGCGGAGGACCCCACCCGCGATATCGCGCTGTACATCAACTCGCCCGGCGGCTCGGTGTCCGCTGGCATGGCAATTTTTGACACCATGCAGTTCGTCGAGTGCGACGTGGCGACGTATGCGATGGGGCTTGCGGCCTCGATGGGCCAGTTCCTCCTGGCCGCTGGTGCAAAGGGCAAGCGCTACGCCCTGCCGCACGCCAAGATCATGATGCATCAGCCCTCCGGCGGAGTCGGCGGGTCGGCCATCGACATCGCCATCCAGGCCGAGCAGCTCGCTCTGACCAAGAAGCAGATGGCCGAGCTTATTGCCGACCACACAGGTCAGACTTTCGAGCAGGTCACTGAGGACTCCGACCGCGACCGGTGGTTCACCGCGCAGCAGGCCAAGGAGTACGGGTTCGTCGACCACGTGATCACGCGCGCGTCCCAGACCGGCGGCACCTCGCCGTCGTGATCGAGCCCGCCGCCCACGGGAGCGCTCCCGCCGCACACCCAGCCCCGCACACGACAACGGAGTCACCGATGACCTCACTGCCGACCTCGCGCTACATCCTCCCGTCCTTCGTCGAGCATTCGAGCTACGGCGTCAAGGAATCCAACCCGTACAACAAGCTCTTCGAGGAGCGCATCATCTTCCTGGGCACCCAGGTCGACGACGCCTCGGCGAACGACATCATGGCCCAGCTCCTGGTCCTCGAGGGCCAGGACCCGGACCGCGACATCACCATGTACATCAACTCGCCGGGTGGCTCGTTCACCTCGCTCATGGCGATCTACGACACTATGCAGTACGTGCGCCCCGACATCGTGACGGTGTGCCTGGGGCAGGCCGCTTCGGCCGCAGCCGTCCTGCTCGCGGCGGGCACCAATGGGAAGCGGGCCGCGCTGCCCAACGCCCGCATCCTCATCCACCAGCCGTCGACCGGCGGCATGCAGGGGCAGGCATCGGATCTGGAGATCCAGGCCGCGGAGATCGAGCGGATGCGTCGTCTCATGGAGACCACCCTCGCGCGCCACACCGGTCACGATGCGGACAAGATCCGCAAGGACACCGACCGCGACAAGATCCTCACCGCCGCCGAGGCCAAGGACTACGGGATCCTCGACACCGTGTTCGACTACCGCAAGCTGTCGGCGACCAACTGACGCCCGGGCGGCGCGCCGCGGTGGGTAGCGGTGCGCCGTCGGGTCCAATGAACTGATCGCGCAGGGGTCGGATTTTCCGGTCTCCTCCGCGTACCGTCGACTATGGGGTCGGAGCTCGGACCCTGGAATGCGAGGACGTAGAACTCATGGCACGTGTTGGTGAGAGCGGTGACCTGTTGAAGTGCTCCTTCTGTGGGAAGAGCCAGAAGCAGGTCAAGAAGCTGATCGCCGGTCCCGGGGTCTACATCTGCGACGAGTGCATCGAGCTGTGTAACGAGATCATCGAGTCCGAGGTCGACGATTCCCAGGAGACGGGTCTGGACGAGTTGCCCAAGCCGTCCGAGATCCATGCGTTCCTCGACGAGTACGTGGTGGGTCAGGACGCCGCCAAGCGGAATCTCGCGGTGGCGGTCTACAACCACTACAAGCGCATCCGCGTGGGTGCCTCGCTCGGCCGTGGCGACGGGGTGGAGTTGGCCAAGTCCAACATCCTCATGCTCGGCCCCACCGGTTGTGGCAAGACCTACCTCGCCCAGACCCTCGCCAAGATGCTCAACGTGCCGTTCGCGATCGCCGACGCCACCGCGTTGACCGAGGCCGGGTATGTGGGTGAGGACGTGGAGAACATCCTCCTCAAGCTCATCCAGGCCGCGGATTACGACACCAAGCGGGCCGAGATGGGCATCATCTACATCGACGAGGTCGACAAGATCGCCCGCAAGGCCGAGAACCCCTCGATCACCCGCGACGTCTCCGGAGAGGGTGTCCAGCAGGCGCTGCTGAAGATCCTCGAGGGAACGCAGGCCTCGGTGCCGCCGCAGGGCGGACGCAAGCACCCGCACCAGGAGTTCATCCAGATCGACACGTCCAACGTGTTGTTCATCGTGGCCGGTGCCTTCCAGGGCCTCGAGAAGATCGTCGGCGACCGCGTGGGTCGCAAGGGGATGGGTTTCGGGTCCGAGGTCGCCAGTACGAGCTCCCTCGACACCACCGAGAACTTCAGCGAGGTCATGCCGGAGGACCTGGTGAAGTACGGGCTCATCCCCGAGTTCATCGGCCGCCTGCCCGTCGTGGCGACCGTGACCAGCCTGGACCGCGAGGCCCTGGTCAACATCCTCAGCGAGCCCAAGAACGCACTGGTCAAGCAGTACGCCCGACTCTTCGAGATGGACGGGGTCGAGCTCGAGTTCACCCCGGACGCCCTCGAGGCCGTCGCCGACCAGGCGATCCTGCGCGGGACCGGCGCCCGCGGGTTGCGCGCCATCATGGAGGAGGTCCTCCTGCCGGTCATGTACGACATCCCGGGTCGCGATGACGTCGCCCGCGTGGTGGTCACCGGCGAGACCGTGCGGGACAACGTCCTGCCGACGATCGTCCCCTTCTCCGACGAGGAGCCGCGCGAGCGTTCCGCCTGACACCGGACCCGTGAGAAGGCCCCCGCCACTCGGCGGGGGCCTTCCGTCGTCTCCGGCCCGGGCGGGCGCCGGGTCAGGCCGCGGCCCGCCGCTCCAGCAGCCTGGACGGCCATCCCCAGCACGATGCCCCAGCACGATGCCCCAGAACGGCGCCGAGATCCCGAGCAACGACACGTCCGCGACGGTGACGAGCAGGCACACGAGCGGTCCGAGTGCCCGGTCGGTCCGGAACGCGGTGACGAACGCCGACTGCAGCGGCGCGAGCATCGCCAACCCGCCCAGGGCCGCGATGAACGCCGCGGGCGTGCCGAGGATGAGCCCGACGAAGGCCGGGGAGAAGAAGCCGACCATCAGGGCCAGGCCGCCGTTGGCGATCGCGGCGGCGTAGTGGCGGTCGCGCTCACCGGAGGAGACGAGCAGGGCGTTCGTCGGTCCGGTCAGGCACGTCGAGACCGCGCCGACCGCCGAGACCAGCAGGGACCAGACGCCGCACGCCACCGCGCATGCCGAGACCGGGGGGGTGGCGGCCCTTCGCGTGCAGGACCGCGATTCCCACGACCATCGCGGCGAGGATGGGCGGCACCACCCTGGCCAGGCGGGGGACGGCGCCGACGACGAGAAACGCGATCGCCATCGGCAGGGCCACCGCGGCGGAGGCCCACACGGCGTCGACCAACCCCAGCCCGAACCTGGGGAACACCCCGGCGACCATGGCCATGGTGATCGGCATGGGGATCCAGTCCATGAGCCGGCGGGCCAGGCCGGACAGCCCGACCAGCAGGATCAACACCCCGGTCACGACGTAGGCACCCAGGACCTCCGACCACCGCAGGTGCCCGAGCGAGTTGCCCACGATGACGGTGCCCGGGATGGTCCAGAAGAACGCCAGCGGCGTGCGGTAGGCCCAGCTCATGATGATGGTGAGCATTCCGTTGGCGAAGAACACGCCGAAGATCCACGAGGAGAACTGTGCGGGGGACAGGTCGCCCTGCCCGCCGGCGGCGAGGATGACGGCGACGGGGCCGGTCGCCGAGAATATGAGCGCGATCAGCGCGTTGGCGAACTCGCGGGGGCCGAGGTCGGCGAGGACCCGGCGGGGCGAGGGGCGCGCTGTCGGGTCGTGACCGCGCCGGCGGCCGCGCGCCGGCAGGTGGCCGGCCGCGGTCGGGTCGGCGGGGTGGACGGCGGTGTGGTCCGGGGTTCCGGTGCTCACAGGTCTCCCGTCGGGTCGAGGTCGGTACGTGGTGAGTCGATACGGGGTGAGTTGGTACCGAGGGAGTCGGTACGGAAGGACTCGCCGCTGCGGGAGACGCGGGCGGCCAGCTCGGTGCGGCCGCTCACTCCGAGGTTCGAGTAAATGCGGGTCAGGTGGTACTGGACGGTCTTGACGGGCAGGAACAGCTCCTCGGCCGCCTGGGCGTTGGTCCGGCCCGCGGCGACGAGCGTCGCGACAGCACTCTCCTGGGGCGTGAGGGTGCTGTTGCCCCCTGTTCTGGCCACGTCCACGCCACCCGCGCGGCGTTCGCGGTCGCACCGCTCCACGTAGGCCCGGGCAACCAGATGCTCGTAGATGTCGCGTGCGGTGCCCAGTGCGAGGTGCGACTCCCGGGGCGGCCGGCCCTGCGCAGGGTCCGGCCGTAGCCGAAGTGCATGCCCGCCGAGTAGTAGGGCATGGCCAGGCCGTCTAGGTGGTCGAGACTGCGGCGGCATATCCGGGATGTCGAGTCCGGGCGGCCTCGTCGCGCGGGAGGTGTGTCGGTCAGACGCGCTCGAACACCGCCGCGAGCCCCTGGCCGCCTCCGATGCACATGGTCTCCAGGCCCCACTGCGCGTCGCGGCGCACCATCTCGCGCGACAGGGTGGCGAGCATGCGCGCCCCGGTGGCGCCGACGGGGTGGCCCAGGGAGATGCCGGAGCCGTGCGGGTTGAGGTGCTCGGAGGTGGGGTCGAGGTCCCACTCGCGCATCACGGACAGGGCCTGCGTGGCGAACGCCTCGTTGAGCTCGATGACATCCATGTCGGCGAGCGTGAGGCCGAGTCGGTCGAGCGCCTTGGCGGTGGCGGGGACCGGCCCGATGCCCATCGTCTCCGGTGCCACGCCCGCGACGGCCCACGAGGCGAGGCGGACCAGGGGGGTCAGTCCGAGGGAGGCGGCCCTGTCCGCGGTAGTGACGATGCACATCGCGGCACCGTCGTTCTGGCCGGAGGCGTTCCCGGCGGTCACGGTGGCCTCCGGGTCGGTGCGGCCCATGATGGGCCGCAGGCGCGCCAGCGCCTCGACGGAACTGTCGGCACGGGGATGCTCGTCGGTGTCGACGACGAGGTCGTCACCCTTGCGCTGCGGAACGGTCACCGGGACGATCTCCTCGGCGAACGCCCCGGACTCCTGCGCGGCCACGGCCCGCTGGTGGGACTGCACGGCCAACCGGTCCTGCTCGTCCCGGCTGATGCCGTACTCACGACGGAGGTTCTCGGCGGTCTCGATCATCCCGCCGTCGATGATGTGCGAGCGTCCGCCGACGGTCGTGCGAGCCCGGCCGAGACGGTCGACCAGCGAGATCCCGTCCCCGCGGATGCCCCAGCGGGGGCTCGGGGAAGCGTAGAACTCCACCTGGCTCATCGACTCGACGCCGCCGGCGACCACGAGGTCCATGCCGCCGGAGGCGACCTGGAGTGCGCCGGTGATGATCGCCTGGAGTCCGGAGCCGCAGCGCCGGTCGAGTTGCATGCCCGGCACGTCGATCCCCAGGGGGGAGTCGAGTGCGGCGATGCGGCCGATGGCGGGCCCCTCGCCGTTCGGGGAGCCCTGTCCCAGCACCACGTCGTCGACGTCGGCTCCGGTCAGGCCGGTGCGCTCGACGAGGGCGGTGAGCAGGTCGGTGGCCAGGGTGTTCGCGTCCAGGTCGCGGAACACCCCGCCGAAGCGTCCCACGGGGGTGCGCAGGGGTTGGCAGATGACGACGTCACGCATGGGGTTCCTTCGTTCGGGTTCAGCGGTTGACGATGGCGAGGTCCGCCGACAGTGCGCGGGCGGTGGCCAGCAGTTCGGGGATGACCTCGTCGTCGAGTTGGGTGGGGGAGTAGCGGGCGGCGTGGGTGGAGACGTTGAGGGCGGCGCTGACCGCGCCGTGGCGGTCGTGGACCGGGGCGGCCACCGAGAGCAGGCCGGGCTCGAGTTCCTGGTCGACGACGCACCACCCGCGCTCGGCCACCCGCGCCAGCTCCGCGCGGAGCGCTGACTCGTCGGCGAGGCCGTGGGGGGTGAGCGCCCGCAGGTCCGTCGCGGCGAGGTAGGCGTCGAGGTCCTCGGCGGGGAGCGAGGCGAGCAGGACCCGCCCCATCGATGTGGCGTAGGCGGGGAACCGGGTTCCGATGGTGATGCCGATGGTCATGATGCGACGCACCTGGACGCGCCCCACGTAGACGATGTCGGGGCCGTCGAGGACCGCCACGGACGAGGATTCGCCGAGCCGCGAGCTGAGCTTCTCCAGGTGCGGTTGGGCGAGATCGGTCAGCGGGAGCGCCGACAGGTAGCTGTACCCGAGGTCGAGGACCCGGGGGGTGAGCCAGAAGACAGAGTCGGCCGTGTCCACGTAGCCCAGTTCGACGAGGGTGTGGAGGAAGCGGCGGGCGGTCGCCCGGGTCAGGCCGGTGTTGCGCGCGACGTCACTGAGGGTCTGGCGGGGCTGGCGGGCGTCGAATGCCCGGATGACCGCCAGGCCGCGCGCGAGCGACTGGACGAAGTCGGGGGAGGCCGGGCGGTCCCCGCCGTCGTCCACGGACCCGGCCGGGGTCGACACTACGTCGGGGCGGGTCACGCCGCGCCCGTGTTCCGTGCGGCGTCGAGGTGTCGGCGGAGCACGTCGGTGATGCGGTCCGGGATCTCGACGGTGGGCACGTGGGCCGCCGGGGAGACGACGACGAAGTCCGCTCCGGGCACCCCGTCGGCGATCTCGCGCAGTACCTCCGGGGGAGTGGAGGGGTCTTCTTCCCCGGCGAGCACGAGGGTGGGGCAGGAGATCCGACCCAGCTCGGCGCGGTTGTCCCAGCCGGCCAGCGCGTCGCAGCAGGAGGCGTATCCCTCGGCCGGGGTGCCCAGGACCATCTCACGGAGCCCGGCGACCAGCTCGGGCTCGGCCTCGGCCCGCGCGGCGGTGATCCACCGTGCGACGACGGCGTCGGCGACCGCGGCCGTCCCGCCCTCGCGGACCGCGGCGGCGCGATCGGCCCAGCCGGACGGTTCACCGAACTTCGCGGCGGTGCACAGGAGGGCGGTGGAGAGCACGCGGGTGGGCTCGTGGACGGCGAGCCACTGGGCCACCGCGCCACCGAGCGACAACCCGGCCACGTGGAACCGGTCGACGTCGAGCGAGTCGAGCAGGGCCAGAACGTCGGCGGCCAGGTCGGCGATCGTGCACGGCCCGGGGACGACCTCGGACGTGCCGTGGCCCCGGTGGTCCACCGCGACCACGGTGTGGTCGCGGGACAGGTCCCGGACCTGCGCGTCCCACATCGAACGGTCGGACCCGAGTGATCCGAGGAGGACGAGGACGGGGGTGTCGGCGGACCGGGGTCCGCTGACCTCGTGGGACAGGGTGGCGGGCATGGTGTCGGTCCTCTCGTGCGTCTGGTTTCCGGTTCGGGACCACGATACGCGGAGATCGTGCGAAGGGCGAACACTTGTACAAGATGCGAACACCGGATAGGGTTCGTGACATGACCAACAAGATCTTCTCGTCGGCCGCGGACGCGGTCGCGGACATCCCCGACGGTGCCTCCCTGGCCGTGGGCGGGTTCGGTCTGGTCGGCATCCCCGCCGTCCTCATCGACGCGCTCCTCGAGCAGGGCGCCACCGACCTGAGCACGGTGAGCAACAACTGCGGCACCGACGGTTTCGGCCTGGGCAAGCTTCTGGAATCGCACCGGATCACCCGGACCACGGCCTCGTATGTCGGCGCCAACAAGGAGTTCGCCCGCCAGTACCTCTCCGGCGAGCTCGAGGTGGAGCTCACGCCGCAGGGCACGCTCGCCGAGCGCATGCGGGCCGGAGGCGCCGGCATCCCCGCCTTCTACACCCCGGCCGGCGTCGGCACGATGGTCGCCGACGGGGGCCTGCCGCTGCGTTATGACGGCGAGGGGGGCGTCGCCAAGGCGTCCGAGCCCAAGGAGGTCCGGGTCTTCGACGGCGAACAGTACGTCCTCGAGCGCGGGATCGTCACCGACTTCGCCCTGGTCCACGCCCACAGGGCCGACACCGTGGGCAACCTGCAGTTCCGTGGGACGGCTCGCAACTTCAACCCGGACGTGGCCATGGCCGGTCGGATCACGATCGTGCAGGCCGAGGAGGTCGTCGAGCCGGGCGGGATCGACCCGGCCAACGTCCACATCCCCGGCATCTTCGTCCAACGGATTGTCGAGGTCGGCCGCCAGGAGACCGGCGTCGAGATCCGCACCACCAGGGAGGCCTGAGCCATGAGCTGGACCCACGAGCAGATGGCGGCTCGCATCGCCGCGGATTTCACCGACGGCCAGTACGTCAACCTCGGTATCGGTATGCCCACCCTCATCCCCGGATATCTTCCCGAGAGTGTGCAGGTGACCCTCCACTCGGAGAACGGCATCCTCGGCGTCGGGCCGTACCCGACGGACGACGAGCTCGACCCCGAGATGATCAACGCAGGCAAGGAGACCATCACCGCCGAGGCGGGGGCGGCGTTCTTCTCGTCGTCGGAGTCCTTCGCCATGATCCGCGGCGGTCACGTCGACGTCGCCGTCCTCGGCGCTATGCAGGTCTCGCAGTCCGGCGACCTGTCCAACTGGATGGTCCCCGGCGCCATGGTCAAGGGCATGGGCGGTGCGATGGACCTCGTCCACGGCGCCGACCGCGTGATCGTGATGATGGACCACGTCACCCGCAAGGGCGACCTCAAGCTCATGCAGGAGAACACGCTCCCGTACACGGGCAAGGGCTGCGTCCAGCGGGTCGTCACCGACCTGTGCGTCCTCGACATCGCGCCGGAGGGCTTCCGACTCGTCGAACTGGCGCCGGACGTGACCATCGACGAGGTCCGCCGGAAGACGGGCGCCGAGATCCACGCCTGAGTCGACGCTCGGGTGGACGTCAGGTGTACACCGCCCGCGGAGGCGGGAGGCGGGGTCGGATTCTCACTACTGTGGGAACCGACCCCGTCGTCGTCCCCGGAAGGTCCGTCCCACATGAGCACCTCCACCCCGGTCACCGCCACCCCGGCCACCGTGACCGTCACCGGCGCCGCCGGAAAGATCGCCTACTCGTTGCTGTTCCGTCTCGCCTCCGGGCTGGTGTTCGGGCCCGGGACCCCGGTCCGCCTGCGTCTGCTCGACATCCCGTCGGCCGTGGTCGCGGCGGAGGGCGTCGCGATGGAGATCGAGGACTGCGCTCTCCCGCTGGTCGAGTCGATCGAGATCACCGACGACGTGGACACCGCGTTCGACGGCGCCAACGCGGCATTCCTGGTGGGCGCCAGGCCGCGCGGCAAGGGGATGGAGCGCGCCGACCTGCTCACCGCCAACGGGGCGATCTTCCGGGAACAGGGCCGCGCCATCAACGCCCACGCCGCCGACGACGTGCGGGTGGTGGTGGTGGGCAACCCCGCCAACACCAACGCCTACATCGCCCACCGACACGCGCCCGACGTCCCCGCCGGTCGCTTCACCGCCCTGATGCGGCTCGACCACAACCGCGCGCTCAGCCAGCTCGCCACCCGGCTGGGAGCGCCGGTCGCCGACCTGGACGGGGTGGTGGTCTGGGGCAACCACTCGGCCACCCAGTTCCCCGACGTGTCGTACCTGACGCGACGAGGCGAGCCGGTCACCTCCGGGCTCGACGAGGAGTGGTTGGCCGACACGTTCATCCCACGGGTCGCGAACCGGGGAGCCGAGATCATCTCGGTGCGCGGATCGTCGTCGGCCGCCTCGGCCGCCGGCGCGGCGGTCGACCAGATGCGCGACTGGGTGCACGGCACCAGTGGGGAGAGCTGGACCACGGTCGCACTGCCGTCGGAGGGGCAGTACGGCACCGTGCCGGGTGTGGTGACGGGGTTGCCCTGCCGCAGCCGCGGCGCGGAGTGGGAGGTCGTCGAAGGACTGGCGATCGGGGACTTCCAACGAGCCCGCATCGACGCGTCGGTGGCGGAGCTGGTCTCGGAGCGTGACGCCGTTCACGGACTGGGACTGGCCGACTGACCTCGGGTGCACCGGGGCTGACGGCGTGTGCCGGGCCCCGGCGTCCACGGCCTAGGATGGTCGGGTGACGACTCCAGCTTCTGCCTCCCCGAACACCGACCGCGCGGACGCCCTGCCCGCCTCCTGGAACCCAGGTGAGGTGGAAGGCGGGCTGTACCAGCGCTGGGTGGAGGCCGGCTACTTCGAGGCCGACCCGTCCAGCGACAAGCCCGCCTACTCGGTGGTGTTGCCGCCGCCCAACGTCACGGGCAGCCTGCACATGGGCCACGCGCTCGACCACACCCTCATGGACGTGCTCACGCGGCGCAAGCGCATGCAGGGCTTCGAGGTCCTGTGGCTGCCCGGCATGGACCATGCCGGGATCGCCACGCAGACCCTCGTGGACCGCAAGCTCCGCGACGAGGGGATCGACCGCCACGAGATCGGCCGCGACGCGTTCATCGAGAAGGTCTGGGAATGGAAGCGCGAGTCCGGTGGGACCATCGGGGAGCAGATGCGTCGCCTCGGCGACGGTGTCGACTGGTCGCGTGAGCGGTTCACCCTCGACGACGGACTGTCGCGCGCGGTGCAGACCATCTTCAAGGAGCTCTACGACAGCGGTCTGATCTACCGCGCCGAGCGACTGGTCAACTGGTCGCCCACCCTGCAGACCGCGATCTCGGACATCGAGGTCAAGTACGCGGACGTCGAGGGCGAGCTGGTGAGCTTCCGCTACGGCTCGATGGACGATTCCGAGCCGCACCTGGTCGTGGCCACGACCCGGCTCGAGACGATGCTCGGTGACACCGCGATCGCCGTCCATCCCTCCGACGAGCGCTACGCGCACCTGGTGGGCACCGAGATCCCGCACCCGTTCCGGGACGGGTGGACCATGCGAGTGGTCGCGGACGACTATGTCGATCCCGAGTTCGGGACCGGCGCGGTGAAGGTCACGCCCGCGCACGACCCCAACGACTTCGCGATCGGCCAGCGTCACGGCCTCGAGATGCCCACGATCATGGACGCCACCGGCCACATCACCGGGACCGGGACCCGCTACGACGGCATGGACCGTTTCGACGCCCGCAAGGCCGTCCGGGAGGACCTCGCCGAGCAGGGGCGCATCGTCAAGGAGGTGCGTCCGTACCTGCACTCGGTGGGCCACTCCGAACGGTCCGGCGAGCCGATCGAGCCGCGGCTGTCGCTCCAGTGGTGGGTGCGGGTCGAGGAACTGGCGAGGATGGCCGGGGACGCCGTGCGCGACGGTGACACGGTGATCCACCCGACGAGCCAGGAACCGCGCTGGTTCGACTGGGTCGACGACATGCACGACTGGTGCATCTCCCGCCAACTGTGGTGGGGTCACCGCATCCCGATCTGGTACGGCCCCGACGGCGACGTGGTCTGCGTGGGACCAGGCGAGGAGCCGCCCGCCGGATACACCCAGGACACCGACGTGCTCGACACGTGGTTCTCCTCCGGACTGTGGCCGTTCTCCACCATGGGCTGGCCCGATCGCACCGCCGACCTCGAGCGGTTCTACCCGACGTCCGTCCTGGTCACCGGGTACGACATCCTCTTCTTCTGGGTGGCGCGGATGATGATGTTCGGCACCTTCGTGGGCCGGACCCTCACCGGCGACAAGGCCGCTCCGGGGAAGGTTCCGTTCACCGACGTCTTCCTCCACGGCCTCGTGCGCGACGAGCACGGCCAGAAGATGTCCAAGTCCAAGGGCAACGGCATCGACCCGCTCGACTGGGTGGACCGCTTCGGCGCCGACGCCCTGCGCTTCACCCTGGCCCGCGGGGCCAGCCCGGGCGGCGACCTGTCGGTCGGGGATGACGCCGCCCAGGCGTCGCGCAACTTCGCCACCAAGCTGTTCAACGCCACCCGCTTCGCGCTGATGAACGGGGCGAAGGTGGGCGAGCTGCCCGCCGCGTCCGCGCTCACCGACGCCGACCGGTGGATCCTGCACCGCCTCGGGGAGGTGCGGGTAGGCGTCGACGACGCGCTGGACCGCTACGAGTTCTCCAAGGCGTGCGAGGCCCTGTACCACTTCGCCTGGGACGAGGTGTGCGACTGGTACCTCGAGCTCGCGAAGGTCCAGTTCGGTTCGGACGACGCCGCGCGCGCGTCCGAGCGGGCCGAGAACACGAGACTCGTCCTCGGACACGTGTTGGACGTCCTCATGCGGATGCTGCACCCGGTCATCCCGTTCGTCACGGAGACGCTGTGGACGGCACTGACCGAGCGGGAGTCCGTGGTGGTCGCGGACTGGCCCACCGACGTGGCGCCGGCCGATGACGCCACGGAGCCGGTCCGCCGCGTGGCCGACGCCCAGACCCTCGTCACGGAGATCCGGCGGTTCCGCTCCGACCAGGGCCTCAAGCCCGGTCAGCGGGTGCCGGCACGGATCTCCGGCGTCGACGCCGCCGACCTGCCGGCGGACCTGCTCGCCCAGGTGTGCGCACTCGCCCGGCTGACCCCGGCCGCCGAGGACTTCACCGCGACGGCCTCGCTCGAGGTCCGGCTCGGGTTGTCGACGGTGGACGTGGAGATCGACACCTCCGGGACGATCGACCTCGCCGCCGAGCGACGCCGGTTGGAGAAGGATCTCGTCGCCGCCCGCAAGGAACTCGAGACCACCGGTGCCAAACTCGGCAACGAGGCGTTCCTGGGCAAGGCGCCCGACCACGTCGTCGACAAGATCCGCGGTCGCCGCGACCTCGCCGAGGCCGAGGTCGCCCGGATCACCGCCCGGCTCGAGTCGATGCCGGTAGGAAGTGACCCCGCGTGAGCGATCGACAGTGGCTCCCACCGCACGACCCGAGCGAGGGGTGGGACACCCCGACCGAGGAGGACGTCGCCGAGATGCTCGGCGAGGACGGCCTCGTCTCGGGCGTCCCGCTCGGTGGTCCGATCCCGGGTGACGAGGACGGCGACGGCGACGATCACCTGCCGCCGCGCCCGGTCCCCGAGGTCGGCAGCCCCGAATGGCAGGCCGACGCGGCCGACCTGGCCGCGGTCGAGGAGGAACTGACGACCCGCTGGCCGGAGTCCCGGCTCGAGCCGAGCCTGGACCGGATCGCCGAGCTGATGTCCGTGCTCGGCGACCCGCAACACGCGTACCCCGTGGTCCACGTGGCGGGCACCAACGGCAAGACATCGGTCACGCGGATGGTCGACGCGCTGCTGCGGGCCCTGCACCAGCGCACCGGACGCAACTCCAGCCCCCACCTTCAGAGCGTCACCGAGCGCATCGCGCTCGACGGGGAGCCGGTCACCGCCCGCACCTTCGTGGACACCTACCGCGAACTCCAGCCCTATCTCGAGCTCGTCGACCAGCGGTCCGAGGAGGCCGGCGGCCCACGCATGAGCTACTTCGAGGTGCTGACCGCGATGGCGTTCGCCGCGTTCGCCGACGCACCGGTCGAGGTGGCGGTCGTGGAGACGGGGATGGGCGGGACGTGGGACGCCACGAACGTGGTCCGGCCCGCCGTCGCCGTGATCACCCCCGTCGGCCTGGACCACACCGACTACCTGGGCGAGGACCTCGCGACGATCGCGGGGGAGAAGGCCGGGATCATCCAGCCGGGCCCGGAGGACGATCTGCTGCCGCGAGACCCGATCGCCGTGATCGGGCGCCAGGAGCCCGAGGCCATGGACGTCCTGTTGCGTCGCGCCGTGGAGGTGGGCGCGGTCGTCGCCCGCCTCGGTTCGGAGTTCGACGTGGTCGAGCGGCGGGTCGCCGTCGGCGGCCAGCAGCTCACCCTGCGAGGCCTCGGTGGCGAGTACCCCGAGGTGTTCCTCCCGCTGTTCGGGGAGCACCAGGCCGAGAACGCCGCGACCGCGCTCGCGGCCGTCGAGGCGTTCTTCGGCGCGGGCCCGGACAGGGCCCTGGACCCGGAACTCATCCGTGCCGGCTTCGCTGCGGTCGACAATCCCGGGCGCCTCGAGCGGCTCAGCTCCAGCCCCACCGTCCTGGTGGACGCCGCCCACAACGGGCACGGAGGACGCGCACTCGCCGAGGCTGTCACCTCGGAGTTCGACTTCAAGCGGCTGGTCGCCGTGGTCGCGATGCTCGACGGCAAGGACGCCGACGCGTTTCTCGCCGCACTCGAGCCGGTGGTGGAGGAGGTCGTCGTGACCCGGGCCGCCTCATCTCGCGCGATGGACCCGGGCGACCTCGCACGCATCGCCGAGGAACGGTTCACCGCCCAGCGCGTCCACGTGGTGGACACCCTGCCCGACGCGGTCAGCGCGGCCCTCGACCTGGTCGGGGTCCCGGATCCGACCGCGGACGACGACGTCTCGGGCGTCGGCGTGCTCATCACGGGTTCCGTGGTGACCGCCGGGGCCGCCCGCAGCCTGTTCGGAAAGGACGCACAGTGACCGACCCGACCCCCGGCCCCCGGGGCGCCGCGCACGAGCCCTCGGTGGACCCGTGGAAGGGGCTGCGGGGCATCATGGCCGGCACCCTCGTGCTCGAGGCGATCGTGATCGGTCTGGTGCTGACGGTCATCGCCCGGCTCGACGGCGGCGCCCACTTCCAGCCGTGGAAGGTGTGGTTCGTCAGCCTCCTCGCGGTCGCGATGCTCGTGGCCAGTGGACTCCAGCGCAAGCCCTGGGCGATCCCGCTGAACCTCACGCTCGCGGGTCTGGCCGTCGCCGGCTGGGCCGTGCACTGGTCGATGGGGGTCTGCGGCCTGATGTTCGCCGCGGTCTGGGCGTACATCCTGTACCTGCGCCGGGACCTGACCCGCCGGATGGCCGGTGGCTATCTGCCCAGCCAGCACGACTGACGGCTCCGGACGGTCGGCGTGGACACCGGGCTTGTAGGATCGCCCTCGTGACCGAGAGAACTTTCTTCCTCATCAAGCCCGACGGTGTCGAGCGCGCGCTGACCGGGACCATCCTGGCCCGTATCGAGGCCAAGGGCCTCAAGATCGTCGCCATGGACATGCGTCAGGTGTCCCGGGAGACGGCGGCCGAGCACTACGCCGAGCACTCCGAGCGTCCGTTCTACGGGGACCTGCTCGAGTTCATCACCTCCGGTCCCGTCGTCGCCGGCGTGCTCGAGGGGCCCCGGGCGATCGCCGCGTGGCGTCAGCTCGCCGGGGGCACCGACCCGGTGGAGAAGGCCGCGCCCGGCTCCATCCGTGGCGACTTCGGTCTCGAGACCCAGTTCAACCTCGTCCACGGCTCGGACTCCGAGGAGTCCGCCGCCAGTGAGATCGCGCTCTGGTTCCCCGGTCTGTAGATCCCCCGTCCTCCCGCAGTGATCGAGCTGCGCGCGCCCGTCGGCCCTGAGGCCCGGCGGGCGCGTTTGCGTTCGGTGGTGCCGGGCGACGACGTTTCGGCGGCGGGTGTGGGAGAATGGTCGAAGCCCATCCTGGCGAGTGGACCACCAGTCCGCCCCGGAACGGGCGCCCGCCACCCGTGGCCCGGTTCGTCCCGGTGCCGCGGACCACAAGACGTCGCCCCACCCCGGTGGGGCCCAGACAAGAAGACGCCCGACCCCGTGCGGCGGCGTGGGTCACCGGTATCCGGTGACGTGATCGCGCCCGGAGTCCGGCCGGAGGAGACACGTGTCGGATCCGAACCTGACAATCGACGACATCAACGCGCTTCCCGAGAGGATGCGCGCGCACGCGGCCGCCAGGGCCGTGGGCATGAGCAGCAGGGAATTCCTGACCGCCATGGCCGGGATCGGCGTGGAGATCAAGAGCGCCCAGTCCGGGGTGACCAGGCAGGTGCTGCTCGACTGGTTCACCAGCCGCGGGCAGGACACGGGGACGGCGTCCGGTGTCGCGCCGGCAGGGGACACCGGTGCCCAGGCGCCGGCGGCCGAGGCGTCCGCGACCGACGCCCCCGCCCGGAAGGCCCCGGCGAAGAAGGCCGCCGCCAAGAGGGCGGCCAAGGCGCCCGCCAGGAAGACCGCCGAGAAGACCCCCACCGCAGAGGTGCCCGCCGACCCGGCGTCGGCTGAGCCGACCGCCGCTGAGACGATGCCGGCCGAGACGCCGGCCGAGGCGCCTGCTGCAGAGTCGGCGACGGAGACCGCTCCCGCGAAGAAGGCGTCCGGCAGGAAGAGCCCGGCGCGCAAGACCACAGCCGAGGAGACCGCCGAGAAGGCCACGGACGCCGAGAAGTCCGCCTCCAGGTCCGCGGAGAAGTCCGGCACGAGGACCGGGAAGAAGTCCGTGCAGGGCTCCGCGGACGAGTCCGCAGGGACCGGGGGAGGCGGGACGAGCGGTCGGAACCGCCCGGCGCTGCCCGAGATCGCGATCGTCACCGGCGAGGTGGGGTCGGAGGAGTCGGGCAACCGTCGGCGTCGGTCCACCGCGACCCCGTCGTTCTCTCCACTGTTCCTCTCGCCCGACGAGGCTCCCGCGCAGACGCAGGCGGACACCCGTTCGGGCGACGAGCCCCGCGGCCGCCGCGGCCAGGGCCAGACCCAGGGCCAGACCCAGGGCCGGGCCCGCACCGAGACCGCCCCCGACACCGCCCCCACCCCTCCCGCCGAGGACGCGCAGGTCGAGCAGGACGGGCAGGAGCAGGGATCCGACGACGGCCGCGCCACGGACCAGTCCGACTCCGGTGACGGCGGGGCCCGTCGTCGCCGTCGGGGCCGTCGTGGGCGTGGGCGCGGTCGCGGCGAGGCCGGCGACGACCAGAACGGCGAGAACACCGGGACCGAGTCGTCGGACGACGGAGACCAGCGCGACAGCGACCAGCGCGACGACGCCCCGGACGAGACCTCCGGCAGCGATGACGGGAGCTCCGACGCCCGTCCCGATTCCGCCGCCGAGACCGACGACCGGTCCGCCGACGACTCCGACGGGCAGTCCGGTCCGGGTGACGCCGACGGTGACGATTCGGACGACTCGGGGAACGGTCCGTCGGGTTCGAGGCGCCGTCGCCGTCGTCGTCGTCGCAGTGGGAGCTCCGGCTCCGACGACACCCAGACGTCCAACGATGACCCGCCCCAGACCGAGGTCCACGAACGCGAGGCCCGCCGTCGCTCCGGACGCGGGGGACAGGGCTCGGGTACGTCGTCCGACGAGGTCCAGGGCATCACCGGCTCCACGCGGCTCGAGGCCAAGCGCCAGCGCCGCCGCGACGGCCGCGAGGCCGGTCGTCGTCGCCAGCCGATCCTCTCCGAGTCCGAGTTCCTCGCCCGCCGCGAGGCCGTGGACCGCGTCATGGTGGTCCGCGAGAAGCAGCGCGGCGACGGCAAGGGCGTCATGACCCAGGTGGGCGTGCTCGAGGACAAGGTCCTCGTGGAGCATTTCGTCACCACCGAATCGGCGCGTTCGATGGTCGGCAACGTCTACCTCGGCCGTGTGCAGAACGTGCTGCCCAGCATGGAGGCGGCGTTCGTCGACATCGGGCGCGGCCGCAACGGCGTCCTGTACGCCGGCGAGGTCAACTGGGAGGCCGCCGGGCTCGGTGGCAAGGCCCGGCGGATCGAGCAGGCGCTCAAGTCCGGCGACATGGTGCTGGTGCAGGTCACCAAGGACCCGATCGGGCAGAAGGGTGCCCGCCTGTCCACGCAGATCTCGCTGGCCGGGCGCTTCCTCGTGTACGTGCCGGACGGCAACTCCACCGGCATCTCGCGCAAGTTGCCCGACACCGAGCGTCGCCGCCTCAAGGCGATCCTCAAGGAGGTCGTGCCGGAGGGCTCCGGCGTGATCATTCGCACCGCCGCCGAGGGCGTCAGCGCGGAGGAGATCGGCCGCGACGTCGAGCGCCTGGCCGCCCAGTGGACCGAGATCTCGGAGGCGGCCGCCAAGCGCACCGGCTCCGGGGCCGGCACGCCCGTGGCGCTGTACGAGGAGCCGGACCTGCTGGTCAAGGTCGTCCGCGACCTGTTCAACGAGGACTTCTCCAAGCTCGTCATCCAGGGCGAGACGTCCTGGGACACGGTGCACGACTACGTCTCGCGGGTCGCGCCCGAGATGACGGAGCGCGTGGAGCGGTACGACAACCCGGATGTGGACGTGTTCGCCACCTACCGTGTGGACGAGCAGCTGGCCAAGGCGCTCGACCGCAAGGTGTGGCTGCCCTCCGGCGGCTCGCTGGTGATCGACCGCACCGAGGCGATGACCGTCATCGACGTCAACACCGGCAAGTACACCGGCTCCGGCGGCAACCTCGAGGAGACCGTCACCAAGAACAACCTCGAGGCCGCCGAGGAGATTGTCCGCCAGTTGCGCCTGCGCGACGTCGGCGGGATGGTGATCATCGACTTCATCGACATGGTGCTCGAGTCCAACCGCGACCTCGTGCTGCGGCGCCTCACCGAGGCGCTGGGGCGCGACCGCACCCGGCACCAGGTCTCCGAGGTCACGTCGCTGGGGCTGGTGCAGCTCACCCGCAAGAAGCTCGGTACCGGGCTGGTCGAGGCGTTCTCCACCCCGTGCGAGCACTGCCAGGGCCGCGGGCTGATCGTGCACGCGGACCCGCTGCACACCGAGTCGCACAACGCCGATGAGCCCGGTGGCCGCCGCGGCCGTCGCAAGGGTGGCAACGGCAAGGGCTCAGGGGAGTCCGAGGCGCCCGCGCCCAAGCAGGCCCCGCGCAAGGACGGCCCCGCGCCGGCCGCGCACCCGGCCGCGCTCGCGATCTCACGGCAGAACGGCGAGGCCGACGCCGACGCGGACAGCGCGGCCGGGTCGCACGCCGAGGGTGGCACCCGCACCGACGGGGGCCGTGGCGCGGCGCCCGAGACCCGGGCAGCCGAGACCCCGGCAGCCGGGACCGAGGCAGCCGATGCCAGGGGGGCCGCGACCCCCGAGGTCGTGACCGCGCCCACCGCGGAGACGCCGACCGCTCCCACCGCGGAGCAGACCGCCGAGCCGACACCGACGCCGGGCACGGCCGAGCCCGACTCGGCGGACGCCGCCGGGACCACGCGGCCGGCGCGTCGCCGCCGGGCAGCGAGGCGGGCCACGAGCAGTGCTCCGGCGCCGACGACCGCGGCCGAGGACGCCGCTGCGGCCGAGGTGACCGACACCCCGCAGTCCGAGGCCGCCGTGGTGGCCGAGGCGGAGACCGTCGTGGAGCAGGTCTCCACCCCGGGTCCGGACACGGCGGGTCCGGACTCCGGGCCGACGGGTCAGGCCCCGGGCGGGCGTCGCCCCCGCCGGCGGTCCACCCGCCGCGAGGCGGGCGCCGCCGGGACCGACACCGCGCCGCAGACCGCACCGGCCGATCCGGTCGCGAAGGTCGAGGCCGCGCCCCTGGCGGAAGCGCCCACCACCGTGGTCGCCGAGCCGCGCACGCGGCCCGCGAGGCGACGTGCCACCAGGACGACGACCGCCCCCGCGGGCGACTGACGCACCCGGCCGCGGGCCGGCGGCACGGTCGGTTTGACCTGCTGTGCCGCCGGACCGTAACCTTGACAGGTCGCTCGTCGCGGCGCTATGTCGTGGCGCGAGGAGTCGCGCGACGGGACCGGGAACGGTTCCGGGGCCCGCGACCCTCGACCGACGCGAGTCGGCGAGCAAGAGAGAACACCGCACACCAGGTGTGGTCGCCCCAGGCGGCCGCACACCCGAGAAGCAAGGGGAAGCCCTCGATGTACGCGATCGTCAAGACCGGCGGCAAGCAGTACAAGGTCGCCGAAGGGGACCACGTCAAGGTCGAGAAGATCGAGGGCGAGGCCGGAACCTCCGTGTCGCTGTCCCCGATCCTCGTGGTCGACGGTTCGGCCGTCACCTCCGACGCCGACGCCCTGGCCAAGGTCACCGTCTCCGGCGAGATCGTCGAGCAGACCAAGGGACCGAAGATCCGGATCCACAAGTTCAAGAACAAGACCGGGTACCACAAGCGTCAGGGCCACCGTCAGAAGCTGACGGTCGTCAAGATCACCGGTATCAAGTAATCCATCTCCGGCCGCTCAGGCCACCAGCTCAGCGCCCTCGGGCGTGCTCCCTGAAGGAGGGACTCGGACATGGCAAGTAAGAAGGGCGCATCCAGCACCCGTAACGGTCGTGACTCCAACGCACAGCGCCTCGGCGTCAAGCGGTTCGGCGGCCAGGAGGTCAACGCCGGTGAGATCCTGGTGCGCCAGCGCGGCACCAAGTTCCACCCGGGCGTCAACGTCGGCCGCGGTGGCGACGACACCCTGTTCGCCCTCTCCGCCGGCGCGGTGGAGTTCGGCACCAAGCGCGGTCGCAAGACCGTGAACATCGTGCCGGCCGGCGCCGAGGCCTGAGCCTCCCAGCCGACCACTTTCATGAACAGCCCTCGGGGGCCGGGCGGGGTCGTCAAGACCCCACACCCGGCCCCCGAGAGTATTTGCACCACCCCGCCCGTCATCGCCCGTCACCCGGAGGAGTCCCCACCATGTCGAGATTCATCGACCGCGTAGTGCTCCACCTCGCGGCGGGGGACGGCGGCCGCGGCTGCACCTCGGTGCACCGCGAGAAGTTCAAGCCCCTCGGCGGCCCCGACGGCGGCAACGGCGGGCACGGCGGCGACGTCGTCCTCGTCGTGGACCCCCAGGTCCACACCCTGCTCGACTTCCACTTCCGGCCCCACGCCCGCGCGGGCCGGGGCCAGCCGGGTATGGGCGCCAACCGCAACGGAGCCCAGGGCGCCGACCTCGTGCTGTCGGTGCCGCCCGGCACCGTCGTCCTCGACGAGGACGGCGAGGTGCTGGCCGACCTCACCGGTGTCGGCACCCGCTTCGTCGCTGCCGAGGGCGGCAAGGGCGGGCTGGGCAACGCCGCCCTGGCCTCCCGGGCCCGCAAGGCCCCCGGCTTCGCGCTGCTCGGCGAGCCCGGCGAGGTCCGCGACCTCACGCTCGAGCTCAAGTCCATGGCCGACGTCGGACTTGTCGGCTTCCCGTCCGCCGGGAAGTCCTCCCTGGTCTCGGTGCTCTCGGCGGCCAAGCCCAAGATCGCCGACTACCCCTTCACCACCCTGGCACCCAACCTCGGCGTGGTCTCGGTCGGCGACGACACCTTCACCATCGCCGACGTGCCCGGCCTCATCCCCGGCGCCAGCGAGGGCAGGGGCCTGGGTCTGGACTTCCTGCGTCACATCGAGCGCACCGCCGTGCTGGCCCACGTGGTGGACTGCGCGAACCTCGAGTCCGACCGGGACCCGATCTCCGACGTGGACGCCCTCGAGGCCGAGCTCGCCGCCTACCGGTCCGAACTGACCGACGCCGGGATCGGCGACCTGGCAGACCGCCCCCGCGTGGTCGTGCTCAACAAGATCGACGTGCCCGACGCCGCCGACATGGCGGAGATGGTGCGCGAGCACTTCGAGGCCAAGGGGTGGCCCGTCTACGCGATCTCCGCGGTGGCCCACAAGGGGCTCGACGAGCTGCGGTACGGCCTGTACGAGCTGATCAAGGCACACCGTAAAGCCAACCCGCCCGCCGCGCCCGAACGGATCGTCATCCGCCCCAAGGCGGTGGACGTCGAGGAGTTCCGCGTCCGCCCGGATCCCGCCGACCGCGGCGCGTTCATCGTCACCGGGGCCAAGCCCGAGCGGTGGATCCGCCAGACCGAGTTCGACAACGACGAGGCCGTGGGCTTCCTCGCCGACCGGCTGGCCCGGATCGGGGTCGAGGAGGCACTCATCAAGGCCGGCGCCACGGAGGGCTGCACCGTCACCATCGGTGACGTCTCGTTCGAGTGGGAGCCGCAGACCCCGGCCGGCGTCGACCTCATGCGCACCGGGCGTGGCACCGACATCAGGCTCGAGTCCGACGAGCGGATCGGCGCCACCGAGCGCAAGTACCGCAAGCGGGTGCGCCGCGGCCTGATCGACCCGGACGAGGAGATCCTGGAGTGACCACGGAGCGGGAGTTGCGCCGTCGTATCGGCGCGGCCCGCCGCGTGGTGGTCAAGATCGGCTCGTCGGCCATCACCAGCTTCCACGGCGGGATCCGGCGGGCCGAACTCGACGCACTCGCCGACGTCTGCCAGTCGCGCATGACCGCTGGGTCGGACGTCTTCGTCGTCTCCTCCGGTGCAATCGGCGCCGGCATGGCGCCACTGGGGATGACCACCCGCCCCGGCACCCTGTCCGCGAAGCAGGCCGCGGCCAGCGTCGGACAGCTCGAGCTGGCGCGCGCGTGGGGCGACTCGTTCGCCCGCTTCGACCGGGTGGTGGGCCAGGTCCTGCTCACGG
Source organism: Dietzia sp. 111N12-1 (assembly GCF_001658045.1). Lineage (NCBI taxonomy): Bacteria > Bacillati > Actinomycetota > Actinomycetes > Mycobacteriales > Dietziaceae > Dietzia > Dietzia sp. 111N12-1. The sequence goes on along the minus strand of NZ_LSSV01000093.1, from coordinate 58,213 downwards.
CCGCCGACATCGGCCGGCGTGACAGCGCCGCCAACGCCCAGCGGACCCTCGACCGCCTCCGCACCCTGCACGCGGTGCCGGTGATCAACGAGAACGACACCGTGGCCACCAACGAGATCCGGTTCGGCGACAACGACCGGCTCGCCGCGTTGGTCGCGCACCTCATCAGCGCCGACGCCCTCATCCTGCTCTCGGACGTCGACGCCCTGTACGACTCCGACCCGCGCAAGGGCGGGGCCAGCGCGGTGACCATGGTCGGCGGCGAGGGCGACCTCGACGGCGTGATCGCCGGTGCCGGCGGGGCCCTGGGGACCGGCGGCATGGCCTCCAAGCTCGCCGCCGCCCGTCTGGCCGCGGACGCGGGTATCCCGGTCCTGCTCACGGCCGCGGAGCTGGCGCCGCAGGCCCTCGCCACCGACCCGACGGTGGGCACGGTCTTCGCGGCCCGGCCCGAGCGGATGACCGCCCGGCGCTTCTGGGTCCGGCACGCCGCGGACGCGCGCGGGGCGGTCCTGCTGGACGACGGAGCGGTTCGGGCGGTGACCGGCTCGCGGCGCTCCCTGCTGCTGGCCGGGGTGACCGGGGTGGACGGGCTGTTCCACTTCGGCGACGTCATCGAGATGCACGACGTCGACGGCCGGGTGGTCGCCCGCGGGATCGCCCAGTACGACTCGGTCGAGGTCCGCGCCCGGTTGGCCGACCGGGCGGCGGGCGGCACCGGCTCCGGTCAGGGGCGCCCGTTGGTGCACGCCGACGACCTCGTCCCGGTCTGACCAGCGCTGGTCCGGCCGGCGGCCCCGGTCGGCCCTCGCTCAGCCGTCCGTGACGGTCCCCTCGGTGTGGACCGGGGTGACGGTCCCCTCCTCGAGGTTGTAGATCGCGCCGACGATCGCGGTGCGGCCCTCGGTGATCGCGCGGTCGACGGCGGCCGACTTCTGCCGGATCGCGGTGACGGTGTGGCGGACGTTCTCCACCACCACGTCGTCGTACCCGGCGTCCGGGTCGCGCCGTGCCTCGAACACGGCCGGCGAGATCCGCTCGACCACGTCGCGCAGGTAACCGGACGGGGTGGAGTGCGTGTCGATGGCGGTGATCGTGGCGCCCACCGCGCCGCACGAGGTGTGTCCCAGCACGAGGGTCAGCGGGATGTTCAGGGCCTCGATCCCGAACTCGATCGACCCGAGTACCGACGAGTCCACGATGTGTCCGGCGTTGCGGATCACGAACAGGTCGCCGAGCCCCTGGTCGAAGACGACCTCGGCGGGCACCCGTGAGTCGGCGCAGCCGAAGACCTGCGCGAACGGATTCTGCTGGCCGGCGAGCTCGGTGCGCCGAGAGGGGTCTTTGTGCTCGTTGAGGTTTTCCCCGGCCACGTAGCGGGCGTTGCCGCGGAGTAGTCGGGCCAGTGCGGTCTCCGGTGTCTTTGCGATCTGCATGGCCCTATTTTGCTCCTCGACGCTCACCCGTGGTGCGGCAGGGCCGCATCTGTCAGCTCGAGGACCTCCACGCAGTCGCCGTCGATCGTCAGGGTGGCCTCGCCGTGCGCGCGGGTGCGGCCGCGGTTGACCACCGCGACGGGCGTGCCGGTGGTCACCGCACGTCGTACGAACCGGTATCCGGACCGGACGGTCAGGGAGGAGCCGACGACGACGAGGACGTCAGAGGAGTCCACGAGGTCGTTCGCCGCGTGGACACGGGAGGCGGGGACGTTCTCTCCGAAGTAGACGATGTCCGGTTTGAGGACTCCCGAGCAGGCCCGACAATCGACCATGCGGAAGTCGGAGGTCTCGGCCAGGACGGCGTCGGCATCCGGCGCCACCTCGATCGCCCCGCGGGAGGTCACGCGTTCGATGAAGCCGGGGTTGAGGCGTTCGAGCTGTTCGTGCAGAGCCCACCGGCTCTGTCGCAGGCCGCAGTCCAGGCAGATGACCACGGCGTAGGTCCCGTGCAGGTCCACGAGCCGGCGGTTGCCCGCCTTGAGGTGCAACAGGTCCACGTTCTGGGTGATCACCCCGGTGACCAGGCCGCGACGCTCCCAGTCGGCGAGCAGGAGGTGCGCGGCGTTGGGCCGCGCGGCCTCCATGTGCCGCCAACCGAGGTGGTTGCGCGCCCAGTAGTGCCGGCGGTACGTGGGGTCGCCCACGAACTGTTGGAACGTCATCGGGGTCCGGCCGGGCGAATCGGGCCCGCGGTAGTCGGGGATGCCCGACGGGGTCGAGATGCCGGCGCCGGTGAGCACCACCGCCCGCCGGCCCCGGAGGAGTTCGGCGAGTGCGGCCGCGCGGTCGGGCAGGTCCGGGTCCGCCTCCGTGCGCTCGGCCGGCGTCCAGGCGGTCTCACGGATCCTGACCATCTAGAGGCCCCCGGGGCCCGAGGGATCGTGCGCGCACACCACGTCGAGGGTGTCGCGGCGACGCCGGGCCAACCCGGCGAGCCTGGCGTGCGTCAGGGACACCGCGCTCGGTTCCAGGGCCAGGGCGCGTTCCATGACGGGGATCGGCCTCGGCACGCGACCCGACGGACCGATCTGTCCCCGGTGGTAGAAGGCGTCCCCGGCGTGGAGGAGGTCCTTGTCGTCGTCACCGCCACCGGGCACGAACACCCCGGCGTGACCCACCGCGTGGCCCGGCAGGTCCACCAGCATCATCCCCTCGGCTACGTGGTCCAGGGGGTGCGCCCGGAAGCCCTCCCACCGGTCGGTCCCGTAGGAGTACTCGACGAACCGCGGCCCGTGCGACCACTGGGGGCGGCGGTACCGGCGGCGCTCGACGAACCGCGGCGTGCGCACCGCCCACGTCAGCGCCTGGGCGGCGACGTGCACCTGCGCGTCCGGGAAGTCGGCGAGCCCACCGATGTGGTCGGCGTCCATGTGGGTCAGCACGATGTGCCGCACGTCCCGCGGATCCAGGCCCAGCGTCTCGATGCGGCGGACCGCGGTCTCGCCGGTGCGCAGCGCCGGGCGCAGCGCGTGACGCATCGCACCGAGGCGGCCGGCCGGATCGGCGATGTCCTGCAACCCGATCCCGGAATCCACCAGCACGAGCCCGTCCGGGGCCTCCACGAGCAGCACGCGCGTCGGAACGAGGCCCCCCATCGTGCCGCAGTTGAGCTGGTGGATCCGCATGGAAGAAACGGTACCGACCGACGGTAGGGTGCGTGGCATGGCCGCAGGTGGAGTGCTCGATCCACGACCGGTGGTCCGCGTCGAGCGGCAGCGCGACGGGGGCGTGGACGAGCGGGTCGATCCCGTGTCGGCCGGGGCGGGGCGGTGGCCGTACTCGATCCCGGCGGTGGCCCAGCTGTTGCGCGAGGGACTCGAACTCGACGACCTCACCGTGCTCGTGGGGGAGAACGGCGCCGGCAAGTCGACGATCGTCGAGGCCGTCGCCATGGCGTACGGGCTCGGCGCCGAGGGCGGGTCGGTCAACGGCCGTGACGTCACCTGGGAATCGGAGTCCCCGCTGCACGACTCACTGCGGCTGGTCCGGGGCGGGGGCGCGCCGAAGTGGGGCTACTTCCTGCGCGCCGAGACCATGCACGGCATGTTCACCTACCTGCAGACCGCGCAGAAGGAGCAGACCTCCGGGCCCGTGGAGCACTTCCACACGCGCAGCCACGGTGAGGCGTTCTGGGACATCGTCACCACCTCGCGGTTCTCCGGCGGCGGGTTGTTCGTGCTGGACGAGCCGGAGGCCGGGCTGTCCTTCGACGCCCAACTCCGACTGGTCGCCCTGCTGCTCGAGCTGGCCGACCGGCGCGGGGCGCAGGTGCTCATGGCCACCCACTCTCCAATCCTCGCCTCGGTGCCCGGCGCCGCGGTGTACGAGCTCTCCGACGCCGGGATGCACCGGACCCGCTGGGAGGATCTGGCGATGGTCGACCACCACCGGCGCTATCTCGACGCGCCGGAACGGTATCTGCGCCACCTGCTGGAGTGACCGGGCACACTGGGGCGCATGAGCCGCTCTGAGTCCCGATCGCACCGCACCACCGGCGAGGCCCGGCCCGTCCACCCCGTCTACCCGGAGTGGCAGCCGCCGTCGGCGTCACGGGCGGCCAACACCGGACCGCTTCCCGCGCCCGAGCCGGGCTTCACCCCGGACGTGATCGTCGTGGGGCACGGTCTGTCCGGACTGGTCGCCACCCACGAGGCGACCCGCGCGGGCAAGAAGGTGCTCGTGGTGGACCAGGAGAACGAGAAGAACCTCGGCGGTCAGGCGTTCTGGTCCCTCGGCGGACTGTTCCTCGTGGACACCCCGGAGCAGCGGCGGATCGGGATCTCCGACTCGCTCGAATTGGCGTGGCGGGACTGGCTCGGCTCCGCCGGGTTCGACCGGCCGGAGGACCACTGGCCGCGGCAGTGGGCGCGTGCCTATGTCGAGTTCGCCGCAGGGGAGAAGCGGCGGTACCTCCACGACCTGGGCCTGCGGATCATCCCCACCGTCGGCTGGGCCGAACGCGGCGGCGGCGACGTGGCCGGGCACGGCAACTCCGTCCCGCGCTTCCACGTGACCTGGGGGACCGGGCCCGAGGTGGTGCGGGTGTTCGAGGAACCCGTCCTGGAGGCCGCCCGGGCCGGGCTCGTGCGCTTCGCCGTACGTCACCGGGTGGACGAGATCGTGGTCGAGGACGGTCGCGCCGTCGGCGTGCGCGGCGCGACCCTCGTGCCCTGCGACCACGACCGGGGTGTGGCCTCTCCGCGCGAGGAGACCGGCGCGTTCGAGTTCCGGGCCGGGGCGGTGCTCCTCGCCTCCGGCGGTATCGGCGGCAACCCCGACCTCGTTCGTCGGTACTGGCCCGCGGACCGGCTCGGCGACGCTCCCGAGCGCCTGATCCTGGGGGTGCCCGAGCACGTGGACGGCCGGATCCTGGAGATCTCCGCGGTGGCCGGGGCCAACCTCATCAACCGGGACAGGATGTGGCACTACACCGAGGGCGTCGAGCACTACGCGCCCGTGTGGCCCTCGCACGCGATCCGCATCATCCCCGGGCCGTCCACCCTGTGGCTGGACGCGAACGGCGACCGGATGCCGGTACCGCTGTTCCCGGGGTTCCACACCACGGCGTCCATCGAGGCCATCCGCCGCACCGGCCGGGACTACTCCTGGTTCATCCTCGACTCCGCCATCGCCGGCAAGGAGTTCATCCTCTCCGGCTCCGAGCAGAACCCCGAGCTCACGGACAAGAGCATCAAGAAGTTCGCCTCCAAGGCCGGCAGCGGACTGCCGCCGTCGATCGCCGAGTTCGCCGAGAAGGGCGTCGACTGGGTGGTCGCGGACACCCTCGAGGAGATGGTCGCCGGCATGAACTCGCTGTTGCGCGACGGGGAGCCGGAGCTCGACGTGGAGCGGGTGCGCGAGTTCGTCCTGGCGATGGACGGGCAGATGGACAACCCGTTCGCCAAGGACGCCCAGGTACAGGCCATCCACAACGCCCGGCGCGTCCTCACCGACAAGCTCACCCGGATGGCCAAGCCACACCGGCTGCTCAGGGACTCGGGGCAGGGCACGGGCTCGGCGGCCGGCTCCGGCGGCCCGCTCATCGCGGTCAAGGTGCACCTCATGACCCGCAAGACGCTCGGCGGCATCGAGACGACCCTCGACTCCCAGTGCCTGACCCGCGACGGCGAGCCCTTCCCGGGCCTGTACGCGGCGGGCGAGGTCGCCGGCTTCGGCGGCGGCGGCGTGCACGGGTACAACTCGCTGGAGGGGACGTTCCTCGGCGGGTGCATCTTCTCCGGGCTCAAGGCGGGCCGGGCGATGACGCGGGAGGCCTGATCGGCGCGGGCGGCGGCGAGGAGCGGTCTGCCGGAGCTGGTGCTCGGGCTCGTCGCCAGCGCCACGTTCGTCGGCTACCTGGCCGGCCTGCTGCTCGCGGGACCCCTGGCGGCCCGGCGTGGACCGCGCGCACCGACCACCGTGGGCGGGGTCTGCGGCGCGCTCGGTGCCGCCATCGTGGTGACCGCGCAGTCGCCGTGGCTGCTCGCGGTGGGCCCGGTGCTGGCCGGCAGCGCGGGTGGCTGGGTCTGGGCGCCGTACTCGGACATAGTCACCCGGACGGTGACCGCCCGCCACCAGCCCAGGGCCCTGGCGATGATCACCACCGGCACGGGCGTCGGGCTGATCGCCCTGGGCGGGCTGGCCGTCCTCGCCGTCCAGGGATCCTGGCGTCTGGTGTGGGCGGGGGTCGCCGCGGCCGCGGTCGTCAACCTGCGCCTGGTACCGCGGACCGACCCGGTGGCGCGCCCGCGGGGTCAGCGCGGGCTCGCGGACCTGGCCAGGGTCCTGCCCGTGCCCGCCGGCTACTCGGTCGTCTACTTCGCGGTCGTCATCATCTACTTCACCTACGCCTCCGACGTCCTCGACCGCACGGACCTGCCGGAGCTCGCCGTCCCGGTGGCCTACGTCCTGATCGGTGCCAGTGGCCTGACGGCACTGGCGACCGGCGCCATGGCGCAACGGTGGGGCAGTGCCCGGGTCGCGGCGATGTGCCTGGTGACCGTCGCGGTCTCGTTGGCGCTGCTGGGTCAGGCGGGGAACTCCCTGGTCGCGACGGTGATCTCCGCCTGCGTCTTCGGTGTGGGGTACATGACCGGTTCGGCGGTCCTCGCCGTGTGGACGGCGGAGCTGGCCCACGATCGCGCGGGGGCGGCGTTCACGGCGTGCCTGGTGGTGGGCGCCGTGAGCTCCGTGATCGCGCCGGCGCTCGCCGGGGCCGTCATACCGTCCCTGGGCCTCGGTGCACTACTGCTCGCCTCCGCCGCGGTCTCGGGGGTCAGCGGTGTCGTGCTGCTCCGGGCCCCCGGAGCCCCACGACGGTCGCCCGCGCCCGCCGAGTGACCACCGGAATTTGCGATTCCGATGTGGGCCGGGTACCGGTCCGCGAGTGTGGCGGGTATGCGGGATGCGCACGAGATCATGGACCTGTTCGACCCCTCGAGGACCTCGCCGGGAATCGAGCGGGTGGGGGACTCGGGCTTCTACGCCGTCCGGTCATGGGACCTGATCGTGGAGGCCGCGAGCAGGGTCGAGGACTTCTCGTCCAACCTCACCGCGACGATGGTGGTGGGCCCTGGCGGGGAGGTGACCGAGTTCCCCGTCGCCGAACTCGGATCCCCCGTCCACGCGCTGGCAACCGCTGACGGGCAGGTGCACCGGGCCCACCGGAGCGTGGTCGCGTCGTCCCTCTCCCCGCGCACACTGCGAGCCTGGCGGCCCTTCGTCGACCGCCGACTGCGCGAACTGTGGGCGGACGGCTGGCGAGACGGCGGGATCGACTGGGTGGCGGACATCGCCGAACGTCTCCCGCCCGCCGTCATCGCGGAACTCATGGGACTGCCGCCACAGGATGCCGACCGCCTGTGGGAGTGGGCGTTCGCCAGCACGAGGATGTTGGACGGGATGGTCACGGCCGACGAGCTCGACGACTCGCTCCGGTCGGCAGGGGAGCTGGTCGACCACCTCTCCGCCGCTGTGACCGCGGCGGAGGCCGGGCAGGGCGCCTCGGTGCTCGGGGCACTCGCCCGTGAGCTGGAGCGTGGCGAGATCTCCCACGACGCCGCGGTGCAGGTCCTCGTCCAGCTCGTGGCGGCGGGTATCGAATCCACCGTGGGCCACCTGGGCACCCTGGTTCGGCGCCTGGGGCAGCACCCGGAGCACCTCGACAGACTCCGGTCGGACCCGGGGCGCCGCTCGTCGTTCATTGAGGAGACCCTCAGAACGGATGCGCCCTTCCGGGGGCACTGCCGCCACGTCACCACGGACACCGAACTCGGTGGGACCGCTCTCGCCGCGGGCACCCACCTCTTCCTCCTCTGGGGAAGCGCCAACCGGGACCCCCACCGGTACGGGGACCCGGACCGGTTCGGACCGGACCGCGATGAGGGCTCGCACCTGTCGTTCGGGCGCGGCATCCACTTCTGCCTGGGTGCGGCCCTGGCGCGCATGGAATCCCGCGCCGCACTCGACTTCCTCCTCGAGATCGGAGGGGACCTCGAGATCGACGTCTCGCGGACCGAATGGCACCAGAGTCTTCTGGTCCGTCGCCTCCGGAGCCTCCGACTCACCGTGTGAACCGGAGGTCCTCGGCGAACGGGCCCGGCGAGGGCGCTCACCCGTCGCGGGTCACCCCTTCCGTCGGGTCCTCCTCGTCCGCTACGCGCGCCCCCGCCGCGACTCGCCGCTCCCGCGCCTGTCGGCGCCCCCGCAGTACGCCGAGTTCATAGGTGGCCAGCACGATGAGCCACAGCGCGGTGATGGGGATGACGAACCAGAGCATGGCGGCGCTGAACGGATCCAACGCGTCGTGGTCGGCCGCCTGCAGCACCACGTAGACGACGTACGCGGCGTAGAAGCCGGTGAAGAGCAGTCCCTCCCACCGCTTGATCGCCATACCGGTGAAGGCGATCGGGAGCAGGGCCAGCGAGACGGCGAGCATGATCGGCAGGTCGAAGCGGACGGCCCCGGGGGCGACGTCGATGGGCGTGATGAGCGAGGTCATCCCGAGAACGGCACCGATGTTGAACATGTTGCTACCGACGATGTTGCCGATGGCCAGGTCCCGTTCGCCGCGGATCGCCGCCACCACGCTCGTGGCGAGCTCCGGTAGCGACGTCCCGACCGCCACCACCGTGAGACCGATGACCAGGTCACTCATTCCCCATGCCGACGCGAGATCACTCGCCGCCGCGACGAGTAGTCGCGCGCCGACCACCAGCAGAGCCACACCGACGACCACGAAGACGCTGCTGACCAGAACCGGGTGTGACGACGCGACGCCGGACGACCGCGTCTCGCCCGCGCTGGCGCCACCCGCGTCGCCATCACCCGCGCCGTCGACGGCGGCGTCGCCACCACCGGGGCCGTCAGCGACCGGGTCCTCCGGTGCCGCGGCGACCCGGCCTCCATCCTGCTTGCGCGAGATGACGATCGTCGCCACCACATACGCCACGAGGCCGGCGAACAACAGCAGACCGTCGAGGAAGCTGATCGTGCCGTCGAGTGCCACCAGCAGCGCGACCACCGAGAACAGCACCATGATGGGGATGTCGACCCGCACGATGCGGGACGTCGCCACCAGCGGGGCAACGATCGCTGTCAGTCCAAGGATGAGCAGGATGTTCGCGATGTTGCTGCCCACCACGTTGCCGACGGCCAACCCCGGGTATCCGCTCAGCGCGGCGTCGACGCTCACCGCGAACTCCGGCGCGGAGGTCGCGAAGGCGACGACGGTGAGTCCCACCACCAGCGGGGAGATCCCGAGGGTCGCGGCCAGACCGCCGGCGCCTCGCACCAGCACCTCGCCGCCGCCGATGAGCAGGACGAATCCCACCGCGAGAGCGAGCACCGTGAGGGCGCTCATGACGGGTCCGACCGGATCGTGGTGAACCCCGGCCCGGCCGACGGTGACGGTCTCGTTGAGTTACCCATGGGTCGATGATCCCGTGCCGGACTCCGGTCTGTCGATGCGCGGGCGGCGACCTCCCTGGACATCACACCTAGCCGGACATCACACCTAGCCGGATGTGGCCACGGCCAGGGGCAGGACGGCGGGAACCCCGGAGGAGCGGAGATGCCGGGCCGCCTCGGTGATCGTCCACCCCGTCCCGAGCAGGTCGGTGACCAGCAGGACGGGGCCCTCGGACGGTGTCGACGGGCCGGAGAACGTGCCCCACAACTGAGCCACGCGGTACGCGGAGTTCTGGGCCGTCACCGCGGGAAGGGCCGGATCGCGGGAGATCTCCCCGAGATGTTCCATGCGACCCATCTGCGCCAGGGCATGGGCGAGAGTGGTGACCAGCTGCGGGTGCTCGCCGGTGAGGAGGGCGGCCACGCCGGTGGGCCGGTCGGCCCATCCCCACTCGCGGAGGACGGGAATACACGCGCGTGCGAGCCAATCCGGAGCGTCCTGGTCGGGCTCGGCGAGCAGGGCGCGCAGCTTCTGGCCCAGGCCGAGATCGGTCAGGCGGGCCAGAGCCCGGCCCTCGGCGGGGCCGTCGGCGATCTTGCCCTTGAGCGGGACATCGAGCTTGGCGAGGCCGGTGGGCCACTGGCGGCGGGGCGGCAGGACCACGCCGGGCCGTTCGAGGGCCTCGCGGGCGCGGGTCAGGGCCCCGGAGTCGACGTCCGTGGTGCGGCGCTGACCCGTGCAGTTGTCGCAGCGACCGCAGCCGTCGGAGGCCGGGTCGAGGGTGGGGTCGTCGAGCTGGCCGCGGAGGAACTCCATGCGGCAGGACCCGGTGCGCTGGTACTCCAGCATCGCCTGCTGCTCGGACTGCCGTGCCTCCGCCAGCCCCGCGTACCGCTCGGCGTCGTAGTGCCACGGCCGCCCGGTGGCCACCCAGCCACCCCGGATTCGCTGGACCGCGCCGTCGACGTCGAGGACCTTGAGCACCATCTCGAGCCGGTTGCGGCCGAGGTCGACTGCGGGTTCGAGCGCCTGCGTGGACTGCGGTCGGTCGGGCTCCAGCGCGTCGAGGACCCGCCGCACCACGTCCTCGGGCGGGAACGCCAGGGAGGCGAAGTGATTCCAGATCGCGCGGTCCTCGGGCCCGGGCAGCAGGACCACCTCGGCGCGGTCGGCGGCACGCCCGGCGCGGCCGATCTGCTGGTAATAGGAGATGGGGGAGGGCGGGGCACCCAGGTGGACCACGAAGCCCAGGTCCGGCTTGTCGAACCCCATGCCCAGCGCGGAGGTGGCGACCAGGGCCTTGACCTCGTTGTCGAGCAGCGCGCGCTCCAGCTCCTCGCGTTCACCGGCGTCGGTGCGACCGGTGTAGGAGCTGACACGGTGCCCGGCCGAGGTGAGCAGTTCGGCCATGTCCTCGGCCGCCGCGACCGTGAGGCTGTAGATGATGCCGCTGCCCGGCAGCGACTCGAGGTTCTCCACGAGCCAGGCGGCGCGCTTCTCCGAGTCGTCGATATCCACCACCGACAGCCGCAGCGACTCGCGGTCCAGTCCGCCTCGCAGGACGAGGGTGTCCTCCGAGGCGGACTCACCGACCCCGAGCTGCTGCGCGACATCGCGGACCACCCGGTCGTTGGCCGTGGCCGTGGTGGCCAGGACCGGCACGCCCTGGGGCAGATCGGCGAGGAGCGTGCGGATACGCCGGTAGTCCGGCCGGAAGTCGTGACCCCAGTCCGAGACGCAGTGGGCCTCGTCCACCACCACCAGGCCGGCGTCCGCCGCGAGCGCGGGCAGGACCGTGTCGCGGAAATCGGGGTTGTTGAGACGCTCCGGGCTCACCAGCAGTACGTCGACCTCACCGGCCCGGACCGCCGAGCGGACCTCGTCCCACTCGGTCATGTTGGCCGAGTTGATGGTGGCCGCCCGCACCCCGGCCCGGGCGGCGGCCTCGACCTGGTTCCGCATGAGCGCTAGCAACGGCGAGACGATCACGGTGGGGCCCGATCCCAGCTCGCGGAGCAACCGGGCGGCGATGAAGTACACCGCCGACTTGCCCCAGCCGGTGCGCTGGACCACCAGCGCGCGCCGCCGGTCCGCCACCAGGGCCTCGATGGCGACCCACTGGTCCTCGCGCAGGACGGCGCCCGCCCCGGCGAGAGCGCTGAGCAGTTCGTCGGCGCGGGCCCGGAGCGCGGCCCGGTCACCGGGGGCCCGGTCCCCGGTGGCCGGGTCGTCGGATGTGGGACGGTCCGCTGTCGAGGTCATGGGCCCATCGTGCCCCACCGCTCCGACAGCTCACCTGCGGAGCGGAGCCCGGGAGCGTTTACTCGGTCCCGTGACCAGTGGTGGGCAGGGAATCGCGGGGCAGGTCGAGCGGGCGACGGACCGACTGTCGCGGCGGCGGGTCGGGGTCGTGATGGCTGCCGGGCCACCGGGCGGTGTCCACACCGCCACCCGCGGGGACACCGGTCGGGGCGCCACCCCGGACGCCCACACGCTCTTCGAGATCGGCTCCATCACGAAGGTGTTCACCGCCCTTCTGCTGGCCGACGGTGTCGTCCGGGGGCAGTGGCGGCTGGACACCCCGGTCCGGGACCTGCTCCCCACCGGCACGGACCTGCCGGGTGGTGACGACGACCCGATCACGCTGCAGCACCTCGCGACCCACACCTCCGGGCTCCCCAGGACGCCCGGCCGGCTGGGGCTCCGGGAGAACCTCGCCTACGTGCGCACGGGTGCGGATCCCTATGCGGACCTCACGGAATCGGACGTCCTCGCCGGACTCCGTGGCCTCCGCCCGCGTCGGCACCCGGGGCAGGGCACGCCGAAGTACTCGAATCTCGGCTTCGGCCTTCTCGGCATCGCGATGACCAGCGCGACCGGGGCCGACTTCGGGGCGCTCGTCCGCGACCGGATCTGCGGACCACTGGGCATGCCCGACACCGTGACCGAGGATCAGATGACCGACGAGCAGCGGCGGCGAACGGCCCTCGGGCACCGCAGCCGCCGCCGCGGCGCCGAACCGTGGCCGCTGCGCGGAATGCCGGGCGCGGGAGCGCTGCGCTCCACGGCGGCCGACATGACGCGGTTCCTCGCCGCGCACCTCGATCCGTCGACCACCGACCTCGAGGACGCCGTCCGACTCACGCAGGCCACGCCGCCGTCCGGGCCCGAACGGATGGGGCTCGGGTGGCATCGCGCCGGCCCGGGCACCCTGTGGCACAACGGCGGCACCGGCGGGTTCCGGTCGATCGCCGTCGTCGACACCGTCGGCGGGACCCTTGCGGTCACCCTCGTCAACCAGACCAGGGGAGCCGATCTGCCCACCTTCCGCCTCCTCCGCGCCATCGGCCCGTGACCGCCGCGTTCCGCCGGCCCGGCGGCGGCCGCCCTCGCCGTCGTCGTCCTCCGCGACGCATGTCGCTCCCTGCGGCCATACTGGGCCGCATGGCTCAGACATGGAAGCAGATCGTGGAGGCAGACCCCGAGCACTCCCGGCGGTACGCCCGACGGTGGGACGACATGGTGGCCGAAGGCGTGGACATCGACGGCGAGGCGCGGCTGATCGACGCGATGGTCCCGCGCGGCGCCCGGATCCTCGACGTGGGCTGTGGTCAGGGGCGCACCGGCGCCTACCTGCACTCGCGTGGACACCGCGTCACCGGCGTCGACCTCGACCCGCACCTGATCGAGCGCGCGCGGGAGCTGTGCCCCGAAGCGTCGTGGGAGGTCGCGGACCTGGCCGACGAGGGCTGGCCCCGCGGGCCGTTCGACCTCGCCGTGTCGGCGGGCAACGTCCTGGCCTTCGTCGACCCCGCCGACCGCGGCGCCGTGCTCACCAACCTCGCCGCCCGCCTCGCCACGGCGGACGAGGGCGCCGAGGAGAGGGCCGGCCGCCTGGTCGTGGGCTTCGGGCTCGACCGGGGCTGGACCAGGGAGGAGTTCGACCGCGACGCCGACCGCGCCGGGCTGCGGGTGCAGCAGCGCTGGTCGACGTGGGATCTGTTGCCGTTCGACGACGACAGCGGCTTCATGGTCACCGTCCTCGTGCGCAGCGACGGGGCCGCCTCGTGAGCTCCGCGGCGTGGACCGTCGACGACCTGCCCGACCTGACCGGGAAGACCATCGTGGTCACGGGCGGCACCAGCGGCATCGGGAAGGAAGCCGCGCGTGAGCTCGCGCGCCGGGGCGCCCACGTCGTGCTCCCGTCCATCACCCGCGCCGCGGGGGAGGAGTCGGCCGAGGAGATCGGCGGCTCCACCGAGGTCCACGAGCTGGACCTGAGTGACCTGCACGCCGTGCGGGAGTTCGCGACCTCGTACACGGACCCCGTCGACATCCTGGTGGACAACGCCGGTCTGATGAGCAAGACCCGGCGGGAAACCGCGGACGGCTTCGAGCTGCACCTGGGGGTCAACGTCCTCGCGCCGTTCCTGCTCACCGAACTCCTGCTGCCCCGGATCCGGGAGCGGGTGGTGATCACGGCCTCAATGGCCCACGCCAAGGGGCGGATTGATTTCGCCGACCCCCACTTCCGCCGACGCCCCTACTCGATGGCGGCGGCGTATGCGCAGTCGAAACTCGCGTGCATGCTCTGGGGTCTCGACCTGCAGAACCGGCTCGCCGCCGCGGGCTCCCCGGTGGACGTCCAGCTCGCCCACCCCGGTTTCGCCGCCACCTCGATCCTCGACCCGACCCCGTTCCCGCCGGTCAATGCCGTGCTCAACCTGCTCGGCCGGCGGATCGTCCCCACGGCAGCCGACGGGGCACGCCCGCTGCTGTACGCGGCGACGGAGGATCTGCCGCCGGCGTCGTACATCGGACCGACGGGTTTCCGACAGATCGCGGGCCCGCCCGGACCCGGCGAGCGATCGGGCCCTGCCGGGGACCAGGACCTGGCCCGCCGCTTCCGGGAGTTCGCCGTGCGCGAGACCGGAGCCGTCTCGACGGTCTGACTCGTCGGAAGTGGCTCCGCCGGCCGCATCGGTAAGCTGGAACGCATGACAGCCAGCCACCTCGACGCTTCCGACCTCACTGGCCAGACGGACGCCGGGCCCGCCGCGGACCCGACCCGCGACGCCGTCCATGACGCCGCCCGCCGGGCCCGGTCCGCCTCGCGCGAGCTGGCCCTGCTCACCGCGGACCGCAAGAACGAACTGCTGCAGGCCGCCGCCGACGCCCTCGTGGTGGCGGAGTCGACGATCCTCGAGGCCAACGCCCGGGACCTCGCCGAGCAGTCCGAGGCCGGGATGGGCGAGGCCATGCTCGACCGGCTGCGGCTCACCGCCGAGCGGATCGAGGGCATCGCCGGCGGCCTGCGTCAGGTGGCCGGTCTGGCGGACCCTGTCGGCACCGTCACGCGTGGCTCGACCCGCCCCAACGGGCTGCAGTTGCGACAGGTCCGGGTCCCGCTCGGGGTGGTCGGGATGATCTACGAGGGGCGCCCCAACGTCACCGTCGACGCGTTCGGGCTCGCCTTCAAGTCGGGCAACGCAGCACTGCTGCGGGGGTCGCGCTCGGCCCGCAACTCCAACGAGGCGCTGGTCGAGGTGCTGCGCGGTGTCCTCGCGGAGCACGGCCTGCCCGTGGACGCGGCCCAGCTCCTGCCGTCCGAGGACCGGTCGTCGGTCACGCACCTCATCCAGGCGCGCGGCCTGGTGGACGTCGTCATCCCCCGCGGTGGTGCGGGGCTGATCCAGACCGTGGTGGAGAACGCCAAGGTCCCGGCCATCGAGACCGGTACCGGTAACTGTCACCTCTACATCCATGGAGACGCGGACCTGGACGAGGCCATCAGCCTGCTGCTCAACGGGAAGACCCGCCGCTGCAGCGTCTGCAACGCCACCGAGACGGTGCTGCTCGACTCCGCACTCGGCGACGCGGCCGTGGACCGCGTCGTGGGGGCGCTGAAGTCGGCCGGTGTCACCGTCCACGGCGACCGCGAGGGACTGGTCCCCGCCGACGATGTCGACTGGGGCGAGGAGTACCTCAGCATGGACATCGCGCTCAAGGTGGTCGACGGGGTGGACGAGGCGATCGAGCACATCGATCGCTGGTCCTCCGGACACACCGAGGCCATCTCCACCCGCAGCATCGACGTGGCCGACCGGTTCTGCGCCCGCGTCGACGCGGCGGCGGTGATGGTCAACGCCTCCACCGCCTGGACTGACGGGGAGATGTTCGGCTTCGGCGCCGAGATCGGTATCTCCACCCAGAAACTCCACGCCCGCGGCCCCATGGGGCTCGAGGAACTGACCAGCACGAAGTGGATCGCCCACGGCAAGGGGCACGTGCGGCCGTAGAGGCACTCGCGCCCGGACCACTCGCCGGCCCGCCACCGACGACCCCGAACCGAAAAGGACCCACCCGATGGACCGAGCCCGCACCGCCCAGCGACCCGCATTCGAGAGCATCGACCACGTCATCGAGGCCCTCGGTGGACAGGGGTACCTGGCCGACCGATCGACCGCGACGGTGGTCTACCTCGCCGACCGGCTGGGCAAGCCGCTGCTCATCGAGGGCCCGGCCGGTGTCGGCAAGACGGAGCTGTCGAAGGCCGTCGCCGCCGCCACGGAGGCCGAACTCATCCGCCTGCAGTGCTACGAGGGCGTGGACGAGGCCCGTGCGCTCTACGAGTGGAACCACGCCAAGCAGATCCTGCGGATCCAGGCCGGGCAGGGCGAGGGGTGGGACTCCACGCGCGACGACGTGTTCGCCGAGGAGTTCCTGCTGTCCCGCCCGTTGCTCACCGCCATCCGGCGCAGCGAGCCCACCGTCCTGCTCGTCGACGAGGTCGACAAGGCCGACATCGAGATCGAGGGCCTGCTGCTGGAGGTCCTCAGCGACTTCGCGGTGACCATCCCCGAACTCGGGACCATAGAGGCCACCCGACGCCCGTTCGTGGTGCTCACCTCCAACGCGGCCCGCGAGCTGTCCGAGGCGCTCAAGCGACGTTGCCTCTACCTGCACCTCGACTTCCCGACGCCCGAGCTGGAGCGCAAGATCCTCGCCTCCCGGGTGCCGGAACTCGACGACCGGTTGGCCGAGCAGCTCGTACGCGTGGTGGGCGTCCTGCGCGCGATGGCGCTGAAGAAGGTGCCGAGCGTGTCGGAGACGATCGACTGGGGTCGCACCCTCGTGGCGCTGGGCCTGGACACCATCGACGACGAGGTCGTCCTGCAGACGCTCGGCGTGGTGCTCAAGCACCAGTCCGACCAGCTGCGCGCGGCCGCCGAGCTCCGGCTCAACTAGGGCCGTGGGGGACAGGGAGGTGGGTGGAATGACCGAGAGGGCCCCGGGTGGGATGTCCGGCCACCTCGTCGACTTCGTCGACGCACTGCGCCACAAGGGCATCCCCGTCGGCCCGAGCGAGGCCGTGGACGCCGCCGCGGCGATGGTGCACGTCGACCTGCTCGACCGCGCCGCGCTGCGCGAGGCGCTGGCCTCGACGATCCTGCACAAGTCCACGCACCGTGGGGTGTTCGACCAGCTCTTCGACCTGTGGTTCCCGGCCGCCGTCGGGTCCCACACCGCGGGTGACGCGGTGACGCTCGAGGTGGAGATCCCGACCGACGACGACGGCAAGGTGGATCCGGACGCCCTGAACGAGCTCATCGCGTCGCTCCTGCTCGAGGACACCGAGGAGTCGCGGGCCAAGGCCCGGGCGTTGGCGGAGCTCCTGGTCGAGCAGCTGGGCTCGTACGACTCGGTGAACGGACCGCGCTACTCCGCCTACCAGGCACTGAGCCCGCTCGACACCAACTCGATCATGCAGCGGATCCTGGACGGGCTGCTCGGCGCCGACCCCTTCGACCCGGACGGTTCCCAGCGGCACGCCGAGAAGACGGCGGCCGCCAACTCGGCCGCCGACCTGGTCCGCGGCTTCCTGCGGGAGGTCGCCGACGAGACCCGCCGCCGTACCGCCGAGACCGTGGGCCGCGACCGCGTCGCACAGTACGCGGTGGGGCCCGCGGCCGAACAGGTCGACTTCCTGCGGGCCAACGACCAGGACCTGCAGGCACTGCGCCGCAGGGTGGGTCCGCTGGCCAGGCAACTGGGCAGCCGACTTGCGGCCCGCCGGCGTCGTCACCGGCACGGTGCGATCGACATGCGCAAGACCATGCGCCGGTCCATGTCCACCGGCGGCGTCCCCGTGGAACTGGTGCTGCGCAAGCCCCGCCCGGCCCGTCCGGAGCTGGTCGTGTTGTGCGACGTGTCCGGCTCGGTGGCCGGGTTCAGCCACTTCACCCTCCAGCTGGTGCACTCGCTCCGGGAGCAGTTCTCCCGGGTGCGGGTGTTCGCGTTCGTCGACACCACCGACGAGGTGACCTCGTTCTTCGAGACCGGGTCCGACCTCGGCTCCGCGATGAGCCGGATGGTCCGCGAGGCCGAGATCGTCACCTACGACGGTCACTCCGACTACGGCCACGCGTTGGCGGGCTTCGCGGACAGGTACGCCCACACCCTGACCAGGACTGGGTCGCTGCTCATCCTGGGAGACGGCCGCAACAACTACCGGGATCCGTCCGTCGAGGCACTCGAGTTCGTCAGCGAGCGGGTCGGACACACCCACTGGCTCAACCCGGAGCCCAAGCGGCAGTGGGGGACCGGCGATTCGGCCGCCAGGCTGTACTCCCAGTACGTCCCCATGCACGAGTGCCGCAACGTCGAACAGCTCACGACGGTCGTCGCGAGCCTGCTCCCCGTGTGAGCGATCGCGGCGGCGGGGCGCGGCAGACGACTGGGCGTCACCCCCGACCGATAGACTCACCGACCATGACCACGACGGGGACCACCGACGGCGCTCGACGCCGTATCGGAGTGATGGGCGGGACATTCGACCCCATCCATCACGGTCACCTCGTCGCGGCCAGCGAGGTCGCCCACCGGTTCGGTCTCGACGACGTGGTGTTCGTCCCCACCGGCGAGCCGTGGCAGAAGCGCGGCCGGGAGGTGTCCCCGGCCGAGGACCGGTACCTGATGACGGTCATCGCCACGGCCTCCAACCCGCGATTCTCGGTGAGTCGCGTCGACATCGACCGCGACGGGCCGACCTACACGCTCGATACGCTCAAGGACCTGCTGCGCCAGCACCCGGACACCGATCTGTACTTCATCACGGGCGCCGACGCGCTGGAGAAGATCCTCACGTGGCGCGGGTGGGAGGAGATGTTCGACTTCGCCACGTTCGTCGGGGTCTCCCGGCCCGGGTTCGAACTGTCCGACACGCACCTCACCGAGATCAGGGACGGGCGGGTCCACCTGCTCGAGATCCCCGCGCTGGCCATCTCGTCCACGGAGTGCCGCCGCCGGGCGGCCGAGGACGCGCCCGTGTGGTATCTCGTGCCGGACGGTGTCGTGCAGTACATCGCGAAACGCAATCTCTACCGGCCCGAGGGCTCGACCCGCCTGGACGGCACCCCCGCAGCGACGGCCCCGGTACACCGGGTGCCCGTCCCCACCGATCCCCACCCCGAGGAGAATCCCCAGTGACCGCAAGCCCCGAGGCCCTTGAGATGGCCGCCATCGCGGCCCGCGCCGCCGACGACAAACTGGCGACCGACATCGTCGTCATCGACGTCTCCGGCCAGCTCATCATCACCGACTGTTTCGTCCTGGCGTCCGCCGACACGGAGCGGCAGGTCAACTCCGTCGTCGACGAGATCGAGGACAAGCTGCGCGAGGCCGGCCACAAGCCGCTGCGTCGCGAGGGCACCCGCGAGGGGCGGTGGGCGCTGCTCGACTACAACGAGCTGGTCGTGCACGTCCAGCACGTCGACGAGCGCGACTACTACTCGCTCGACCGCCTGTGGAAGGACTGCCCGGTCGTCGAGATCGAGGGCGTCGAGACGTCGCGACGGCCCGCTGACGACGCCGGCAACGCCGACGACTCGCTCGCGCCGGAGGAGCCACAGCGGGACCAGGAGCTCTGAACCACCCGGTGACCCGACGTCTCATCCTCCTGCGTCACGGCCAGACGCACTACAACGCCTCGTTGCGGATGCAGGGACAGCTGGACACCGAGCTCAGTGAGCTGGGTGTGCGGCAGGCACACGCCGTCGGCCGCGTGCTGGCACCCCGTCGCCCGTGGACGATCCTGTCCTCGGACCTGCAGCGGGCACACGAGACGGCGAAGGCGTTGGCCACCGAGGTGGGATTGGACGTCCGCACCGACCCGCGGCTGCGGGAGACGCACCTGGGCACCTGGCAGGGCATGAGCCACTCGGAGGTCGACGGGCAGTGGCCCGACGCCCGGGTCCGGTGGCGCAGCAGTCCCCGGTGGTCCCCGCCGGAGGGCGAGAGCCGTCTGGACGTGGCACGACGGACCCGCGAGGTCGTCGACGAGCTGGTCGAGTCGTCGCCCGACTGGAGCGAGCACCCCGCCGTGATCGTCGCCCACGGCGGCGCGATCGCGGCCCTGACCGCGTCGCTGCTCGAGCTGCCGGTAGAGCAGTACTCGGTGTTCAACGGACTCGGCAACACGTGCTGGGTGCAACTGTCGGCGCACGTCCGCCCCGAGGGCACGGCCGCGCAGGCTCCCGAGCCCGAGGTCGGCCCCACCACCGAGGCCGCCCGAGGTGTCCTGTGGCGCCTGGACCAGTGGAACGCCGGCATCACGCCTCCGGTGGGCTCGTCATGACGATCCGCCTGGTCACCGACTCGAGTGCCGACCTGCCGGCCGAGTGGGTCCGCGAGTTCGGCATCACGGTGGTGGGTCTGCACGTCGTGGAGGAGAACGACCGCGCGGTGTCCACGGCCGCGGTCACGCCCGACGAACTGGCGGAGATCTACGGGGAACTGCTCGCGGATCCCGACTGCACAGGGGTGGTGTCGGTGCACCTGTCCCGCGAGCTCTCGCGAACGTGGCAGTCGGCGGCCGACGCCGCGACCAGGTTCGGGGGCCGGGTTCTGGTCTCGGACTCCCGCGGAGCGGGCATGGCGTTCGGGGCCGCCGTCGCGCAGTGCGCGTGGGCGGCGGGGAACGGGCTCGGCCTGTCCGCGACCTACGAACTGGCCGAGCGGCTCTGCCGGGGCGCCTCGACGTACGCCGCACTGGAGTCACTCGAGAACCTGCGCAGAGGCGGCCGGATCAGTGCGCTCGCCGCGCTCTTCGGTAGCGCCCTGGCCATGCGCCCGGTGATCGTGTTGCGCAACGGATCGGTGGACCTGGCGGCCAAGGCCCGCACCACCACCAAGGCGCATGCGCGGTTGCGGTCCCTGCTGCGCGACGACGTGGCGCGCGGTGACGTGCTGGTGGTGGTCCACCACCACCAGGCGCGCGAGCGGGCCGAGGAGATGGCCACCGAGATCCGCAAGGAGACCCAGTTCCCGGAGCGGGTCATGATCGTCGAATTCGACGAGGTCCTCGCCTGGCACCTGGGGCCGGGAACAGTGGGTGTCTCGGTGACGGACCTGGTCGACACCGAATTCCCCATCCTTCCCCCCTCTCCACAGCCGGCGGACTGACGGCCGCGATCGGGGCCACCGCGGGGGATGTGCCGGGCTAGCTTCGCGCCATGCGAACCGAGACCCCGGCACGATCCGGCGGCCCCGTCGACTCCCATCGGGACCCTGCGCGGGCGGCCGCCCTGCACCGACTCGCCAGCGCACTCTCGCCGCCGGACGCCGACCGTCCTGCCGCGGTCGATCATCGTCCGGCCCCGGGCGACGCCCCTCCGGCAACCGGTGGTGGGCCCGGCCGGCCGGCCGCGGTGCCGTGGGCCGACCTCGACCCCGCGGGTGACCGGCCGGAGCGGATCCCGCCGCAGTACCCGGATGCGACCGCCTGGGCCGACCCGCCGTGGTGGGGTCGCATCCGGTGGGCGCCCGACCGGCTCGCCGGGATCGCCCTGGTGATGCTCGTGCTGGGTCTCGGTGCGTTCTCCGTGCACCGTCTGATCTCGTCCGTCCCCGAGGGGCCTGCGGTGCCCGACCTCCCGTTGGCGCAGGTGGGGGAGCCTGTCGCCGATCCCGCCGATCCCGCCGACGCGGCCACTGACGAGGGCGGCGCCTCGACCCGGCCCGCCCCGCCGTCCCCGGGGTCGGGGAGCGGGGAAGCGGGTACCGCCGGGGAACCGCTCGTCGTCTCCGTCGTCGGGCTGGTCGGCCGCAGCGGACTGGTCACCCTCGCGCCCGGCGCGCGCGTCGCCGACGCGCTCGACAGCGCGGGGGGTGTCCTGGAGGGCGGGGACCGGGACGGGCTCAACCTGGCGCGTAAGGTCTCCGACGGCGAACAGATCCTCGTCGGGTCGGCCCCCGGCCCGGACGGGTCGGGAGGCCCGCGCAGCGACATCATCGGACCGGGCCCCGGCCCGGGGCCGGGTTCTGGTGCGGGGCCGGGAACGGCGGGGACCGGCGCGCCAGCGGGCGGCCCACCGGATCCGGGAGGAGGTGGGGGTCTGGTCGATCTCAACACCGCCGACGCGGCGGCACTCGAGTCGTTGCCCGGCGTGGGGCCGGTGACCGCGTCGTCGATCCTGGCGTGGCGGGCCGCGAACGGGTCGTTTTCCAGCGTGGACCAGCTGGTGGAGGTCGACGGTATCGGGCCGGCGACCCTGGCACGGCTCCGGCCGCTGGTCACGGTGTGAGCGACCCGGTCGACACGTCACGGCGCCGGATCCCTGCGGCGCGGGATCTGCGGTTGGTCGTGCCGACGCTCGCGGTGTTCGCGGCCACGGCCGCGACGGGCGTGGTCCGCCCGGCTCTCGCCGCCGCCGTCGCGGTGGTGTTGGCGGCGGCCGCGGTGGTCGCCGCGCTGTGGTCCGTCGGCGGGTCGACCGGTTCCGGGCACGGGGTGCGTGAGCGTGTCGACCGCACCGCGCTGGGCGTCCTCGCGGTGGCGTGCGCGACGGGCGCGGTCGCGGCGGGGGTGCAGGCCGCCCGGGTGCACGCCCTGTCCGCGCACCCGCTGAACGATCTGGTGGGCGCACGGACAGGGGTACAGGCGGTGGTGACCGGGTTCGACCGGCCGATCCGCGGCGGCGGGGTGATGGTGCCGGTCCGGGTGGAGTCCACCGGGTCGGGGAGCTCGGCGCGCGAGGCCGAACTCGACGTGGTGCTGCTGGCCCGCGACGGCTGGCGGGGGCTCCCGCCGGGGACCCGGGTGGAGGCATCGGTGGCGGTGGTGGAGCCGCGGTCCGCGGGAGAACCACCCGCACTCCGGGCGCTGGCCCCGCCCCGCGTGACGGGCCCACCCGGATGGTCCGGACGGATCCCGGCGGCGGTGCGGGAGCGGCTCCGGCAGGTCTCCGGCCGCGCACTCGAGGGAGAGGCCGCGGGGCTGCTCCCCTCCTTCGTCCTGGGCGACGAGGGAGGGGTCTCCGCCCGGACCCGGGACGAGTTCCGGGCGGCGGGGCTGGCGCATCTCGCCGCGGTCTCGGGCGCCAACACCACCTACGTCGTGGGGGCGGTCCTGCTCGCCGCGGCGGCCCTCGGGGTGGGGCGACGCGGGCGGATCGTGGCGGCAGGACTCGCCCTGGCCGGGTTCGTGGCCGTGGTCGGCCCGGAGCCGGCGGTTCTGCGGGCCGCCGGCACCGGGGCCATCGGTCTGGCGGCGCTGGGCGCCCACCGCACCGGCCGCCCGCTGGCCGCCCTGGCGGCGGTGGTCCTCGTCGTCGCCCTCCTCGATCCCGCCACCGCCACCGGGACGGGCTTCGTCCTGTCCGTCACCGCGACCGCCGCTCTCGTTCTGGCCGCGAGGCCGGTGGCCCAGCGGATCCGTCGACCGTGGATGCCCGGCCCGGTCGCCGACATCCTGGCGGTCTGCGTCGTCGCCCACCTGGCGACGCTTCCGGTGCTCGTGGCCTCGGGACTGGGCCAGGGACCGTGGGCACTGCCCGCGAACATCGCCGTCGCCCCGGCCGTCCCGTTGGTCACCGTGCTCGGTACGGCGGCGGCCGCGCTCGGTCCGGCGTGGGAGGGCGGTGCGGTCCTGCTCGCCGCGGCCTGCGCGCCCGCACTGTGGTGGCTCGAGACCGTCGCCGGAATCGCTGCCGGGCTGCCGGGCTCGCCACCCGTCATGCCCGGGTGAGAAGCTCCTGGTCGCGCACCAGGTCGAGCGACAGCGTCCGGTAGCCCTGTTCTTCGAAGAACACGGTGAGCCGGTCGTCGTCGACGCTCATGACGATCCCGGATCCCCACTCGCGGTGCACGACCGCGGACTGCAGGGGGAAGTCCGCCGCGTCGTGGGTGAGGTCGACCGCGGTGCCGGCGTCGCAGTTGTCGCAGTTCCCGCACGGGTCCGCGAGCTCCTCGCCGAAGTAGCCGAGCAGGAACTGGCGCCGGCATCCGTCGGTCTCGGCGTATCCGCGCATCATCCCGATCCGCGAGCGATCGATCCGCTCGAACATCTCCGAGGTCTCCTCGGCCCGGCGGACCGCCTCCTTGGGCCGCACGTCGTCGACGAGTTCCAGCCCCTTCCGGCCGGACTCGACGAGGGCCGCCGCCTCGAGCAGGTTGACGGCGCCCGTGACGCGCCTCGGGCCGAAGTCGAGGGACTTCTTCAACCGGCTCAGCCGTACCGGGCCGTCGGCGCGACGCAGGTGCTTGATGACCGCGCGGATGACCTCCTCGTCGGCACTGTGCGACGAGAAGAAGCTGCGCAGACCGAGGTCCTCGCTGCGGTAGTGGAGTTCGATGGTCGCCGGCTCGCGGTCGCGTCCGGCCCGTCCCGCCTCCTGGTAGTACGTGTCGAGCGAGTCGGGGATGTCGGCGTGCAGGACGAACCGCACGTCCTCCTTGTCGATCCCCATCCCGAACGCGCTCGTCGCCACCACCACGTCGAGGTCACCGTCGAGGAAGGAGCCCAGCGTCTCCTCACGGTCGGCCGACTTCTGCCCGGCGTGGTAGGCACGGACCCTCAGTGGGCGATCCGAGTCGGCCGCTCGTGCGGCGATCCGCTCGGCGTACTCCTCGGTGGACCGGCGGGTGGCGGTGTAGACCAGGCCGGGGCCGGCGAGTTCGACGGCCCGCTCCACGACCGCGTCCTTTTTGCCGTCGTCCTCGACGTGCCTTCTCACCGCGAGGTGCAGCTCCGACCGGTCGAACCCGCCGGCCAGCACCAGGGCGTCGGTCATGGCGAGTCGGTCGACGATCTCCTCG
Source organism: Dietzia sp. 111N12-1 (assembly GCF_001658045.1). NCBI lineage: Bacteria > Bacillati > Actinomycetota > Actinomycetes > Mycobacteriales > Dietziaceae > Dietzia > Dietzia sp. 111N12-1. The sequence continues at coordinate 33,709 of NZ_LSSV01000093.1, read as the reverse complement.
CGGACCGGGGTCGAGGCGGTGGCGGTGAGCGCGATGACGGTGGGGGACCCCATCCGGTGGCGGGCGGCGTCCAGCCGCAGGTAGTCGGGCCGGAAGTCGTGGCCCCAGGCGGAGACGCAGTGCGCCTCGTCGACCACGAGGAAGCTCGGCCCGGCCGCACGGATCCGTTCGAGGACCTCGCGTTTGGCCAGCTGCTCGGGGGTGAGGAACACGAAGTGGACGCGCCCCGCGACGACCTCGTCCCAGGCCTCCGCCTGCTGTCGCACGCCCATCGAGGAATTGATCGCCAGCGACCGGGTGGGCGCGGAGTCCGCCATCGAGTTCAGCCCCTCGCACTGGTCGCTCTGCAACGCGATGAGCGGAGAGACCACCACACACGGCCCGTCCGCCATGATCCCGGCGAGCTGGTAGATGGCCGATTTGCCGTAGCCGGTGGGCAGCACCGCCAGCACGTCGCGACCACCCACCGCCGCCTCGATCGCCTCGGCCTGCAGCGGGCGCAGGTCGTCCCAGCCGAAGACGCGGCGCGCCACCTCGTGGGGATCGGTGGCCTCGGCCCGGGTCGTCGTCACGTGTGCGTCCTCTCGAGTCGCGGTCGGGCTGCCCGCGGTGGGATGGTCCCGGATCGTCGAGCGTAAGCGCACCAGGCGGGGTGGTCCCACCGGACGCGCCCCCGGCTGGTCGTGCTCGCACCCACCGGCCGCTCAACCGTCCCGGGGTGGGCCGTCGGGGGCATCCAGGTCGCCGGGGTGGTCGATGTCGCGCGGTGACCCGGTGTCGTCGCACGGCACCTCGGTCACGAGGTGGGGGTGTGCCCGCAGGTAGTGACGGGCGCCCGCGTCTCCGGCCGCCGTGGCGATGATCCCGGGGAGGTGTGGCGCACCGAGGAGGACCGGGTGCGCACGGGTCCCGCCGTAGGTGGCGACCGCCAGTGACGCCTCGGCGGCGAGGACCCGGCGGACCGACTCCGGTCCCAGCCACGGCATGTCGACGGGGACCACCACCACGTCCTCGTCCCCGACCGCGGTGAGCCCGACGCGCAAGGAGGAGCCCATGCCGGTGGGCCAGTCCGGGTTGTGCGCCACCTCGGCGCCGGGCACCTCCAGCTCGACCGCGCCGCTGACCACCACAACCCGGTCGCAACCGCCCGCGTGGAGAAGGGACACCGCGCGGTCCACCAGGCGGACACCGCGGAAGTCGACGAGGGCCTTGGGGCCACCGAACCGTCTGCCGGCGCCCGCTGCCAGGACCAGGCCGGTCATCGGGGCGCGGACGCGTCGAGGCCGGTACCGGGCCCACCGTCCCGGCGCCGACGGCACACGACCTCGAGCAGCAGATCCACGTGTCCAGTATCCCCGACGGCTAGGGCGTCGGCATGCCGCCGGTCACCGCGAGCGTCTCGCCGATCACGTAGCTGGACTCGGGCGAGGCGAGGAACACGTAGGCGGGTGCCAACTCGGTGGGCTGCCCGGCACGGCCGAGCGGGGTGGAGTGCCCGAACTCGGGCAGCTCGTCCTTGGGTTGCCCGTCCGACACCTGTAGAGGTGTCCAGATGGGGCCGGGTGCCACGGCGTTCACCCGGATGCCCTTGGGGGCGAGCTGCTGGGCCAGCCCCTTGGTGAAGTTGTTGATCGCGGCCTTGGTGGACGCGTAGTCCAGCAGGTTCGGCGGCGCCATGTAGGCGACCACGGAGGTCGTGTTGATGATCGTGGACCCGGGCTCCAGATGGCGCAACGCGGCCCTGGTCACCCGGAACATCCCCACGATGTTGACCTCGAAGGTGTCGGTGAGCTGCTCGTCGGGCAGGTCCTCGAGCGCGGGTGCGACGACCTGCTTGCCGGCGTTGTTGACGAGGATGTCGAGGCCTCCGAGCCGCTTGACGGCGGTGTCGGCGAGGCTCTCGCAGAACGCGCGGTCGGTGAGGTCGCCGGGGATGAGCGCGGCGGTGCGGCCCTCGCGTTCGATGATCTCGGCGACGGCACGGGCGTCGGGCTCCTCGTCGGGCAGGTGGTGGATGGCCACGTCGGCGCCCTCGCGGGCGAAGGCGATCGCCACCGCGGCCCCGATGCCCGAGTCGCCGCCGGTGATGAGCGCCCTGCGGCCGGTGAGCCGGCCGGTGCCGCGGTAGGAGTGCTCGCCGAGGTCCGCCTTGGGTTCGAGCCGCGCGTCGAGTCCCGGCTCGTCCTGGTGCTGGACCGGCGGTTCGATGGAGGGGTAGCGGGTCGCCGGGTTCTGGAACGTCAGCTGGTCGGTCGTCTCGGTGTCGGCGTCCTGGTTCTCGCTCACGTCGTTCCCTTCGATGCTCGGACACCGCGCATGGTGGCGCTCCGCGTCGGCGTCGCTCGGTCGGACTGGCTCGTGGCCCCGAAAATACGTCGGGGAGCGGGCGGGGTCGACCGGTCGGGGCGCGGTGGTGGTGCGGGCCTGTCGGCGCGGCGTGGCACGATGACTGGGATAGACGACAACGACGACACCAACAACGACGACGACGAGGAGCGCAGATGGCACCGGGGTCCGCACCGGCTGTGTTGCACCTGGTGCTGGGCGAGGACGAGTTCCTCACCGAACGCGCCACCACGGGCGTCGTCTCGACGGTGCGTGCGACGACCCCGGCCGGGCAGGACCCGCCGGTGGTCTCGAGGCTCGGTGGGCCCGAGGTCACCGCCCCGCAGCTGTTCGAACTGCTCTCGCCGTCCCTGTTCGGTGAAGCCCGCATCGTGGTGATCACCGGCGCGGCGGAGCTCGGCAAGGACGCCCAGTCCGCGGTGCTCGGCGCGGCCCGTGATCTGCCCCCCGAGACGGTTCTGGTCGTCCAGCACACCGGTGGCGGCCGCGCCAAGGCCCTGGTGGCGGACCTGCGCAAGGCGGGGGCCGAGGAACACGCGGCCGGCAAGCTCACCCGGCACATGGACGTGGTCGGCTTCGTCCGGTCCGAGTTCCGGACACTCGACGTGAGGGTCGCGCCCGAGGCCTGCGAGGCCCTGGTGGAGGCGGTGGGCACGGACCTGCGGCAGTTGGCGTCGGCGTGCGGGCAGCTCGTGGCCGACACCGGCGGCAAGGTCGACGTGGAGGCGGTGCGGCGCTACCACTCGGGGGTCGTGGGGGTCAGCGGGTTCACCGTGGCCGAACGCGCGGTCACGGGGGACGTGGCCGGCGCGATCGAGGCACTCGAGTGGGCCATGCACACCGGCGTCCCGCATGTCGTGCTCGCGGATGCCCTGGCCGACGCGGTGAACTCCATCGCCCTGGTCGGTACCCAGCGGGGCGTGCCGCCGGCCGACCTGGCCCGGCAGGGCCTGCCGCCGTGGAAGGTCAAGAAGGTCACCGCCCAGACCCGGTACTGGTCCATCGAGACCCTGGGCAGCGCGCTGCAGGTCGTCGCCACCCTCAACGGCGAGGTCAAGGGCGGGGCGGAGGACACGTCCTACGCCCTCGAGCGCGCCGTCCGCGCGGTCGGAACGCTCGCGTCCGCCGGCTGACCGGGCCCGCACAGCGGGGACGTGAGCGGACCCGCATCGGGGACACTCCGGCCGCTCATACGACGGCCACTCATACGACGGCCACACACACGACAGCCACCCATACGACGAGGGCCCACCTCACGCACGTGGTGCGGGGTGGGCCCTCGGAGCCTCGTCACGTCAGGCGAGCAGACGTGGGGCTGGGTACCTCCCGGTCAGGGGAGGGACCGGGGTGCTCAGAGGCTGTTGACAGCCTTGGTGAGCGCCGACTTCTTGTTGGCGGCCTGGTTCGGGTGGATGACACCCTTGCTGGCGGCCTTGTCGAGCTGACGGGAGGTGGCGACGAGCAGGGCGCCGGCCTTCTCCTTGTCACCGGCCGCGGTGGCCTCACGCAGGCTGCGGATGGCGGTACGCAGGCCCGACTTGGTCGACTGGTTGCGGAGGCGGTTGCGCTCGTTGGTGAGGTTCCGCTTGATCTGGGACTTGATGTTGGCCACTCGTCACACCTTTTTGTCGTGTGTCGACGGCTCCACGAGGGGATCCCGCCGATCGGATGTCTTGTCGTCTCGTCCGCGCGGACACGTGCACAACGTGCTCCGGTGGACACCGACGGCCCACTTTACCAGCGGGGGTGTCACCGGCCAAAACGTGCGACGACGCCTCCGTTGATCCCCGGGCCCGGAGGGCCGCTCGTGCTCAGCGCCAGCCGTAATCGGCGCGGAGCCGATCGGCGACCGCCTCGAACTTCGGCCGCGGGCAGATCGCGCCCTCGCGGCGGATGCCCTGTTCGGGAACGTCGAGCACCCGGTCGAGGCGTACCCAGCTCGGTCGGCCCTCGGGGTCCCAGGGGCCCGATCCGAGCCCGAGCCACCCCTCGTCGTCGTCCCTGGAGTCCTGGGACGAGAGCTGGAGGCCGAGCAGGCGGTCCCCGTCGCGCCCCACCACCAGGACCGGGCGGTCCTTGCCGCGGCCGTCGTTCTCCTCGAACTCGACCCAGGTCCAGACGATCTCGCCGGGGTCGGCGTGGCCGTCGAGGTCGGGGGCGTAGGCGATCCGGCGGGCCCGGCTCGAGGTGGGGGCGGTGCCGGTGGTGGCGGGCCGTCCCCCGCCACCGACCTCCGGGGACAGGGCGGGGGAGACCCCACGGTCGTCCAGCCGCCTACGTACCTCGCGCGCGACGGTCGGTCCGTACCTGCGGCCCACGCGGACCGCCGTTCGACCCACCCGGGCCCAGTCGATAGCCATGAGCGTCAGCGTAACCGCCCTATGATCTCGACATGGACATGCTGTTGGCAGTGGTGTGGGCGGACGACGACGCCCCGGTGGATCCTGCGGACGCCGCGGGCCTGCGGGCACGGATCGCGGACGCCGTCGAGGGGCCGCTGGCCGCCCTCGGGGTGGAGGAGTACCTGCTCAACGTGCGCGACGGGGCGGTCTCGGGCGCGATGATCGACGTCCGGGTCACGCCGCGGCCGGTGCTGGCGGCGCTGCGCGCCCGCGTGCCGGTCGCCTCGGCTTCCGCGTGCGCCGACCTGCTGGAGGCACTGCGCGGGCTGGGGCCGGTGTCGGCCTGGTCGGTCACCGCCTCCGAGCCGCTGCCCGCGGCCGGACCGGGGCCGGACGGTCGGTGCGAGGGGATGGCCAACCTGGCGTTCCTGCGGCGGCCGGAGCGCATCGGCCGGGAGGAGTGGCTGCGCACCTGGCTCGAGGAGCACACGCAGGTCGCGATCGACACCCAGTCCACCACCGCCTACACCCAGCACGTGGTGGTCCGCGCGCTGACCGCCGACGCCCCGGTGATCGACGGGATCGTGGAGGAGGTCTTCCCCGCCGAGGCCGCGACGGACCTGCGGGTGTTCTTCGACGCCCGCGGTGACGACGCGCGCATGGCGGCCAACATCGAGGCCATGACCGCCTCGACCGGACGGTTCCTCGACGACGGCACGGTGGACGCCGTCCCCACGGGGCGGTACGTGATGGGAGTTCCCGGCGCGGGCGTGTGACAATGGGGTGATCGCCCGGTCGGACCGCACCCAGCCACGCCCGGGCCCGCCCGAGGAGTGATCGAGATTCCCAACTTCGCAGAGACGACGTTCACCGATCCCGCCAGGATCAGGAACTTCTGCATCATCGCCCACATCGACCACGGCAAGTCGACGCTCGCCGACCGCATGCTGCAACTCACCGGCGTGGTCGAGGAGCGGCTCATGCGCGCCCAGTACCTCGACCGGATGGACATCGAGCGCGAGCGCGGCATCACCATCAAGGCGCAGAACGTCCGCCTGCCGTGGGTGCCGCGTTCCGGCCCCCACCAGGGCGAGGAGATCGTCCTGCACATGATCGACACCCCGGGCCACGTGGACTTCACCTACGAGGTCTCCCGCGCGCTCGAGGCGTGCGAGGGTGCGATCCTGCTGGTCGACGCCGCGCAGGGCATCGAGGCCCAGACGCTGGCCAACCTCTACCTGGCCATGGAGAACGACCTCGAGATCATCCCGGTGCTCAACAAGATCGACCTGCCGGCCGCGGATCCGGACCGGTTCGCGGAGGAGATCTCCCACATCGTCGGGTGCGAGCCGGACGACGTGCTGCGGGTCTCCGGCAAGACGGGCATGGGCGTCGAGGCGCTGCTGGACAAGGTGTGCGAGAAGGTCCCCGCGCCCGTGGGCGATCCGGATGCCCCGGCCCGCGCGATGATCTTCGACTCGGTGTATGACACCTACCGCGGTGTCGTAACCTACGTCCGGGTGTTCGACGGCTCGCTCAACCCGCGCGAGAAGGTCAGGATGATGTCCACGGGCAGCACCCACGAGGCGCTCGAGGTCGGCATCATCTCGCCGGAGCCCAAAGCGACGAAGGGGCTCGGGCCCGGCGAGGTCGGTTATCTCATCACCGGCGTCAAGGACGTCCGCCAGTCCAAGGTCGGCGACACCATCACCACCGCCCGCGGCGGGGCGGAGGAGCCGCTCGCGGGGTATGCCGAGCCCAACCCGATGGTCTTCTCCGGGCTGTACCCGATCGACGGCTCCGACTACCCGGTGCTCCGTGACGCCCTGGACAAGCTCCAGCTCAACGACGCGTCGCTGGACTATGAGCCCGAGACGTCGGTCGCGCTGGGCTTCGGCTTCCGCTGCGGCTTCCTCGGGCTGTTGCACATGGAGATCACCCGGGACCGGCTGGAGCGCGAGTTCAACCTCGACCTCATCTCCACCGCCCCGAACGTGGTGTACCGCGTGGTCGCGGAGGACGGCAGCGAGCACCAGGTCACCAACCCGTCGTACTGGCCCGAGGGCAAGCACCGCGAGATCTACGAGCCGATCGTCAAGTGCACGATCATCGTGCCCAGCGAGTACGTGGGCACGGTCATGGAGCTGTGCCAGTCCAAGCGCGGCGAGATGAAGGGCATGGACTACCTGTCCGAGACCCGCGTCGAGCTCCGGTACGTCATGCCGATGGGCGAGATCATCTTCGACTTCTTCGACTCGCTCAAGTCCCGCACCAAGGGTTACGCGTCGATGGACTACGAGGAGGCCGGCGAGCAGGTCTCCGATCTGGTCAAGGTCGACATCCTGCTGCAGGGTGAGGCCGTGGACGCGTTCAGCGCGATCGTGCACCGCGACTACGCCCAGGCCTACGGCAACAAGATGACGGGCAAGCTCAAGGAGCTCATCCCGCGTCAGCAGTACGAGGTGCCGATCCAGGCGGCGATCGGCGCGAAGATCATCTCCCGTGAGAACATCCGCGCGATCCGCAAGGACGTGCTCTCCAAGTGCTACGGCGGCGATATCAGCCGTAAGCGCAAGCTGCTGGAGAAGCAGAAGGAGGGCAAGAAGCGGATGAAGTCCATCGGGCGGGTGGACGTGCCGCAGGAGGCCTTCGTCGCGGCGCTGTCGGCGGACTCTAGCGCGGACAAGAAGTAGGCCCGGCCGCAGCGCGGGTGCGATCCGCCCGGACGGCGGGGCCTCACGCCCGCGCGCGGTGTCGGCGGACGGCGCACCGGTTGGTGCACCGCGTCGAGCAGTAGGTCTTGCGTCCGTTGCGGGTGGTGTCGGCGAAGACGGCGTCGCAGTCGTCGGCGGCGCACCGCGCGAGCCGGTCGATGCCTCGCGAGGTCAGGTGGAGTGCGGTGCCCACCGCGAACATGGCGGTGAGCAGGCGGGCGAACGAGACGTCGTCGGCGCGGTAGTGCACGTGCCAGTGCCCGTCGTGGTCGGTCAGTCGCGGCGGCGCAGAGTGCTCGGCCAGGAGGGCGTTGAGGGCGTCGGCGCGCCCGTGCGGCGCGGTGGTGTCGACGACGACGAGCCACGCGTCCAGGAAGGTGTCGACCTCGTCCAGGTCCGCGTCCGAGGCGCTCCGGTCGATGGTCACCCCCGCCTCACAGCAGCGGTCCACCAGTTCGCGGGTGGTGCGGGGGCGGCGATTGGCCAGGTCGGCGGCCAGGGCGACTGGATCGGCCCCGTAAGGGTTGATATACACAAACCAATTACAGCACAGTGATCGCCATGCCCTCATCGTTCGCGGCCGTCGCCGCGTCCCCCGCACTCGGTGTGTCCGTCTGGGTGCTCGCCGCGCTCGTCCTGGCGGCGTTCGTCGCCGGGTGGGTGGACTCGGTGGTCGGCGGGGGAGGGCTCATCCAGCTGCCGGCGCTCGTCATCGCGCTGCCGGCGGAGGCCTCGACGCCGGAGATCCTCGGCACCAACAAGCTGTCCTCGGTCGCCGGCACCCTGGTCGCGACCCTGACCTATCTCCGGAAGATCCGTGTGCCGGTGGCGATGGTGCTCCCATTGGTGGTGGCGGCCTTCGCGGGATCCGCGGCCGGGTCCTCGGTGGCCCGGTTCATCCCCAAGGAGCTCCTCACGCCGATCGTCCTGGTGGCCGTCGTGGCGGTGGGCGCCTACACCTACTTCAAGCCGACCATGGGGCGGGTCCACGAGGAACGGCACACCGGCTGGTCGCGGACGTGGCGCTCGGCGCTCATCGGTGGGGTGATCGGGTTCTACGACGGGGTGCTCGGCCCGGGGACGGGGTCGTTCTTCGTCATCGCGATCGTCGCGTTCCTGGGGTTCGGGTTCCTCCAGGGCACCGTGGCGGCCAAGCTCGCCAATCTCACCACGAACATCGCCTCGATCCTGGTGTTCGGCCTCCACGGTGAACTGCTGTGGATCATCGGCGGGTGCATGGCGGTGGCCAACCTGGCCGGGGGTTTCCTCGGGGCGCGGATGGCGATGCGGCACGGCAACGAGTTCATCCGCACCGTGTTCCTCGTGGTCATCAGCATCCTGGCGGTGAGACTGGCCTGGGAGACCGCCACGCAGTGGCTGTGACCCCGGAGCCCGCCGCGGCGCGTGAGGGCGAGCGCCGGCGGACGTAGACTCCCGGGCATGACCCTTCCGACCCCCGAGGCCTCCCGTCATCCGCTGCTCGACGAGTCGCCGTTGCCGTACGGCCTGCCGGACTTCGCCGCCATCCGGGAGGAGGATCTGGAGCCGGCCATCCGGACCGCGATCGACGACCACGCGGCCGAGGTCGCCGCGATCGTCGCCAACCCGGAGCCGGCGACGGTGGACAACACCGTGGTCGCCCTCGAGCGGTCGGGCCTGGCCCTGGACCGGGTGCTGTCGGTGTTCTACGGCCTGCTCGGCCCGGACGCCACCAAGGCCCGCCTCGACGTGGACCGGGTCGTCTCGCCGCTGCTGGCCGCGCACCATTCCGCGGTGATGACCAACCCGGTCCTGTTCGGCCGGGTGGACGCGGTGCTCTCCGCGCTGGAGGCGGGGGAGTTGGAGGTGGACGACGAGACGGACCGACTCGTGCGCCGCCACCACCGTGACCTGCTGCGCGCGGGCGCCGCCCTCGACGACGCCGGCCGCGCCCGACTCACCGCCATCGACACCAGGCTGGCAGAGTTGACCACCGAGTTCGGCGAGAACCTGCTGGCCTCGACCACGGAACTGGCCGTCCCGGTCACCGACGAGGCCGAACTCGCGGGCCTGTCGGACTCCATGCGGTCCACGCTCGCGGCGGTCGCCGCCGAGTCGGGGCGAGAGGGGTGGCTGATCCCACTGGGGCTTCCCACCGTGCAGCCGATCAGCGCCCTGCTGGACGACGCCGGTCTGCGCCACCGCGTCATGGAGGCTTCACTCGGTCGGGGCGCGACGCCGGGCCACGACAACACCCCGGTCGTGCTGGAGATCGTCCGCCTACGCGCCGAGCGGGCGCGACTGCTCGGGTTGGGATGCCACGCGGAGCACGTCCTCGCGGTGGAGACCGCCGGATCGCCCGAGGCGGCTCGCGGGCTGCTGCTCGACGTGGTCGACGCGGCCGTGACCAACGCCCGCAACGAGGCCAAGGACCTGCTCGGCGGCGACGACCGCGAACTGAACCCGGCCGACTGGGCCTGGGCGTCCGAGCGGCTGCGGGCCGAGCGGTTCCGGGTCGACGACGCGACCGTCCGTCCCTACTTCGAGCTCGAGCGGGTACTGCGCGACGGGGTGATGCACGCGGCCTCCGAGCTGTACGGGCTGCGCTTTTCCGAGCGGAACGACCTGCGCGGGTTCCTCCCCGACGTCCGGGTCATCGAGGTGTTCGACGACGAACGGGCCGAGCCCGACGCCGGCGTGGGTCTCCTGCTGTTGGACTACTACGCCCGCCCGACCAAGCGCGGCGGGGCGTGGATGAGCTCGTTCCGCGACCAGTCCCGGCTCCTGGACTCGCGGCCCGTCGTCGTCAACGTCATGAACCTGGCCCGTCCCGCGGCGGGGCAGCCCACGCTGCTCACGATGGACGAGGTCACCACGATGTTCCACGAGTTCGGGCACGCCCTGCACGGGCTGCTGTCGGACGTGGAGTACCCGGTGTTCTCCGGCACCTCCGTGCCCCGCGACTTCGTCGAGTTCCCCTCCCAGGTCAACGAGATGTGGGCGCGTCGACCGGAGATGCTCGCGCACTACGCCCGGCACGTGGAGACGGGGGCACCGATCGCCGAGGACCTCGTCGAGCGGATGCGGGAGGCCGAGCGCTTCGGTGAGGGGCAGGCGACCGTGGAGTACCTCGGGGCGGCACTGCTCGACCTGGCCTGGCACTCCCTGTCGCCGGAGGAGGCCGACGCCGTCACCGACGTCGACGAGTTCGAGGCCCGCGTCCTCGCCGAGGCAGGTCTCGACGTCCCCGGCATCGAGCCGCGTTACCGGTCCCGGTACTTCCAGCACATCTTCGCGGGCGGGTACTCCGCCGCGTACTACTCCTACTTCTGGGCCGAGGTGCTCGACGCCGACGCCACCGAGTGGTTCGTCGAGAGCGGGGGCCTGAAGCGGTCCTCGGGCGAGCGGATGCGGCGCGAGGTGCTGTCCCGGGGCGGGGCCATCGACTTCCTCGACGCCTACCGCCGCATGCGGGGGTCGGAGCCGAGCACCGCCGCGCTGCTGCGTCGGCGTGGGCTCGACTCCTCGGTGGTGGGAGGCCACGGGGTCGCCACCGCCGGGCGGTCGTAGGATCGGGACGTGACGGCGTTCCTGCAGTTCTGGGACAGAGTCGAGCTCTGGCTCGCCACCCTGCCGTTCCCGTTGCAGGTGATGATCCTGCTCGTGATGGGGCTCCCGCTGTTCTTCCTCGTCGCGGTGGCGGTCGAGAAGGCCGCGGATGTCCTCGTCCACCGGTTCCGGGCGCTCGTCGCCCCGAGGACCGTCGAGACCCGGAAGGAGGTCCGTTGATGCCCCGGTCGCGTGTGACACTCGCCCTGGTCCTGCTGATCGCGCTCGTCGTGATCGCATGGGTCCTCGTAGAGGTGCTCTGACCCCCGTTCCACGGCAGGATTTCCGCGATCGCCGCGGAATTCCAACCACCGCCACGCGGCGCCGTCCGGCCGTACACTCCTCGACATGCAGCGCTTGAGTGGGCTCGATGCCAGTTTCCTCTACTTCGAGACCAGGTCCCAGCTCCTGCACGTGTGCGGGCTGATCGTCCTGGACGTCTCCGGGATGGAGGACGGGTACTCCTTCGAGGCCCTGCGAACCGAGCTCCGACGTCGGATCACCGCCATGCCACCGTTCCGGCGCAAGTTGCACGACTCGCTGCTCAACGTGGACCATCCGGTGTGGGTCGAGGCCGAGGACTTCGACATCGACCACCACCTCCACCGCGTCGGTATACCGGAGCCCGGCGGGGACCACGAGCTCGCCGAACTGTGCGCCCACCTGGGCAGTCAGCCGATCGACCGGTCGATGCCGCTGTGGCAGATGTACGTCATCGAGGGACTGCCGGACGGCCGGGTGGCGGTCTTCGCCAAGATGCACCACTCGACCGTCGACGGCGTCACCGGCGCCAACATGCTCTCGCAGCTGTGCACCCTCTCCCCGGACGAGCCGGAGCTCGACGAGGAGCTGGTCGAGGAGACCGCCGGTGGATCCGGCGCCCTGGAACTCGCCGTCGGGGGCGCTCTGTCGCGCCTGGCCACGCCGTGGCGACTCGCCTCCCTGTTGCCGGGGACGGTCGGGGTGCTCCCCTCGTGGATCAACCGCGCCCGCAAGGGACTGGCGATGCCCGCGCCGTTCACCGCCCCGCGCACCCCGTTCAACCGCACGATCACCGGACACCGGTCGATCTCCTACGCGAGCGTGGACCTGGCGGACATCAAGCGGGTCAAGAACGCGTTCGGCACCACGGTCAACGACGTGGTGCTCGCCGTCTGTTCGACCGCCCTGCGCAAGTACCTCGACGACCGGGACGCACTGCCGCGCAAGCCGCTCATCGCCATGGTCCCCATGTCGGTGCACGCCGCGGAGTCGCGCCCCGGCACCAATCGTGTCTCGGGCATGTTCATGTCCCTGGCCACCGACATCGACGACCCGGTCGGTCGGCTCGAGGCGATCCGCGACGCCAACACCGTCGCCAAGGACCACACCGACGCACTGGACGCCAACCTGCTCACCGACTGGGCGCAGTTCGCGGCACCCTCGGTGTTCGGCTCCGCGGTCCGCATGTATTCGCGACTCCGGCTGTCCGAGCGTCACCCCGTGGTGCACAACCTCGTCATCTCGAACGTGCCCGGCCCCAACTTCCCGCTGTACTTCCTCGGCGCGAAGATCGAGAAGATGCTGCCCCTGGGCCCGGTCTTCCACGGCGCAGGCCTCAACTGCACCGTGATGTCGCTGGACGGCAGTCTGCACTTCGGGTTCATCGGGTGTCGTGACCTCGTCCCGGATCCCTGGCCGTTGGCGAACGCGGTCGAGGACGCCCTGGCGGAGTTCGTGGTCGCGGCGGAGGAGCGGGAGAAGAGCGGCACCCCCACCGCCGCGCGCAAATCGGCGGGCGAGTTGGCGCAGCAGCGCAAGGAGCAGCGCAGTGCTGCCCGCCAGGCGTCCAAAGAGTCGGCGAAATCGGGGTCCAAGGCCACGACGGTGACCGGGCGCGAGCGCGCTTCGACCCGGGAGGCCACGCAGGCCGGGACCGGCGCGGACGCGGCCTTGCGGCCCGCCGCCGGAGAGGCGGGTGCCACGACGGCGCCGGCCAAGAAGGCGCCCGCGAAGAAGGCTCCGGCCAAGAAGGCTCCGGCCAAGAAGGCGGCCGCGAAGAAGGCTCCGGCCAAGAAGGCGGCCGCGAAGAAGGCCCCGGCCAAGGCGGGTTCGCAGCAGAAGCGGGCGGCGAAGCCGACGGGGTCCAAGCCGACGAAGTCCGAGCCGACGAAGTCCGAGCCGACGAGCTCCACACCCGCGGGACCGGGTACCCCCGATGATGCCGCCCAGGCACCGACCTACAGCGCGCCCGCGGCTACAGTCCTTGGCGACGACGAGATCTCGGCGACGCCGACCCCGCCGATCGAGACCCTGCCCGCCCCGGACCCGACTGGAGATGAGACCTCATCGGACACCCAGACCGGTCAGGTGTGACCGCCGCGCCCCACGACCCCGCCACCCTGGCGAGCGCGCCCCCGACCCGCGATCCGCGGGCGCCATTCGGCATCTACCTCCACGTGCCGTTCTGCTCCACCCGGTGCGGATACTGCGATTTCAACACCTACACCGCCGGCGAACTCGGCTCGGCGACCTCCCCGGTCGACTGGGAACGGGCCGCGGCCGTCGAGATCGACCGGGCCGCACAGGCCCTGGCCGCGACGGGCACGCCCCCGCAGGTCGACACGGTCTTCATCGGCGGCGGCACCCCGTCGCTGGTCGGCGCGGACGTCCTCGTGGGCCTGCTCGAGCGTATCGACTCGACCTTCGGACTGGCACCCGGTGCGGAGGTCACCACCGAGAGCAACCCGGAGTCCACCTCGCCGGAGTTCTTCGCCCGGTTGCGTGAGGGCGGGTTCACCCGCATCTCCCTGGGCATGCAGTCGACGGCCGCCCACGTTCTGCGCGTCCTCGACCGGACCCACACCCCCGGACGCCCGCAGGAGGCGGTGGCCGAGGCCCTGCGGGCCGGGTTCGAGCACGTCAACCTCGACGTCATCTACGGCACCCCGGGGGAGACGGACGACGACCTGGCGCGGACGCTCGACGCGGTCGTCGACGCCGGGGTCGACCACGTCTCCGCCTACTCGCTGATCGTGGAGGACGGTACCGCGCTGGCCCGCCGCATCCGCCGCGGTGAGATGCCGGGCACGATCGACGACGTCCTGGCCGACCGCTACGAGCAGGTGGCCGAGCGTCTGGCCCGTGCCGGGTTCCACTGGTACGAGGTCTCCAACTTCGCCACCGACTCCTCGGGATACTGCCGCCACAACATGGGTTACTGGCGCGGCGGCGACTGGTGGGGCATCGGGCCGGGCGCGCACTCGCACGTCGCCGGGGCCCGGTGGTGGAACGTCAAGCATCCCGCCCGCTACGCCGCCGAGTGCGACGCGGGCCGGCTGCCCGTGGACGGCGGGGAACTCCTCACCGACACCGACCGCCACATCGAGCGCATCATGACCGGGCTCCGCCTGGCCGAGGGGCTCGACGACGGCGCCTTCACCGCCGACGAGCGGATCCGCGCCGACACCCAGGTGGCGGCCGGACTGCTCCGGCGACGGTCGGCCGGCGATCCCGCGGGCCCCGGTTACGCGCTCACCGAGGCGGGCCGGTTGTTGGCCGACGGGGTCGTGCGCGACGTCCTCGTCTGAACCGTCGGCCCGGGGAGTGGCATAGAATCGCCACGACGAGGACAGGGAGGAGCGAGCATGTCGAGTACGGCCGATCGTAGGACCGACGTCTTACGCGCGATCGTCTCCGACTACATCGCCTCCCACGAACCGGTCGGGTCCAAGGCCCTCGTCGACCGGCACTCACTGGGCGTGTCCAGCGCCACCATCCGCAACGACATGGCCGTGCTCGAGGCCGAGGGGTTCATCGTCCAACCCCACACCAGTTCCGGTCGGGTCCCCACGGAGAAGGGCTACCGACACTTCGTCGACTCCATCGAGGAGATCACCCCACTGTCGCGCGCGGAACGCCGGGCGATCCAGGCCTTCCTCGAGGGCGCCGTCGACCTGGACGACGTCCTCCGGCGGGCCGCACGGCTGCTGTCCCAGCTCACCCGTCAGGTCGCCGTCGTCCAGTACCCGGTCCTCGGTCGCTCCACGGTGCGCCACCTCGAGGTGGTGAGCCTGAGCCCCACCCGCCTGCTGCTGGTCCTCATCACCGACACCGGCCGCGTCGACCAGCGGACGGTGGAACTGGCTGCGCCGTTGACCGACGAGCTCCTCGCGGAACTGCGGACCCTGCTGTCGGAGGCCGTCGCCGACAAACGCCTGCCCGACGCCTCCGAGGCCCTGACCTCCACGGGCGACCGGGCCCGTCCCGAGATCCGCGACGCGGTCGAGCGCTGCGTCACGGTCCTGGTCGGCACGCTCGTCGAACACCCCGACGATCGGATCGTCCTGGGCGGCACGGCCAACCTCACCCGCAGCGCCGCCGACTTCGACGGCTCCCTGCGCTCGGTCCTCGAGGCGCTCGAGGAACAGGTCGTGATCCTTCGCCTGCTCACCGCGGCCCACTCGGTGGGCCGGGGAGGGCCGGGGGGTGTCACCGTCCAGATCGGGGCGGAGACCCAGGCCGCCGAGATCCGCGGCGCCTCCGTGGTGTCCTCCCAGTACGGGGCGGAGGGCCAGACATTCGGTGGGATGGGGGTGCTCGGGCCCACACGGATGGACTACCCGGGAACAATCGCCTCGGTCGCCGCTGTTGCCCACTACGTGGGCGAGCTCATCACCGGGCGCTGACGTCCGTACGCTCCTTCCCGGAGCCAGATCTTCCTCTCGACGAAAGGCCACACGTGTCACGCGACTACTACGGGACCCTCGGGGTCGATAGGGGCGCCTCGGAATCCGAGATCAAGCGCGCCTACCGCAAGCTCGCCCGGGAGCTCCACCCCGACGTCAACCCGTCGGACGAGGCGCGTGAGAAGTTCAGTGAGATCACCGCGATCTACGAGGTGCTCACCGACCCCGAGAAGCGCCGGGTCGTCGACATGGGCGGCGACCCGCTGGACTCCTCGCCCGGCGCCGGTTACGGCGGCGGCGGCGGCTTCGGTGGTGGCTTCGGCAGCGGCGGCCTCGGTGACGTGTTCGAGGCCTTCTTCGGCGGCGGCGGGGGAGGCGGCGGCGGCCGCGGTCCGCGCAGCCGCGTGCAGCCCGGCTCGGACGCCCTCATCCGCGTGACCCTGGGCCTGGACGAGTGCGCCACCGGAGTGACCAAGGAGATCCAGGTCGACACCGCCGTGCTGTGCGAGAAGTGCCACGGCAAGGGGTCGGCCACGGACACGCCGCCGGCCACGTGTGGCATGTGTCAGGGCCAGGGCGAGATCCAGTCCGTCCAGCGGTCGCTGCTCGGCAACATCATGACCAGCCGCCCGTGCCCCACCTGCGCGGGCACCGGCGAGATCATCACCGACCCGTGCGGTGAGTGCACCGGCCAGGGCCGCGTCCGCAAGCGCCGCACCGTCTCGGCCAAGATCCCCGCCGGCGTCGGCGGCGGCATGCGCATCCGCCTGTCCGGGCAGGGTGAGGTCGGTCCCGGTGGCGGTCCCGCCGGCGACCTGTACATCGAGGTCAACGAGCGCAACCACCCGGTGTTCGTCCGCGACGGCGAGGACCTGCACTGCACCGTCCGCGTGCCCGTCGTCGACGCCATGCTGGGTGGCGAGGTCGAACTCGAGACCGTCGTGGGCGAGCCCCTGACGATCGACATCCCGTCCGGTACCCAGCCCGGTCACACCGTCACGCTGACCGGCCGTGGGATGCCCCGCGTGCGCGGCGGCGGCGCCGGCGACCTCACGGTCCACATGGAGGTCGTGGTCCCGGAGAAGCTGGACCGCAAGCGCCGCGACCTGGTCGAGCAGCTGCGCCGCCTCGACGGCGACTCGGCCGAGGTCGTCAACGAGGACACCGCCCGCCGCGGTGGCCTGTTCTCCCGCCTGCGCGACGCCGTCGCGGGGCACTGAGGCGCCCGTGACCCCGTCGTTGTTCCGGGCCGGGACGGTCCCCGGTGTCGGCGAGACACTGGTGCTCGACGGGCCGGAGGGCCGACACGCCGGATCCGCGCTCCGCGTCCGGGTGGGAGAGGCCGTCCGGGTCGGTGACGGTCGGGGAGTGGTGGCGGACTGTGTGGTGATGACGACGAGCCCCGGCAGGGTCGAGGCGGAGGTCGTCACCCGGGTCGACGTCCCACGCCCCACCCCGGAGGTCACCGTCGTGCAGGCCCTGCCCAAGTCCGAGCGGTCCGAGCTGGCGGTCGAACTGGCCACCGAGGCCGGAGCCGACCGGATCGTGCCGTGGCAGGCCGACCGCTGCGTGAGCCGCTGGACCGGCCCCAAAGTCGACAAGGGCCGCACCAAGTGGACCAACGCCGCCCGCGCCGCGGCCAAGCAGTCGCGGCGGGCGTGGGAGCCCGAGATCGGCGACCTCGTCGACTCGACCGCCCTCGCCGCCCTGGTCGCCTCCGAGGTCGACGCCGGCGCCCGCGCACTCGTCCTGCACGAGGACGGCGCCGCCGGTTTCGCCGACGCGGTCACCGCGGGCCCGCCGGCGACACGGGTCCTCGTCGTCGTCGGCCCCGAGGGCGGGGTCTCCGACGCCGAACTCGACGCGCTGACCGCGGCAGGCGCCCGGCCCGTCGTCCTGGGCCCGGAGGTGCTCCGCACCTCCACCGCCGCCACCGTGGCGCTGGCCGCACTCGGCGTTCTCACACCGAGATGGTCGCCCGCGGGGTCTACACTCGATCCAACCTCACCATGACACGGGAAGTGATCCACGTAAGCACCGCAGGAAACGACAGCGCCACCGGAAACGACCGTCCCACCGGGAACGACCGGGATCCCGCCACGGCCACCGACACCGGTGGCGTCCGACGCGACACGGGCGACTCCACCGCCCGCACGGCCGTCCAGCTGGACCCGGACCTGGCGATGGCGGTGCTCGGCACCGCCGACGCCAACCTCCGCGCACTCGAGGACCTGCTCGACGCGGACCTGCACGTGCGGGGCGGCACCATGACCATCTCGGGCGATCCGCCCCACGTGGACCGTGCCTCCCGCGTCGTGTCCGACCTGCTGCGGCAGGCCCGCAGGGGAGTGGAGATCACCCCCGCCTCGGTGCGGCGCTCGGTGGAGATCCTCGCCGACTCGGGGCCGCTCACGCCCGAGGAGGTGCTCGGCACCGACGTCCTGTCCCGCCGCGGCGGGATGATCCGGCCCAAGACCCTCGGCCAGAAGCGGTATGTCGACGCCATCGACGACCACACGATCGTGTTCGGACTGGGCCCCGCCGGCACCGGCAAGACCTACCTCGCCATGGCCAAGGCCGTCGCCGCGCTCCGCGCCAAGGAGGTCAGCCGCATCATCCTCACCCGGCCCGCGGTCGAGGCCGGTGAACGCCTGGGCTACCTGCCCGGCACCCTGCACGAGAAGATCGACCCGTACCTGCGGCCGCTGTACGACTCGCTGCACGACATGATGGACCCCGAGGCCATCCCGAAGCTCATGGCGGCCGGGGTGATCGAGGTGGCGCCGCTGGCGTACATGCGCGGGCGGACGCTCAACGACTCGTTCATCATCCTCGACGAGGCGCAGAACACCACGCCCGAGCAGATGAAGATGTTCCTCACGAGGCTCGGCTTCGGCTCGAAGATCGTCGTGACCGGGGACATCACGCAGATCGACCTCCCCGGCGGGCAGCGCTCGGGCCTGAAGGTCGTCCGCGACATCCTCACCGGGGTCGACGACATCCACTTCTCCGAACTGACCTCCCGCGACGTCATCCGTCACGCGCTGGTCGGGCGGATCGTCGACGCCTACGCCAAGCACGAAGCGCGCCTCGAACGAGGCGAGCGACCCACCATCCACAAGAACAGGGAGCAGCGCCGCCGATGAGCATCGAGGTCGCCAACGAGTCGGGCGTGGAGGTCGACGAGGCAGAACTCATCGACGTGGCCGCGTTCGTGATCGCCCGGATGGACGTCCACCCGGCCGCCGAACTGTCGATCACCCTCGTCGACAAGGACACGATGGCCGATCTCCACGTGACGTGGATGAACCTGCCCGGCCCCACCGACGTCATGAGCTTCCCCATGGACGAGCTCACGCCCGGAGGCCGCCCCGACCTGCCCGAACCCGGACCGGCGATGCTCGGCGACATCGTCCTGTGCCCGGCGTTCGCCGCCGACCAGGCCGCCAGCTCCGGCCATCCCCTCGCGCACGAGCTCGCGCTGCTCACCGTCCACGGGTGCCTGCACCTGCTGGGGTACGACCACGCGGAGCCCGCCGAGGAGCGGGAGATGTTCGGCCTCCAGAACGAACTGCTGGGCGAGTGGTACGACCACCGAGACGAGTCCCCGAGAGTGGACGCCTGAGACGTGGACACCACCATCCTCACGGCCGTCGCGGCCGTGGTGCTCATCCCCGTCGCCGGACTGTTCGCCGCCCTCGACGCCGCCCTGAGCACGGTCTCGGTGGCCCGCGTCGAGGAGATGGCCAAGGAGAACCGTCACGGCGCGACGCGGTTGTCGAAGATGCTCGCCACCCGGCCGCGGTACATCAATGTCATCGTCCTGCTCCACATGCTGAGCCTGGTGGCCGCGGCGGTGTTGTTCACCGTCGTGTTCAACGACCTCATCGACTCCACGGGCTGGGCGCTGGCCGTCGCCGTCGTGGTGACCACCGTCGCCGCCTACATCGTGGCCGGGGTCGGACCCCGCACCCTCGGCCGACAACACGCCTACTCCCTCGCCCTGGGCGCCGCGACCCCGCTGACCGTGACCGGGTTCGTCCTGGGCCCCGTCGCCACCCTGCTCGTCGGCCTGGGCAACGCCGTCACCCCCGGCGGCGGCTTCCGCAACGGTCCCTTCGCCTCCGAGATCGAGCTGCTCGAGATCGTCGACATGGCCCGCGAACGCGGGGTCGTGGCCGACGACGAGTCCCGCATGATCCAGTCCGTATTCGAACTCGGTGACACCACCGCGCGCGAAGTGATGACCCCGCGCACCGAGATGGTGTGGATCGAGTCGGACAAGACGGTCGGCCAGGCCGCGCGACTCACTGTGAAGTCCGGGTACTCGCGTATCCCGGTGGTCGACGGGGACAACTCCGACGACGTGGTGGGCGTCGTCTACCTGCGCGACATCGTCGCCCGGCTCGACGACCCGGACGGGCGCGCCGCCCCGGTGGCCGACGTGATGCGCCCCGCGGTGTTCGTGCCCGACGCCAAGCGGATCGACGACCTGCTGAGCGAGATGCAGCGGGACCACAACCACCTGGCGATCCTCGTCGACGAGTACGGCGGGACCGCCGGGCTGGTCTCCATCGAGGACATCCTCGAGGAGATCGTCGGGGAGATCGTCGACGAGTACGACACCACCGAGGTGCCGCCCGTCGAGGACCTCGGCGACGGACGCTACCGCCTGTCCGCCCGGCTCGGGCTGGACGAGGTGGCCGAGCTGTTGGACGTCGAGTTCGCCGACGAGGTGACCGAGGAGGTCGAGACCCTGGGCGGGTTGCTCGCCCTGGAGCTCGGGCGCGTCCCGCTGCCCGGCGCGCACGTCGTGTCCACCGGGCTCGACCTGCGCGCCGAGGGCGGCCACGACCGGCGCGGACGGGTCAAGGTGGTCACCGTCGTGGCCGAGCGGACCGAGAAGAACGACGACAACGACGACGACCCCCAGCGCGAGGACAACCGATGAGCACTCCCGAGAACTTCCGTAGCGGGTTCGTCAGCTTCGTGGGCCGACCCAACACGGGCAAGTCCACCCTGACCAACGCGCTCGTGGGGGAGAAGATCGCCATCACCTCCTCGCGGCCGCAGACCACACGGCACGCGATCCGCGGGATCGTGCACCGGCCGGACGCCCAGATCATCCTGGTCGACACCCCCGGACTGCACCGCCCCCGCACCCTGCTCGGCGAGCGGCTCAACGCGCTGGTCGAGGACACCTACTCCGATGTCGACCTCATCGGCTTGTGCATCCCCGCCGGGGAGCGCATCGGCCCCGGGGACCGCTGGATCCTCGAGCAGGTCCGCAAGCTGTGCCCCACCACGCCGGTGCTCGGGCTGGTGACCAAGATCGACACCGTCTCCAAGAAGAAGGTCATGGAGCAGCTCGTGGCCGTATCGACGTTCCTCGGACCGGACTCGGAGGTCGTCCCGGTGTCGGCCGCGTCCGGCGAGCAGGTCGACGTGGTGGCCGACGTCATCGCGACCCTGCTGCCCGAGGGGCCCCAGTTCTACCCCGACGACATCATCACCGAGGAGTCCGACGAGAGCCGCATGGCCGAGCTCATCCGCGAGGCGGCCCTCGAGGGCGTCCGCGACGAGCTGCCCCACTCGATCGCCGTGTCGATCGAGGAGATCCTGCCGCACGAGGGCCGCGACGACATGGTGGACGTCCACGCCACCGTGTACG
Organism: Dietzia sp. 111N12-1; assembly: GCF_001658045.1. Taxonomy (NCBI): domain Bacteria; kingdom Bacillati; phylum Actinomycetota; class Actinomycetes; order Mycobacteriales; family Dietziaceae; genus Dietzia; species Dietzia sp. 111N12-1. Next base: position 12,381 of record NZ_LSSV01000093.1, on the reverse strand, counting down.
TGGAACGACAGAGCCAGAAGTCGATCGTCCTGGGCAAGGGCGGCTCGCGGATGCGCGAGGTCGGCACCACCGCCCGGGCCGGCATCGAGAAGTTGCTCGGCACCAAGGTCTACCTCGACCTGCACGTCAAGGTCCTCAAGGAGTGGCAGCGCGACCCCAAGATGCTGGGACGCCTGGGCTTCTAGCCTCTCCACGGCTCCTGGCCCGTGGGACACTGGACACCTGAGCGCGCACGCACCCGCGTGCGCGCCCGCCCGGACATCGCCCCGGAAGGAGGCCCGGATGCATCCCTTCACCGACACGGGCCTCGTCGTGCGCACCTACGACCTCGGGGAAGCCGACCGGATCGTCACCCTGCTGACCGAGCGGCACGGGCTCGTCCGCGCCGTCGCCCGGGCCGTACGCCGCACCCGGTCCCGGATGGGCGCGAGCCTCGAGCCGTTCGCGGTGGTGGAGGTGCAGATCGCCCCGGGCCGTGGTCGCAGTGGGCTCGGGACCGTCCGCCAGGCCAGCAGTCGTGAGTCCCTGGCTCGTCCGCTGGTGGCGGACTACCCGGCGTACACCTCCGGGTGCGTGGTCCTGGAGACCGCCGAGCGCCTCGCGGGCGAGGAGGGGGCGCCCACCCCGCGGCTGCTCGGCCTCGCCGTGAACGCCCTGCGCTCCCTGGCCGAGCACCGCCGCGAGCCGGGCCTGGTCGCCGACGCGTTCCTCCTGCGCGCCATGTCCGCCTCCGGCTGGGAGCCCGTCCTGGACTGCTGCGTGCGTTGCGGCGTGGTGGGCCCGCACCGGGCCTTCCACGTCGCGTCCGGCGGGACCGTGTGCGTGCACTGCCGCCCGCAGGGATGCGCGATGCTCTCACCCGGTGTCGCCGAGCACCTGTCCGCGCTGCTGGCGGGGGAGTGGGACGCCGTCGGGGTGTCCTCGCCCGCTGTCGTGCGGCAGGCCTCCGGCATCGCCGCCGCGCACCTGCAGTGGCATCTCGAACGAGACCTGCGCAGCCTGCCCCTGGTCGACCGCGGCACGGTCGGCCCCGTCGAGCTAGTAGAGGAGTCCCGTGCCCGGACTACCCAGATTTCGTAAGCGTCCCGCCCCGCGGGCGACCACGGTCCGGCCACCCACCCCGCACGAGTCGGGTGCCCGCCCGCCGGCCATTCCGGCCGAGTTCGTGCCCCGCCACGTCGCGCTGGTCATGGACGGCAACGGCCGCTGGGCACAGGAGCGCGGTCTGCCCCGCACCGAGGGGCACAAGCGCGGCGAGGCCGTGCTCATGGACGTCGTGCAGGGCTGCATCGAGATGGGCATCCCGTACCTGTCCGCCTATGCCTTCTCGACCGAGAACTGGAAGCGCAGTCCCGAGGAGGTCCGGTTCCTCATGGGCTTCAACCGGGACGTCCTGCGCCGCCGCCGGGACGAGATGCACTCGCTGGGCGTGCGGGTCCGGTGGGCGGGGCAGCGGCCCCGGCTGTGGCGGTCGGTCATCTCGGAACTCGAGGAGGCCGAGGAGCTCACCCGCGACAACACGGTCATGACCCTGGCCATGTGCGTGAACTACGGGGGCCGCGCCGAGATCGTCGACGCCGCCCGGGACTTCGCCCGCCGCGTGGCCGCCGGCGAGCTCTCGCCCGACGACCTGACGGAGGACAACTTCTCCCAGTTCCTCGACGAGCCGGACATGCCGGACGTGGACCTGTTCCTGCGGCCGTCCGGGGAGCTGCGCACGTCCAACTTCATGCTGTGGCAGGCCGCCTACGCCGAGTTCGTCTTCCAGGACACGCTGTTCCCGGACTTCGACCGCCGCGACCTGTGGGCGGCGTGCCTGGAGTACGCCGAGCGTGACCGGCGCTTCGGCGGCGTCACCAGCCCCTGACACTCGGACGCCCGGTCAGTCAGCCCGCCTGGCCCGCCGCGCACTCCGCGCACAGGCCGAACAGCTCGACGGTGTGGCTGACGTCGGTGAACCCGTGAGCCCGGCCCGCGCGATGGGCCCACACCTCGACCCCCGGCTCCTCGACCTCCACGGTGAACCCGCAGACGCGGCACACCAGGTGATGGTGGTGCGAGTCGGAGCACTTGCGGAAGATGAGCTCCCCGGAGTCGGTCCGCAGCACGTCGACGGCCTCCGCGTCGGCCATCGACTGCAGGGTCCGGTACACCGTCGTTAGCCCGATCGTGTCCCCGCGCTCACGGAGTTCGGCGTGCAGGTCCTGGGCGGAACGGAAGCCCTTGGACTCGTCGAGCAGAGCGGAGATCGCGCTGCGCTGTCGGGTCGACCGCACGCCGATCGGCTTGTCCGGTGTCGTCATGGATCTACTGCTCTCCGGCGTGCCCGACGGCCGCCTCGACGATGTCGAGCAGATGCTCGTCCAACAGTTCGTAGCGCATTTCCCGACCCTGCCGGTGGGAGGAGACCACGCCGGAGGACTTGAGGATGCGCAGGTGCTGACTGACCAGCGGCTGGGTGACGCCGAGTGCGTCGACCAACTCGTGCACGCACCGGGGGCCGTCCCGTAGCTGCAGCACGATCGCGATACGCAGCGGGGCGGACAGGGCCCGGAGCAGTTCTCCGGCCGCGGACACCACCCGCTCGGGCGGCAGGGGGACCGGGGAGGCCCGGTGGTCGGCGTCGTGGACGTCCGTGACCGGGTCGGATCCGGTCGATCGGGGTCCGCTGTGCATCGTCTCCACCTTCCGGGCTCGCTCCCGGGCTCGGTCGCCGCCGGCGTCGTATCGGGTAGGGGACCCCAGTATCCCAGACCCGGGGGCCCGACCGGATACCCTGGTGAAAGTGCCCGGGCGCCGGCCCGCGCCGAGGTGGTCCAGCCGACGCCTCCGCCAACCGACTCACCAAGGGAGAACCCCCGACGTGGCAGCCTCAGCTTCCGTCATCGACACCGTCGTCAACCTCTGCAAGCGCCGAGGACTGGTGTACCAATGTGGCGAGATCTACGGCGGTACGCGCTCGGCGTGGGACTACGGCCCCCTGGGTGTGGAGCTCAAGGACAACATCAAGAAGCAGTGGTGGCGCAACTTCGTCACCGGCCGGGACGACGTGGTGGGCCTGGACTCGTCGATCATCCTGCCCCGCCAGGTGTGGCAGGCCTCCGGCCACGTCGAGACGTTCACCGACCCCCTGGTCGAGTGCAGGTCCTGCCACACCCGGCTGCGTCAGGACCATCTCCAGGAGGCGTACGCCGCCAAGAAGAAGCTGGATCATCCGTCCGAGGCGCCGATGTCGGAGATCGCCTGTCCCAACTGTGGGAACAAGGGCCAGTGGACCGAGCCCCAGCTGTTCTCGGGCCTGATGAAGACCTTCCTCGGCCCCGTGGACAACGAGACCGGCCTGCACTACCTGCGTCCGGAGACCGCGCAGGGCATCTTCATCAACTACAAGAACGTCATGACCACCGCGCGTCGCAAGCCGCCGTTCGGTATCGGCCAGATCGGCAAGGCGTTCCGCAACGAGATCACCCCCGGCAATTTCATCTTCCGCACCCGCGAGTTCGAGCAGATGGAGATCGAGTACTTCGTCAAGCCCGACGAGGCGGACGAGCACTTCACGACGTGGGTCGAGGACTGCTGGGACTGGTTCGTGGACCTGGGGATCGACCCGCAGAACCTGCGTCGCTTCGACGTCCCGGAGGACGAGCGCGCCCACTACTCGGCGGGCACGATCGACTTCGAGTACAAGTTCGGGTTCTCCGGCAACGAGTGGGGCGAGCTCATGGGTATCGCCAACCGCACGGACTACGACCTCACGCAGCACCAGACCCACTCCGGTGAGGACCTGCAGTACTTCGACCAGGCCTCGGGCGAGAAGTACATCCCCTACGTCATCGAGCCGAGCTTCGGCCTGACCCGCTCGCTCATGGCGTTCCTCGTGGACGCCTACACGGAGGACGAGGCGCCCAACGCCAAGGGCGGGGTGGACACCCGGACGGTGCTCAAGCTCGACCGCCGGCTCGCGCCGGTCAAGGCCGCGGTGCTGCCGCTGTCGCGCAACGCGGACCTGTCGCCCAAGGCCCGTGATCTGGCCGCCCAGCTGCGCAAGAACTGGAACGTCGACTTCGACGACGCCCAGGCCATCGGCCGCCGCTACCGCCGCCACGACGAGATCGGCACCCCGTTCTGCATCACGGTCGACTTCGACACCCTCGAGGACCAGGCCGTGACCATCCGTGAGCGCGACACCATGGCGCAGGAGCGCGTGGCGATCGACCAGGTCGAGGGGTACCTCGCCCAGCGCCTGATCGGGTGCTGACGGACTCCCCTGGCACACTGGTCGGGTGAGAAGAACAACCCGGTCCCCGCTCCGTGCGGTGTCCAGGGCCGTCGGCTGGCTCCTGTCCATCGCACTGCTGTTGTGCCTGGTCATACCCGGATTCATCTCGTTCCGGGTGTGGTCCGTGGCGCGTGTCGACGATCGATCTCCGGCCGACGCGATCGTGGTGCTGGGCGCGGCGCAGTACAACGGCATCCCCACCCCCGTGTTCCAGGCCCGGCTGGAGCACGCGGCCCTGCTCTTCGAGGAGGGGGTCGCGCCCCAGGTCATCACGGTCGGTGGTAGCCAGCCGGGTGACCTGTACACGGAGGCCGGGTCGGGGCGGGCCTATCTGACCCGCCTCGGCGTGCCCCCGGAGGTGATCCTGGCGGTGGAGACCGGGACCAACACCGAGGGCAGTCTGGACGCCGCGGCCCAGACCGTGCGCGACCAGGGCGGGCAGTCGGTGGTGCTGGTCAGCGACCCCACGCACTCGTATCGCTCGCGCATGATGGCGCGGGACGCGGGGCTGGACGCGTGGACCTCGCCGACCCGCCACGGGCCGGCGGTGTGGACCCGGGAGAACCAGATCATGGGGATCATCCGGGAGACGGGCGCGGTGCTCTGGTACCAGTACCACCGGCTCGCCGGGAGCAGTGTGGACTTCCCGGACTGAACCGCCGGGGCGGGTCGCGCGTGCGGATGCGGCCTGCCGCAGGGATGACGGGGCGGTGACGCCCGGAGGAGAAGTGGATGACGGGATACGCGTACGACGCCGCGGACGCCGAGCGCCGGGTCGACGAGGGTTCCGGCCGCGCCCGCGGGAAGGCGAGCGAACGCAGCCCGTTCGACCGGGACCGCGCCCGCGTCCTGCATTCGGCCGCATTGCGCCGACTCGCCGACAAGACCCAGGTGGTCGGCCCCGGGGACGGCGACACCCCGCGGACCCGCCTCACCCATTCGCTCGAGGTCGCCCAGATCTCCCGCAGTATCGCGGCCGGGCTGGGGAGCGACCCGGACCTGGCGGACCTGGCGGGCCTGAGCCACGACATCGGACACCCGCCCTACGGCCACAACGGCGAGCGGGCGCTGGACGAGGTCGCGCGCGGGTTCGGCGGCTACGAGGGCAACGCTCAGACCGTACGGATCCTGTCGCGGCTCGAGCCCAAGGTCGTCGACGCCTCCGGCCGTGGGGTGGGGTTGAACCTCACCCGCGCCGCGCTGGACGCGGCCACCAAGTACCCGTGGCTGCCGCGGGAGGGGACGCGGAAGTTCGGCGCCTACGCCGATGACGCGGACACCCTCGCGTGGATCCGGCAGGGCGCTCCCGGGGACACCCGGTGCCTCGAGGCCCAGATCATGGACTTCTCCGACGACGTTGCCTATTCGGTCCACGATGTCGAAGACGCGATCGTCGCCGGCCGGCTGGACCTGCGCTCGCTGTCCGACCGGTCGGAGGTCGCGGCGCTCGCGGAACTGGGCGCGGAGGAGTTCCGCGGTCCGGACGCCGATCAGCTGGAGCAGGCCGCCGGGCGTCTCGGTGCGCTCGAGGTGGTCCGCGCCGTGCAGCCGTTCTCCGAGAGCTTCACCGGGTTCGTGGCGCTCAAGGCCCTGACCAGTGAGCTGGTGGGCCGGTTCGTCATGCCCGCCATCCACGCCACCCGCGAGGTGCACGGGGCCAGGCCGCACGGCCGCTACAGCGCGGGTCTCGAGGTGCCGGTGGAAGTCGAGGCCGAGGTGGTGATGCTCAAGACGATGGCGGTGCGCTACGTCATGAGCGACCCCGGCCACCGCCTCCGGCAGGACCGCCAGCGGGACCGGATCCATCGGGTGGCGGAGTTCCTCGCCCAGTCCGCGCCCGCGGGCCTCGACCCGGTCCTCCGCCCGCTGTGGGATTCGGCGCCGGACGACGCCGCGCGGATGCGGGTGATCGTCGACCAGATCGCCCTGTACACCGAGAGCCGGCTCGAGCGGGTCGACCGGGCGAGCGCCGGCATCCAGGCCGCCTGGGGCTGAGCCGCCCGCCCTCGGCGCCCGTCAACCGACCGCGCGCACGACCTCGCCGACCAGCCGGTCCACGCCCACCGCGTCGAGGGTCGAGCCGGGGGAGAAGCCGGTGCGGACCACCACGAGATCGGCCGAGGGGACCACCACGACGTACTGCCCGTCGTGCCCGGAGGCCCAGAACGCGTCGGTCGGCATGTCCGTGAACCGGAGCGGGGTCCCGTCACCGGCCGTGTTCAGCCACCACTGGGCGCCGTACGGTTCGGGCTCGCCGCCCGCCGGGACCCCGGTCGTCGCGTAATCCATCCACCCCGCGGGCAGCAGCCGCTGTCCGTCCACCTCGCCGTCGTCGAGCACGAACTGACCGAACCGCGCCCAGTCGCGCGGGCTCGCCCACAGGTACGAACTACACACCGACCCGCCCGAGGCGTCGGCCTCGAGGACGGCGCTGCGCATCCCGAGCGGGCGGAAGAGCAGTTCCGCGGCCATCTCCGGCCCCAGCCCGGTGCGTTCGTGCAGCAGGTCGCAGACGATGTTGCTCGTGCCGGACGAGTACTGGCGGAACTCGCCGGGGGCGTGGGCGGCCGGTTGGGAGGCGGCGAAGGCGGCCATGTCGGGTTCGAGGAACAGCATCCGGGTGATGGGTGTGCCCAGGTCGTACTCCTCGTCCCAGTCGAGGCCGGAGGTCATGCGCAGCAGGTGGTCCAGCGAGATCTGCGACCGCTCGTCGGTCCATTCGGGGCGCAGGCCGGTGGTGGCGGGGTCGAGGTCGGCGTCGCGGAACTCGACCTGCGCGCGCCCCACCAGGGTGGCGGCGACGCTCTTGGCCATGGACCAGCCGAGCTGGCGGGTGTCGGGGCCGAAACCGTCGGCGTACCGCTCGCCGAGGATCTCGCCGCGATGGACGACGACGAGGCCCCGCGTCCCCTCCTGCGCCGCGGCCTCATCCAGTGCCGACGAGACCTCGTCCGGTGCGTCGGACGCCTCTGCCAGGCGGATGCCCTGAGGGCCATCCCCGCGCAGCGGCGGGGGCGGCTCACTGCCCTGCGATCCCGCCGCGCGGTCACCGAGGGCACAGCCGTGCTCGGAGACGTGGGCGGTCTGCCGGAAGCCCACCCCCAGCACCGAGGCGGTCGCGGTCCCGGCCTCCTCGTCGACCGATGTCCGCATGACGGGCACCAGCGGATTGGGCGGGAGGTCGGTGTCGTAGTCCTCGCGGCCCACGAGGTAGTGCAGGGCGCAGGCGTTGTGGGCGGCGTACCCGGTGCCGGTGAGCAGCATCGGCCGGTACCAGACGCCCACCGCGACCACGGCTGCGACGAGGAGCGCGACCACCGCGACCACCGCGATGAGAACTTTCCGACGACGTGTCATGGGGTCAGAACCGCCCGCCCGCGCCGCCACCGCCGAAGCCGCCGCCACCGCCTCCGAAGCCACCGCCGAATCCGCCACCGAGGCCGCCGCCGCCGAAGCCGCGGGCGGATCCGAAACCGCCACCGCCGCCGCGGAGCATCCCCTGGATGAGCGCGCCGGCGACCATGCCGCCGACCATCGCGCCGGTGTTGGACCCGCGCCGTCCGCCGCGTCCGTACGGGCCGCCCCGGCCGCCGTACCCGCCGTAGCCGCCGGAGTACTGGGGCCGGGAGGCGTCGCTCTGCGCGAGACGGAGCGCCTCGCGGGCGAGGTTGAGCGCGCGCTCGGCGGCAGGGAACGCGGCCGGGCCGACCGTGCCCTCGGCGGTCGCCAGCGAGCTCTTCGCGGCCGCGAGGCGCGTGCGGGCGGCCTGGCCGATCACGTACGAGCGGCTGCCGATGAAGTCGTCGGCCTCGCGGACCGCCCCCGCGGCGCGGGTGATCGCGGCCCGGCGGGCGGCACGGGCGCGGTTGGCGGCCTCGGCCTCGTGCCCGGCGGCGGCCAGGGCCTCGTCGAGGTCGCGGTCCACGTCGATGAGGTGGGAGAAGGTCCCCAGCGGATCGGTCTGACCGTCGCGGCGGGCCGCGTCGACCGCCTCGCGCGCCGCGGCGGCCACCTGCGTGAGGGTCTGGCTGGAGGTGTCACTGACGTCGGTCGACGCCAGCAGCCGCGAGGCCATGGTCAGTTCCTCCTCGACCTCCTCGATCAGCGGGTCGAGGTCGCGGCGCGCGGTCGCGATGTCGTCGGCGGCGTGTTCGACGCCGTTGACCAGCTTCTCGGCCCGGGACAGCTCGCCTTCGGCGGAGGTGATGGCGTCCACGGCCTCGCCCTGTTCGCCCACCGGCCGGGCCAGTGCCGCGCGGGCGCGGACGGTCTCGCCTTCCGCGGCGTCGAGCAGTTCACCGGCCAGCGAGAGGTTGTCGGAGATGGAGGAGAGCACGGCCGACGGGAACCGCTCGCGCAGGTCCGCCATGGTCTTCTCGGCCTCGGGGAGCCGGGCGCGCAGGGAGACCGCGCGGCGGGTGAGCGTGTCGACGGAGGCGGCGCCGTTGATGAGCAGGTCGCGCATCTCGGCGAAGGCCGTGGCCTGTCCCTCGAGGCCGCGTTCGGCGCGTTCGGCGCGGGCGGCCACCTCGAGCAGCATGGCCTTGCGCTGGTCGGGCGTCTCGGGGATGTCGTCGTCGAGCCGCTGGACGAGTGCGTGCGCGGCGGCGACCTCGGCTCGTGCCGAGTCGAGCGCGGAGCGGAACGGCCGGGTACGCAGCTCGCCGAACTCGCCTGCGGCGGTCTCGAGGGCGTCCGTGGAGGCGTCCACCGACTGGTCGGCATCGGCCAACCCGGAGCGGGCGCGCGCGTCGAGGACCTCCACCGGCAGGGCGGACATTCGGGCGGTGTCGTCGCCGGGGATGTCGCGGGCGTCCTCGGCCTGCCTGGCCGTCCGCGTGGCGCGGCGCCGGCGGGCGAACAGGACCACGGCCGCGACGAGGGCGATGATCACCACGATGATGGCCAGGATGGCGAACGGCGAGATCTCCGAGCCGGAGCCCTGGCGTTCGAGCCCGTCGGCCGCGCCGGTGACGGCGCCGGCCCAGTCGCCGGCGGCGAGGCGCGGTTCGATGTCGCGGTCGGCGATCTCTTGCGCGGTCAGCTGATCGGCAGTGGGCGAGGCCTCGGGGTCGTCGAACTCGAACCAGTACCTGCCCTCGTCCACGGCCACCACGAGCAGTGCGTCGGACGCGCCCAGGTCGGACAGTTCCCGGGTCTGCTGCGTCCACTGCTCGACCGGGATGCCGTCGAGGGTGTCGACGAACGTCACCCACAGCTGGATCTGGTCGGTCGAGCGCAGTTCGGCCAGTCTGCTCTCCACCTCGGGGGTGTCGCCGCCGAGGACCCCCGCGGAGTCGGTGAGCTGCTGCTGCAGGTTCGACGGGGGCTCGGCGGAGGCGCCGGGGGCGGCCCACACCAGCGCGAAGGCCAGGAACGCGACCACCGTCGCGAGCGCTGTCACCGGGGCCTGGCTGAACCGGGAACGGGGTCGCCGGGCGGCGGCGGGCGGGAGTTGGGCGGCGATCATGGCCCCAGCGTATCGGCCCCGAACAGGGGGCACGCCGGTCCTCGCCGGAGGCGGCTACTCTGGGCGTCATGGCAGGGCGGATTCCGGAGCAGGACATCGCCGCGATCCGCGAACGCACCCGTATCGAGGAGATCGTCGGCGAGTACGTCGCGCTCAAACCAGGTGGCGCGGACTCGCTCAAGGGGCTGTCCCCGTTCAAGGACGAGAAGACCCCCTCGTTCCACGTGCGTCCGCAGCACGGCTACTTCCACTGTTTCTCGACGGGTGAGGGTGGCGACGTCTTCGCGTTCCTCATGAAGATGGAGCACATCAGCTTCGTCGAGGCGGTGGAGCAGCTGGCCGACCGGCTGGGCTACCGCATCTCCTACGAGGGTGGCGGGCAGGTCATCCAGCGCGATCGCGGCACGCGGTCCCGGCTGGCGCAGGCCAACGCGGCCGCGCAGAAGTTCTACGCCGAGCGGTTGGCGCAGGACCCGGAGGCGGAGACGGCGCGCACCTTCCTCACCGACCGCGGGTTCGACATGACCCAGGCCCAGCACTTCGGCTGTGGATACGCGCCCGCCGGCTGGGACACCATGAGCAAGCACCTCATGCGCCAGGGGTTCGAGCCCAAGGAGCTGGAGGCGGCCGGGCTGTCCAAGACGAGTTCGCGTGGCACCCTCATCGACCGTTTCCACCGCCGGTTGCTGTGGCCCATCCGCAATCTCGGCGGTGAGGTGATCGGGTTCGGCGCGCGCAAGCTGTTCGAGGACGACACGCTGGGCAAGTACATGAACACGCCCGAGACGATGCTCTACAAGAAGTCGCAGGTGCTTTTCGGTCTGGACCTGTCCAAGCGGGAGATCGCCTCGCAGCGCCGCGCGGTCGTGGTCGAGGGGTACACTGACGTCATGGCCATGCACGCGGCCGGCGTCACGACCGCGGTCGCCGCGTGTGGCACCGCGTTCGGCGAGGACCACCTGTCGACGCTGAGGCGCCTGATGTTGGACGACAACTACTTCCGCGGCGAGATCATCTACACCTTCGACGGTGACGAGGCCGGCAAGAAGGCCGCGCTCCGGGCGTTCTCGGGGGATCAGCAGTTCTCCGGCCGGACGTTCGTGGCGGTGGCCCCGCCGGGGACGGATCCGTGCGACCTGCGTCAGAACAAGGGCGACGCGGCGGTGCGGGATCTCGTGTCCGCGCGGGTGCCGATGTTCGAGTTCGCGATCCGCTCGATGCTCGAGGACTACGACCTCGACCACGCCGAGGGGCGTGTGGAGGCACTGCGTCGCACGGTGCCGGTGGTGGCGGACATCCGCGATTCGACGCTGCGTGACGAGTACGCTCGCCAGCTCGCCGGCTGGGTCGGCTGGGACGACCCGGCGACGGTGGTGCGCCGCGTCCGCGAGGAGGCGCGCAAGAAGGGCCGCGCGCGGTCGGCAGGGTCGGGTCCCGGGTTGCGCAAGCGTGCCCCCGGTGGACCGGGCGGGGGAGCCCGACCGGGGTGGGACACCGCCGAGCGTGGGGGCGGCGCGGGTCGTGGACGTGGGGGATACGACGACGACGAGGCCGGCGGCCGCGCAGCTCCGCAGACGCCGGAGGTGCCGGCGGGCGTGCCCATCCCCGCCGCCGCGGACCCGGTGCTGTGGCCCCAGCGGGAGGCCGTGAAGGCGGCCCTGCAGTACCCGGGGCTGGCCGGGCCGCTCTTCGACTCGCTGCCGGAGGAGTGCTACACCCACCCCGCCTATGCCACGATCGCGCAGGCGCTGTCGAAGGCTGGGGGGTGCGCGGCCGGCAAGAGCGGCGCGAACTGGGTCTCCGAGGTCTCCGAGGGGCTGGGCGACGACGGGCTGCGCCGACTGGTCGGGAGCCTCGCGGTGGAGACGCTGCGCGTGTCCGAGGAGGCGTTGCCCCGCTACATCTCCGGTGTCCTGGCGCGTCTGCAGGAGGTGTGGGTCTCGGGTCAGATCGCGGACCTCAAGTCCAAGGTGCAGCGGATGAGCCCCGCCGAGGACCCGGAGGGTTATTCCGCGTTGTTCGGTGATCTGGTGGCTCTGGAGGAGTACCGGCGCGGCCTGTTGAACCAGGCGGTCGGCGCTACTCCGGATATCGCCTGACCAGCCGATTTGGTTCGTCGGCCTGCGGCGCACTAAGGTGAGTTCTCGGTATCCGGCATCACCGCCGGGCGCCAGCAGTGATCCCCCATAGCTCAATTGGCAGAGCATTCGACTGTTAATCGAAGGGTTATTGGTTCGAGTCCAATTGGGGGAGCTCAGCAACCAGGTCAGTGGCTTCCGAGCCACTGACCTGGTCTGCATTTCAGGGTGGTCAGCCGGGTGGGGCGTGCAGGGTGGGCCGGTAGATCAGCTCCTGGATCCGGCCGTCGAGGGTACGGCTCTCGAGCAGCTCGAGGTCACACTCCGCTCCCCCCACGGCCCGGGACACTCTCGCCCGGCTCTGCGACGAGGTCGCGGTCGAGCACACCTCGGCGTCCGATTCCGGGCGTACGGTCCGCGTCTCGGCCGTCCACCGCGTGGGTGTGCTGCCGGTGGGCGAGGTCGCGGTGGTGGTGGTCGCCGTGGCTCCGCATCGGGCCGAGGCGTTCGCGGCGTGTTCGGAGCTCATCGAGCGGCTCAAGCACGGGGTGCCC